>JBDGUZ010000023.1:0-19161 GCA_039585915.1 Gemmatimonadota bacterium
CAGATCCTGGTGGGGCTCAACGACCGAGACCCACAGCTTCATGATCTGTACCGGATAGACATCGGGACCGGCGAGCGCTCACTGGATCAGCAGAACGAGGGGTTTGCCGGTTTCGTGACCGACGACGACTACAACGTGCGGTTCGCCACGCGCTTCATGCCTTCCGGTGCGAACGAGCTCCATGAGCGCACGGACGATGGCGGGTGGGAGAAATGGACCGAGATCCCGAACGAGGACAACCTGTCGTCGGGTCCGATCGGTTTCGACCGGACCGGCCGGAGGCTGCAGATGATGGACAGTCGGGGTCGGAACACCGGCGCCGTGACCGAAATCGATCTCGAAACGGGCGACGTGGCGCTGATCAGCGAGGACTCGCGCGCCGACGCGGGGATCATCCTCCGGCACCCGACAGAGAGAAACATCCAGGCGGTCTCGTACACCGTTGAGCGTCGTGAGTGGGACATTCTCGACCAGTCGATTCAAGACGACTTCAAGGCTCTGGCGACGCTGAGTGACGGCGAGGTAAACGTTACGAGCCGTACCCTCGACGATCGGAAATGGATCGTCGCCTTCGTCGAGAGTGACGGTCCGGTTGCCTACTACCTTTGGGACAGGGACCGACAGGAAGGAGCATTCCTGTTCACGAACCGTGACGAGCTGAACCAGTATGCGCTCGCGCCGATGCATCCGCTGACGCTCAAGTCGCGGGACGGGCTCGACCTGGTCAGCTACCTGACCCTGCCGGTCGGCAGCGACCCGGAGAAAGACGGGCGACCCGACGAGGCTCTCCCGATGGTCTTGCTCGTTCATGGCGGGCCCTGGGGCCGGGACGGCTGGGGATTGAATGGCCTGCACCAGTTCCTGGCCAACCGTGGGTATGCAGTTCTAGCTGTGAATTTCCGGGGCTCGACGGGCCTGGGTAAGGACTTCACGAATGCCGGCGATCTCGAGTGGGGCGCGGCGATGCACGACGATCTGATCGATGCGGTAGACTGGGCGGTCGCTGAAGGGATCGCCGATCCCGACAGGGTCGCGATCATGGGCGGGAGTTACGGTGGGTACGCTACGCTGGTCGGGATGACGATGACGCCTGACGTGTTCGCTGCCGGGGTCGACATCGTCGGGCCGTCGAACCTGACCACGCTGCTCAACACGATCCCACCGTACTGGGAGCCGATCATCAACCTGTTCAAGACGCGCGTCGGCGATCACACGACGGAAGAGGGGAGGGCGTTCCTCGCTGAGAGGTCACCGCTCACCTACGTGGACAGCATTCGGAACCCGCTTCTGATAGGGCAGGGAGCCAATGACCCGCGCGTGAAACAGGCCGAATCGGACCAGATCGTGGGGGCGATGGTCGAGAAGGGAATCCCCGTCACCTACACGCTGTTCCCGGACGAAGGGCACGGCTTCGCGCGGCCGGAGAACAACCTGGCTTTCTTCGGTGTGACCGAGGTGTTCCTCTCCGAGCATCTGGGAGGACGCCACCAGTGGATCGCCGAGGGTGACTTCGAGGGATCTACGATCCAGGTGCCGACGGGGGCCGAGGACATCCCGGGCCTCGCCGCCGCGATTCCGTCCGTGGAGGCTCAATAACGGCTGCCCAGGTCACGATTGGTATCATCATCCGTCAGCGGCGTGGTCCGCCCCAGCTGGCAGTAGACGCAGGTGCAGGTGCACGTCTTGAAAGGGATGGGATCCGCGCCGAGGAACCGTCCGATCCGGCGAGAGGGCACCGGCCCGTAGATGTGCGCGTGGCTCATCGTCTCACCCTTGTCTATGCCGGCTGTCGAGCGAAACGGCTGCACTTCAAAAGGGTACTAATCACACGAAGGGAGGGGATGAGGGAATAGATCGGAGTCAGGCCCGGCAGGTGTCCGACAGGCCGGGGAGGAGGACCGATGAGAAACCGGAGAGAGCTGGCCCGAGAGGAAAAGAAAACCCGCCTGCAGTTCGAAGCGGCAAACGACCGATTCCAAAGAGGTTACTGGAATCTGACCGCTGTCTGCGTCCTGATCGCCACCGGGGTGCATCTCGGAATGTTCGCGGTCAATCCGCGGATGAGCATCCACGCCATGGAATCGGCAGGCGAGGAAATCGTCGCCATGACGCTTCCGCCCGAGGTTCGAATCCCGCCGCCACCCCAGCCGATCGCCCGGCCCGCGACCCCGCGTGTCTCAGCAGCGCTGGTGGCGGATGAAGTGACGATCGCCCCGACCACATTCGAGGCGAATCCGGTGGAGAAACTTCCGCCGCCGCCTGCTGCCGCGAAGACGCGGGCGAATGAGCACACGCCGTTCTACGTGGCACGTGACGTCGAGCCCCGGCTGCTGAACGGGCCCGAGATCAGTCGTCTGCTGACACAGAAATACCCTGGTATTCTGTGCGACGCCGGGATCGAGGGCAGGGTCATCCTATGGGTCTTCGTGGATACGGACGGAGATCCGGCGGACTGCCTCATTCACTCTTCCAGCGGCTATCCGATGCTGGACGAGGTGGCCAGGGAAGTCGTGACGCAGATGAGATTCGCGCCGGCGCTGCACATGGACAAACCGGTGGCGGTGTGGATCGCGCAGCCGGTGGTTTTCTCGATCTCGTAGGATGGACGGCGGAGCTTCACGTTGGTGGCGCCTGGCCGCCGACTCATCGTCCTGACGCCACACGGCCTTCGCGAGTTCACGCCCCGGAACCGCCCAACGCTTCGACGGCCGCCGGTGTGGTCTGCTCGGGTCTGGGCCGACGGGCCTTTCGCTCCATGCAGCGGGACGGGATCCAGGTGCACCTGACGGAGAGCCCCAGCGTCGAGGAGGCGCTCGAAGAGTTCGAGTTGGATCTCCTGGCGACGCTGCATCAGGAACAGACCTGCTCCGGCGGTCACGGTTTCGGCCGGACGGGGCCAGGTAACAGCCGGGTCAGGCTCGCACGGGTTTCACCTGTGGGCTAGCTTGGTCGGGACGATCCGGCGAGCCCGCAGACCCCCTCCTGGCGTGACCCGCCACCGCCTTCACTTGAGGCAGTTTTCTCCAACTGTCGAGGGGAGTCGAGCGATGGCCTTCTACGAGTATCGGTGCGAGGACTGCAAGTCGACGTTCACCGTGAGCGAGCGGATCTCTGAGCACGACAAGCACGAG
This sequence comes from Gemmatimonadota bacterium, assembly GCA_039585915.1. Classification (GTDB taxonomy): domain Bacteria; phylum Gemmatimonadota; class Gemmatimonadetes; order Palauibacterales; family Palauibacteraceae; genus Carthagonibacter. Next base: position 3,132 of record JBDGUZ010000023.1, read on the forward strand.
AAAGAGCCCGAGTGTCCGAAATGCGGCAGCCACCGGACCCAGCAGCTCTTGAGCGGCTTCTTCGCGAAGACCAGTTCCAAGACGTGAACAGTCCCGCCGCTCTGGCGCGAACGGGAACCGTCAACCCTGTGAGATCCCTGCTGCTCATGCTTGGGGCCGGCGCCGCGCTCGGCACGGCGCTGGCGGCTCAGGATGCGGATCCTTACAGGGAGATGCGCCTGCAGATGGTCAGCGGGCAGATCGCGTCGCGACTCGAGGGGCGGAGTCCGGTCACGGACACGGCTGTACTGCGGGCGATGGAAACGGTTCCCCGGCACCACTTCGTGCTCCCGGGCGACGTGAATCGGGCATACTCGGATCGCCCCCATCCGATCGGGTACGGGCAGACGATCTCGCAGCCATACATCGTGGCGGCGATGACCGAGATGCTGCGCGTGAAGCCCGGGGACGTCGTGCTCGAGATCGGAACCGGATCTGGCTACCAGGCGGCCGTGCTGGCCGAGATTACCGACAGCGTGTACACGATCGAGGTCGTGGAGCCGCTCGGTCGGGAAGCGGCGCAACGACTGACTGAGCTCGGCTACGAGAGGGTGCGTACCCTGATCGGGGATGGGTACTTCGGGTGGCCGGAACATCTACCGTTCGATGGAATCGTCGTCACGGCGGCGGCGAGCCACATCCCGCCTCCGCTCGTCGAGCAGCTGAGACCCGGTGGGCGAATGGTGATCCCGATCGGTGCGCCGTTCCAGGTCCAGTCGCTGATGCTGGTGGAGAAACGACTCGACGGGACCCTGGTTCAACGGAATATGGGGGCCGTCCGATTTGTCCCGCTGACCGGCGGTGATTGACCCGGACGCACGGGTCGAACCTCCCGGCGACCGCGATCGCCAGATCATTCGCCGGTTAGAACCCGCCATCCTGCTCATCGGCGCTACCGGGATCGCGTTCGAGGTCGCGCTCGTCCGCGTGTTTTCCATCGCTCAATGGCACCATTTCGCCTACATGATCATCAGCATGGCCCTTCTCGGCTTCGCGGTGAGCGGAACCGCGCTCGGCCTGCTGGGCGCCCGGATCCGCGGACGTGAGCCGCAGCTTCTGAGGCTCGGAGCCTTCCTGCTGCCGGCCTCACTGATCGTCTGCTATGAGGCCAGCCAGGCCATTCCATTCGAGACGCTGCAGCTCACCACGCGTCCCGGCCAGTGGGGCCTGCTCGTCGTCCTGTACCTCACTTTGTCGGCGCCCTTCTTCCTCGTGTCATGGTGCATCGCGACGGCGCTCCTGATCGAGCCCGGCAGGGTGGGTCGTGTGTACTTCGCCAGTATGATCGGTTCCGGTCTCGGAGCTGCGGGAGTAGTGGGCGCCCTGTTCCTCCTCCCCGCCGATGCGGTTCCGTACGTGCTGGCACTCGTGGCGCTCTGCGCTTTCCTCCTGGTCGGGGGAAGTGAAACACGATGGCTCACCGCCGGTACGCTGCTCGCCGTGGCCATCGGCACGTTGCTGGCCCTGCGCGGACCGGCCCCGATCCGCGTTTCCGAGTACAAGGGGCTGTCCTATGCCATGCGGCTCCCGGATGCCCGGATCGTGGCGCAGAGGGAGTCCCCGCTGTCGCGGCTCACTGCCATGCGATCGTCCATGATCCGCGAGACACCTGGCCAGGTCTCTGGCTATCCGATGGGTCGGCTCGGGGTGTTTCCCGAGCAGGTGGCGCTATTCTTCGACGGAGGCGGCGTCTCCCCGGTCCACAGGTTTGATGGCTCGCTGGAGCGCTTCGCATTCCTCGACTATGTGACGTCGGCACTGCCCTACCAGTTGGTGCGTGACCCGCGGGTACTGGTGATTGGCGCCGGTGGTGGCACTGAGGTCCTGAGCGCGCTGGCCCACGGGGCGACCCTGGTCACTGCGGTCGAGCTCGACCCCGGCGTTCCGGGAATCGTCGATCGACTGGGCTCGTTCTCCGGAGGCCTGTACGGGCGACCGGACGTGGATCTCGTGATCGCGGAGGGGCGAGGATTCCTCGAGGCACGTCCCGACTTTCGCGTTGACGTTCTCCAGATCGCCCTTCTGGATGCCTTCAATGCCTCTTCGGCCGGCGTGCACGCGCTGAGCGAGAGCTATCTGTATACCGTGGAGGCGCTCGACCTCTATGTGAATCGGTTGAGCGACGATGGGGTCCTGGCCATCACCCGCTGGCTGAAGACGCCGCCCCGGGATGCCATAAAGCTGTTCGCCACGGCGGTCGAGGCGGCCCGAGTGGCCGGCATCGAAGACCCCGGTGACCATCTCGCCCTCATCCGCTCCTGGAACACGGCGACTCTCGTCATCTCCCGTGCTCCGCTCGACGCTTCGCGTAGGGCCGCGATTCGCAGGTTCGCCGAATCGCGCGGGTTCGACGTGAGCTGGCTGCCGGGCCTCGAAGCGAGCGAGACGAACAGGTTCACTGTTCTCGATGAGGCGATCTACTACATGAGCGCCAGGGCGATCCTCTCGGCCGATGCCGAGGGCTTCTTCCGCCGCTACCCGTTCCACGTTCGTCCGGCGACCGACGATCGCCCTTACTTCTTCCGCTTCTTCCGCTGGCGGAGCCTGCCCACGCTCGTGTCCTCGGCGGGCAGGGACTGGGTGAACTACGTCGAGTGGGGCTACCTGGTCCTCGCGGCCACTGTCGCTCAGGCCCTGGCGGCGGCCTTGCTGCTGGTGCTGCTGCCCCTCGTCCTGCTCCGGTGGGTCGGCTGGAGGGCCAAGGGTCTGGATGGCGCCCGGGACCCGGCTGGCAGGGGCTCCCTCGTGGCGTGTTTCGCCGCCCTGGGCGTGGCCTTCATGTTTCTCGAGATCGCGTTCATCCAGAAGTTGATGCTGTTCCTGCACCACCCCGTGTACGCGGTGTCCGTCGTTCTCACGACCTTCCTGCTATTCGCGGGGCTCGGTAGTCTGTACGCGGATCGGATGCGAAGCAGTCCCGTGCGGCAAGTGATGATGGTCGTGCTCCTTCTGGCGGCTCTTTCGGTCATCTACCTGGCGGCGCTGCCCTCCACGTTTCGGGCGTGGGCCGGGTGGCCAGCCGCCGGTCGCGTGGCAGTGAGCGTCGGCATCCTGTCACCACTCGCGTTCCTGATGGGAATTCCGTTTCCCACCTGTCTCCAAGTAGTGTCGGACCGTACCCGCCCCATGATAGCCTGGGCCTGGGGCGTGAACGGAGCGGCGTCCGTGGTCGGCGCCACGCTGGCGACCCTGGTGGCCGTCCACGCCGGCTTCCGCGTCGTAGTGCTGGCGGCGGTTCTCCTCTACCTCACGGTGCCAGTGGCGTTGCTCGGGATCCTGGAGCACGGCGGCGCCGCGGGCGACGCTTGACCGGCATTTCAGAAAACTCGTCGACTCGAGGCCGCTCCCTCCACTGGTGCGTTTTCGACTTCTCGATTATCCCTTGTGGCACGCCATCCCCGGCTGAGTGTCGGGGACAGCCGCGCCGGGACGGGCTCCGAGGCCATGCCCGGTGCGACCAGACTTCGATCAGAGCTAAGACCCGATCCGGGAGAATCGATGCTGCATCGCGCCATCGCCGCCTGTGCGGCGCTGTCTTGCTTTTGCGCCCCTCTCGCTAACGCCCAGGCGCCACAACACCCGCTCGATCCGCTCGGTTGGCAGGAATACTGGACGGCTCTCGAAGTCCTTACGGAGGCCGGTCACCTGGACGGGGAGACTCGCTTCTCCAGGCTGCAACTGCACGAGCCCGACAAGTCGCTCGTATGGAACTGGAGTCCGGGCGATGCGATCCCGCGGTCGGCGTTCGCGGTGGTGCGCAACGGTCCGCGTACCTACGAAGCGGTGGTTGATGTATCGTCCGGAAAGCTGACCTCGTGGTCCGAAGTCACGGGAGCCCAGCCGCAATGGCTCGGCGAGGAATTCGGGTCCGGTGCGGCGCAGGTGAAGGAAGACCCCGAGTTCATCGCTGCGATGGAGCGCCGGGGAATCTCCGATCTCACGTTCATCGAGTGCGACGCGATTCCGCCCGGGTACTTCGGCACGCCGGAGCAGCAGGGCAGGCGGATCGGGTACGTCTACTGCGTTGACGCGCGCGGTGTCCGGAACACCTGGACGCGCTCGATCGGAGGACTCACGGTCGTGGTGGACATGGCCGACGGAACCGTCCTGCGTGTGGTCGACGAGGGCGCGGTCCCGGTCCCGGAAACGACGGCGGAATACGATCGTGCGTCCCTGGAGCCGCTGCGGGAAGTGGCGGGTCCGGTCCACGTGAGTCAGCCCCTGGGGCCCGGATTCGTGATGGATGGACATCGGGTCGAGTGGCAGAACTGGAGCTTCCACATCCGGCCCGACACCCGGGTCGGTATGGTCGTCTCGACGGTTCGCTACGGGGATGGGGAGCGCGACCGGCAGGTGCTGTACGAAGGGAGCCTGTCGGAGATCTTCGTTCCCTACATGGACCCGTCGTTCGGCTGGCACGCGCGCAACTTCATTGATGCAGGCGAGTTCAGCGCAGGCGGCCTGACCAAGCCGTTGCTCCCCGGGCGGGACTGCCCGGACCACGCGGTCTACATCGATCACGTCGTGGCGGGGGACGACGGCCGGCCGAAGGACCGGCCGAACATGATCTGCATGTTCGAGCGCGTCGCGGGTGACGTGTCATGGCGCCATATCGGGGACCCGAGTGCGAGCCGTCCGAAGCGGGACCTCGTCGTGCGCATGGCCGCGGTGCTGGGCAACTACGACTACCTGTTCGACTGGGTATTCGAGCAGAACGGCTCGATCCGCGTCGGTGTCGGAGCGACCGGGATCGCCGAGGCGAAGACCGTGGTCGAGGCTGACGCACAGGCCCGGCCTGCCGGCGATGTGAGGGCCGATGCCTACGGCCGGTTCGTAGCCCCACATATCGTCGCAGTGAATCACGACCACTACTTCAGCTTCCGGATCGACCTCGACGTGGATGGCGCGCGGAACGATTTCCTGGTCGATCGACTGAAGTCCGTCACACTGCCGGATGACAATCCGCGGCGCAGCATCTGGGTCGTGGACGAGACGATCGCGCCGACCGAAAGCCAGGCGAAGCTCACGATCGACTACAACCGGCCCGCGGTGTGGCGTGTGGCCAGCGAGTCGGAGACCAACCAGGTGGGCTACCGCACGAGCTATCAGCTGATGCCGGGCTCCAACGGCAACACGCTGATGACGGCGGACGACTATCCGCGTCGCCGGGCCGGGTTCATCGACCACCACCTGTGGGTGACTCCGTACTCGCCCGACGAGCGATACGCCGCCGGTCAGTACCCGACGCTAAGTGAGCCGGGGATGGGCCTTCCCGCGTGGACTTCTGCCGACAGGTCGATCAGCGACACCGACATCGTCCTGTGGCATACGATCGGGTTGCACCACGTGGTGCGAGCCGAAGACTGGCCGGTAATGCCGGTGCTGTGGCACTGGTTCGAACTGCGGCCGTTCGACTTTTTTGACCAGAACCCGGCGATGGACCTGCCGGAGACACCATAAACGAAGGAGACCAGATCGGGCGTGGCCGGCCCGCGCTCGCGAGCCGGCCACGCCCGTCAGCCGTAAGGGTCAGTCGTCGCTCAACTTCTGAAGCAGGTAGACGGTCGTGAGGGCCGATGTCGTCGCGGCCTGTCTCAGGTTCGCGCCTGCCGAGTGACCGCCCTCGGTGTTCTCGTAGTACAGCACCGGATGCTCCTGTTCCTGCATGCGCGCTACCATCTTGCGCGGGTGTCCCGGATGGACCCGGTCGTCGCGAGTGTTGGTCCAGAAGAAGATCTCCGGATACTCACCGTCCGGGCTCACGTTCTGGTACGGTGAGTACGCCTCGATCACGGCCCGCATCTCCGGATCGTCGGGGTTGCCGTACTCGGCCATCCAGCTCGCACCGGCCAGCAGCTTGTGGTACCGGAGCATGTCGAGCAGGGGAACGGCGCACACGACGGCTCCGAACAGGTCCGGTCGCTGCATCGTGACCGCCCCGACCAGGAGGCCTCCGTTGCTTCCACCGGAAATGCCCAGGTGTTCGGGACTCGTGATTCCGCTGGCCACGAGGTCTTCGCCAACCGCGATGAAGTCGTCGAACGCGCGCTGTCGATTCTCGAGCAGCGCTGCCTCGTGCCATCTCGGTCCGAACTCTCCTCCGCCGCGGATATTGGCCAGGACGTAGACGCCGCCCTGCTTCAGCCAGGCGATCGTTCCGGGGCTGGCGTACGACGGAGTCAGGGACACCTCGAATCCGCCGTATCCGTACATCAGAGTCGGAGCCGTACCGTCAAACGGAAGGTCTGCCGGCCGGACGACGAAGTACGGAATCCTCTCGCCATCGGCGCTCGTCGCGAACTTCTGCTCTGTCACGAAGCCCGTAGCATCAAACCGGTCCGGGAGAGACTTGATCACCGTCGGTTCAACGCCGTCCTGCATCAGGTACAGCCTGTTCGGTACCGTGAAGCTCTGGAACGAAGCCATCACGACGTCCGAGAACGCGTCCGTCGAGGTCAGCGACACATTGCCGTTGGCCGGCAGGTCCACGGGTTCGAGATTCCAGCGGTCCCCGGTTCGGGTCAACCGGAGAACGGATCCGGTGACCTCTTCGAGCACACTGACTAACGCCGCATCACGAGTGCCGGAGACTCCCCGGATTGCGCTGCGATCGGTAGGCGCGAGGATGAGCTCCACCTCGGACGGCTCCCCTGTCCGGACCGACTCCGGCAGGCTCATCGATACGAGGCTTCCGGATGGGAACACGGAACCGCCAACTGTCCAGTCGGACCTGAGTCGTACGAGGAGCCGATCATCCATCAGTCCTGAAAAGCTCGCGTCTTCCTGCAATGGGACCTGGATCGGCTCTAAGTCGTCGGTCAGCCAGTACAGCTCAGACCTGAAGAACTCCGGAGTCAGCTGGACGAACCGTGTCTCCCCTTCGGGGCGCCAGGTCACGAATCCACCGATGCTCACGTCGCTCGTGTCGGCCTCCGCGATCTGCCGGGCGTCGGACAGCTGAGTCCCGCGCGTCCACACCCGGACGGTTCGCGGATAACCCGAAGAGGTGAGTGAGCCCTCCCCGAAATCGGTGCCCACGAACAGCGTGTTCTCGTCGATCCACGACACGCGCGACTTCGCCTCGGGGACGAAGAATCCGTCCTCCACGAACGACCCGGTCTGAGCATCAAATTCCCGGGTGACAACCGCGTCGCCACCGCCCCGTGACAGTCGCACGAGACAGCGCCGATACTCGGGGGGCAGGCAGGATCTCCCCTTGTAGACCCAGTTTTCGCCCTCCTCTTCCGCCAGGGCGTCGATATCGAGGACCGTCTCCCACACCGGGTCCTCCGAGGCGTAAGACTCCAGAGACGTGCTGCGCCAGACTCCCCGGACGTTGTTCTCATCCTGCCAGAAGTTGTGGACCATGCCGCCGAAGTAACTGCCGTACGGGATCCGATCGGAAGCTTCATACAGTGCGAGCGCCTCCTCCCGCAGGGTCTCATACCGGGAGTCCCCCTGGAGTTGCTCCAGGGAATGCTCGTTCTGCTCGGAGACCCATGTAAGCGCCTCCTCGCCATCCACCTCCTCGAGCCAGATGTACGGGTCATCCTGAGCGTTTGCCGCAGCCTGAGGAGACTCCGCATCGTCGCCGCAGGCTGTAACGCCTGCGCAGATGAGAACGAGGAAGAACGGCAGGATCGCTGTCGCCATAAAAGAACCGCGGGCCGACGGAATTCTCGAATGCATGGTGCCTCGCTTGGTGAGGATGTCCGGACAGCTTACCGCGCCGCCCGGGAGGCGGGAAGGGGTACAGCGAGGTTCGGGCACGGGGCTCCTCTTCCGCGGCTCTAGAACAGCCTCCACACGGATTCCGCTGGCTTCCCCACCTTGAATCGCTCGTAGCGCGTGCACAACGGAAGCAGGATCACCAGTCCGATCGCCCAGATGAGATAGACCAGGGCAAAGCCGGATCCGTCCCTGAACGGTAGTCCGAGCAGCATGTACAGCCAGATGTGGATGATGTAGAAGAACAGCGCAGTCCGGCCGAAGGTCAGGAGCCACGCACCCCGCCGCTCGACGATCCGGTCCATACGCCGGAACAGGCCGATAAGGACCAGGTTGACGCCGATCGTGAACGCGAGAAACACGATGCTCGGCGAGTACTTGGTAACGTTGAGGAAGTCGATCCCGCCGCTCCCGTCCCACGGGTGGGAGTTCCCGAACCCTCCGCCGATTCGCAGCAGCACGAACAGCGCGATCAGGGCCAGCCCGACCACCGGTGCCCACTTGAGGGTGAGACCTCGATCCCACTGGAGCCCCTTGCCCAGCGCGGCGCCCAGCAGCGTCGCACCCAGCCACGGAACGACGGGGTAGAGAACCGCCAGGATTCCCCTCTGGCCCGGGACGAACGTCAGCCGCAGCGCCGGTGGAAGGCCGATCCTGGCCATCGAGGAGTCCGGGATCATGGCCTGCGATACGATGATCGCCGCCACGCCGAGCACGGCCAGCGCCCATCCCGGAAGCCTGAGCAGCATCCCGGCGATGATCATCGCGCAGCCGAGTCCGGTGAGCACGGCGAACATCAGCATGGGCTGCCCCCCATCGCCTGGAAACGTCGGGGGGAAGTACCACGCCGTGGGTTCGGGCACGATCATGCCGATGATCCACGCAGGGTTCTCTATCAACTGCTGCACCAGCAGCAGTATGAACCCGCGGATCGCGAAGTGCCGAGCGATTCGAAACTCGGACCACCCACGGTCACGACGCGAGTCAGCGAACAGCACCATGCCCGCGCCCATGAGGAAGAAGAATCCGGGCGCGCACAGGTGTGTGATGAACCGGGTGAGGAACGACAGCCAGTCCGGATGAACCGGCAGCGGCAGACCCCAGTACTCTCCCGGATGATGCTTGGCCACGAAGAACGCGGCGTGATCAATCGCCATCAGCACCATGATCAGACCCCGCTGCGCATCGAGCGCCAGGATGCGGGAGCGGGGACCTGGATCGAGCTGCTTCACGGGCATCCGGGAGTCCCGCCTGTCGAAAGACTCGGCGGACCGGCTCTTGCTCTATTCATAAGGCTACAGGGTAACCGAGTCCGGCTGTCTACGGGAAGGACGGGCCGTCGGCCTCAGGTGAGTGGGGAGGGGTAAGTTGTGTGAGTTGTTGGAGTTCCATCTTTCATAATCATACATAGATGTTGGATCGACCTGTTTTCTCCGATTCTCGGATTCGTACCTGACTGGAGACCCATATGAGACATTTTCGCCCAATCTTGTCCGGTCTTGTCGCGCTGCTGGCGTTGCCGGCAATTCCGCTATCGGCCAGTGCGCAGCAGACTTCTTCTGCCGACGCCCCGATTCCGTTCACGCGTCACGTTCTCGACAACGGGCTCACGCTGCTCGTGCACGAAGATCACAAGGCGCCGATCGTCGCCGTGAACATCTGGTATCACGTCGGATCGAAGAACGAGAAGTTGGGGAAGACGGGCTTCGCGCACCTGTTCGAGCACCTGATGTTCAACGGGAGCGAGAACGTAAACACGGACTATTTCCAGGTGCTCGAGCCGCTCGGGGCGACGGATCTGAACGGCACGACAAATACGGACCGGACCAACTACTTCCAGAATGTCCCGACCTCTGCGGTGGACCTGGCTCTGTGGATGGAGTCCGACCGGATGGGGCATCTGCTCGGAGCGGTCGACCAGGAACGGCTGGATGAGCAGAGAGGCGTCGTTCAGAACGAGAAGCGCCAGGGCGAAAATCAGCCCTACGGGCGGGTGTGGGAAGAGATCTACGGGAGCACGTACCCGGCCGGACACCCGTATTCACACTCGGTCATCGGCTCGATGGAAGATCTGGACGCAGCGAGTCTCGAGGACGTGCACGAGTGGTTCCAGACGTATTACGGTCCGCAGAACGCGGTGCTGGCAGTGGCCGGTGACATTGATGTCGCTACCGCGATTAGCAAAGTCGAGAAGTACTTCGGTGACATTCCTCCCGGACCACCCATTGCACGGCACGAGACCTGGATCGCGCCACGGACCGGTGAACATCGGCAGGTGATGCAGGACCGGGTGCCGCATGCCCGAGTGTACATGGTGTGGAACGTTCCGGAGTATCGGTCGGAAGATCTCACCCGGCTGAGTCTGGCTGGAAGCGTGCTGGCATCCGGCAAGACTTCGCGGTTGTACAAGCGCCTCGTCTACGAGGACCAGATCGCGACGGGTGTGTCGGCGTACGCGAGTTCGCGTGAGATCGGCAGCTACTTCGTAATTAACGCGACGGCCCAGCCGGACGTGGACCTGTCGGTCGTGGAGGCGACTCTGCGCGAGGAGCTCGATCGATTCCTGGCGGAGGGTCCGACCGCCGAAGAGATGCAGCGCGTCAAGACCCAGAGGCGCGCTTCATTCCTGCGGGGAATCGAACGGGTGGGAGGATTTGGCGGAAAGTCGGATCGGCTCGCACAGGGCGAAGTCTACGCCGGCGACCCCGCGTTCTATCTGACGCAGAATCAGCGCGTCGAGACTGCCACGGCGCAGGACGTTCAGGAGGCCGCGCAGCACTGGTTGACCGACGGCGTGTTCGTGATGGAAGTGCAGCCGTTCCCGGAGCTGGTGGCCGCGAGCGACGGTGCTGACAGATCCGCTCTGCCGGTTGTCGGCTCTGCGCCGGTGCCCGATTTCCCGGACGTACAGCGAGCGACGCTGTCCAACGGACTCGAAGTCGTGCTTGCACAGAGGTCCGACCTGCCGCTGGTGCGCATGCAGTTGCTGGTGGATGCCGGCTTCGCCGCAGACCCGGCTACGCGGCCGGGGCTGGCCAGTATGACGGCGACGATGATGGATGAGGGCACGGACAGCCGGAGTTCGCTGGAGATCAGCGAGGAGCTTGCCCTGCTCGGAGCATCCATCGGGTCGGGTGCCAATCTCGACCTCAGCACGGTCTCGCTGTCGGCTTTGAAGGAGAATCTCGATCCGTCGCTGGACCTGTTCGTGGACGTGGTCCGGAATCCCTCCTTCCCCGAGTCCGAGCTGGAGCGCCTTCGACGGCAGCGTCTGGCGGGGATTCAGCAGGAGAAGGCCCAGCCGATGGGCATGGCCATGCGGGCGCTGCCACCGCTGTTGTACGGAGCAGGGCACGCCTACTCCCAGCCGCTGACGGGCAGCGGCACGGTCGCCTCTGTCGAGGCTATGACTCGCCAGGATTTGCAGGGCTTTCATGAGACCTGGTACACGCCGGACAATGCCACGCTGGTCGTGGCCGGAGATGTGACGCTCGCGGAACTGGTTCCGCAGCTCGAGGCCGCGTTCGGCAACTGGGAGCGGGGCAGTGTTCCCGCGAAGAACCTCGCCGTCGTTGCGCAGCCGTCAGCTGCAGAGGTGTTCATTCTGGACAAGCCGGGCGCTCCGCAGTCGGTGATCCTCGCAGCGCAGCTCATTCCGCCAACCGCGAATCCTGACGAAGTAGCGTTCCAGACGATGAACACCGTGCTGGGTGGCGCATTCATTTCGCGGATCAACTTGAACCTGCGCGAGGACAAGCACTGGTCTTACGGGGCGTTCAGCTTCGCGTGGGATGCAGCTGGGCAGCGACCGTTCGTCGTCTACGCTGCCGTGCAGACGGACAAGACAGCCGAGTCCCTGCAGGAAATTCAGAACGAGGTCGAAGCGATCCGCGGTCCGCGTCCGGTTACGGAGGACGAGCTCACGAAGGCCGTAGACAACCTCTCACTGTCCCTTCCGGGTAGCTGGGAGACGATCAATGCGGTCAGCGGCTCGCTGGCGGATATCGTACAGTTCGGCCTGCCGGACGATCACTTCGACACGTACGCCGATGCGATCCGTGGGGTCACGTCGGATCAGGCAAGCGCCATTGCCGGCCAGTTTCTCGACCCGGACCGGATGGTATGGGTAGTGGTCGGGGATCGGGCCGAGATCGAGGAGAAGATCCGCGAGCTGGGCTTCGGAAATGTCAGGGTGCTGACGGAAGACCTGGTAGCCGAGCCGATCGCGATGGTGAACTGATCGGCAATCCACGGGCGCGCGGAGTCGCGGGCCTGATCACGTGCAGCAAGAGGGAAGCGCCCGGTCGAAGATGGCCGGACGCTTTCTCGCTCGACGAGTCGAGCGGTTTCACTCCGGAAGCTCGCTCAAGGCCTGCTGTATGCTCGCGCGGTACTCCTGAAATGCGCGTCTGCCGCGGTCGGTCAGCCTGATCATCGTGAGCGGTTTCTTGCCTCGAAAGCTCTTCTCGACTTCCACGTAACCGCCCTGTTCGAGCTTGTTGATGTGGGTCGAGTAGTTACCCCACGACAGCCCGGTCCGATTGACGAGAAAGGTGGCGTCAGCAGCCTCGACGACGTACAGCTGCGTGAGCAGCATCAGCCTCGCGGGGGCGTGGATGAGGGGGTCGATGCCGCTCAGCGGGTGGGTCCCCTTGTTGTGCGGCTGGTCAGACACCGTTGCCCGCAGTCCTCGGGCCGTCTCCCGCCCGGTTTCCTTTCGTCACGCGCGCGAACCGAAGCAATCCCGAAACCGCTATTACTACGGTCGCGACGCCGAACACGATCGGGAATCCGTGGTGCGAGGCGAGTCCCCGGCGGAACAGCCACTCACCAAACAGCAGGCCCAGCGCGAGCAAGATTCCATACAGGAACAGTCTGGAAATCTCCAGCTGCCATGCCGCGAGCGAGAACCCCGCGAGGACAATCAGGGACAGGACGATCGGGAATACCACCGGATCCACGGCACTGCTGTCGAATGTCAGAAACGCCACGCCTCCCAGTGCGAGCGCAATCAGATTCACGGCCATCAGGACGATTCCGAACGTCCTCAACCGTTTCTTTCGACGCGGTCCATACTCCACTACCCCGACGCGAGGAACTACTACGCGTTCGCGAACGAGCCGGATCGTCAGATAGACGGCGCCCAACACGGGAAGGAAGATCACGGAGCTCCAGAAGTCGCCCAGCGATCCGCTGAGCAGGGGGGCGATGGAGAACATCGCCACAAGGCTAGCGACCACCAGATCCCACAATCCGTCGTCGGCCGTGGCCCGGAACGCATCTCGTTCTGCGACCTTCAGATCGGTGATAGTCATTTGTGGAAACTCCATCTCGTGAAGGTATCTTCACACGCTTGCCAACAAAGAACTCTTAAAAACAAAGTACAGGGGACTTCATGCTATGTCAAGCAAGTCAGCCGCCACGTGGTCATCCTGTTCGGTGTTGCGGATCGAGGCTGTAAGTTGTCGAATTGACGATTCAGGGACACGAACCAATTTGATCAGAGGTAACATCTGAATGTCTGTCGCTCGAATCCGCTGTCGGAGTTTTGCTCTGGCCGGCCTGTTAGTGGTGCTCAGCCCGGCCACTGGTACTGCCCAGGTGAATCTGCTCGGACCGCCGGAGACGGAACGGCCCGTTCCGGTCGACGTGGGCTTCTATCTGGTCGATATCGTCGAGGTCGATGACCAGCACAAGACGATTGAAGTCGAAGGGGTGCTCACACTTAGCTGGCACGACGAGCGGCAGCGCTTCGATCCGGTCGAGGAAGGAACGAAGGAGAAGGTCTACCAGGGAGACTACCAGTTCTCGGAGCTGGCCACGGGCTGGTGGCCCCAGTTGTATCTGCGGAACGAGTCGGGTCGGTATGAGCGCCAGTCGGTACTCCTCCGCATCCTGCCGGACGGGAACATCACCTACGTGGAAGAACTGCAGGCAGTGGCCGAAGTGGACATAGACCTGCGCCAGATTCCATTCGACCGGCAACGATTCGAACTCGTGTTCGAGATCCTGGGCTTCGACACAACCGAGGTACTGCTGGTGGCGGATCCGGACCGGACCGGGGCCGGCGTCGGCATCAGTGTGAACCAGTGGAGGATGGAGTCGCTCACCGCGGAGGACAGAGTATACCGAACTGAATTCTCTTCGGGTCGTGAGGAAACGGTGTCGGCCGTGGCCTTTCTGTTTCCGACCGACCGTGCCTCGGGATTCCTGATGCGTGTGATAGTGCTCCCTCTGCTCATTCTGGTGGCCCTGAGCTGGTCGGTGTTCTGGATGGACTCGGAGTCGCTGGGGGACCGGATCAACATCTCGTTCATCGGAATCCTCACGGTCGTGGCATTTCAGATTGTCGTGTCCGACATGCTCCCGCGAATTCCCTACTTCACGATCCTCAGCAGTTTTCTGCTCATCAGCTACCTGACGCTCGTGGGCGGGGTGGTCGTCAATCTGACGGTCGGGGCGATCGACAGACGCGGAGACCAGGAGCTCGGAAACCGGATCGACCGGACGTGCAGATGGCTGTTTCCTCTCGGGTATGCCTCGGCGATCGCTCTGATGGTGGGGTACTTCTTCCTGCGGTACTGACAGGGGCTGTCTACGGAAGCGGTGTCTCCGCCATCACATCCGCGATCGAAGTCGTCTCGAAGAATGCTTCGGTCTTCTCCTTGATCTTCTTCCAGCTCTCGTGAGCGCCACACGGAAACTCGTCCGAGCACTCCGGGCGGCCGAGCACGCAGCGTTTCGGTTCGTGGGCGGGCTGGAACGGGAGGATGATCTCCTGGAGCATCACGTCGGCGGGATCACGGCTGAGCGCGACGCCTCCTCGACGGCCGCGCTCGGAGTCCACCAGTCCATGCCTGACCATCTGGTGCAGGATCTTCGACAGGTAGTTGCGCGGGATGCCCGTCCTCTTCGCCAGCTCCGATGTCCGAAGAGGTCCGTCCCCGTGGCTACGCCCGAGAAACACGGCCGCCCGTAGCGCGTACTCCTGCGTCCTCGAGAGCAAGGGCTACACTGGTTCCGGGCTTTGCGCGCTGAGCAGGTTCTCGACCAGTCGATCGAGGGCCCCGTAAGCGGCCTTAATCTCGGCGGGCACTATGCGAACCGGTGGCGGATAACGGAACAGCCGGTTGCGGTAGGCGGCGAGCACCAGCAGGTCGGACTGGTCGGAGGCGTCCAGCGTCACCCCGATGGCGCTCTGCGCCGTGACCCGGGACCGGCGACAGGAGAATCGGCGGTCCTCCCAGCCGCGATGCATGCCTGGGCTGACGCACTCGAGGTCCTCGGCACTGAGCAGGTCCACGATGTCGTGAAACTGCAGC
The DNA here is from genome assembly GCA_039585915.1 of Gemmatimonadota bacterium. Lineage (GTDB taxonomy): Bacteria > Gemmatimonadota > Gemmatimonadetes > Palauibacterales > Palauibacteraceae > Carthagonibacter. The sequence continues at coordinate 18,221 of JBDGUZ010000023.1, forward strand.
GCGTGCGGAATGGTCATGCCGTCCCGGTGCGGATCCACCTCGGCCGTCGGCAGCTCGAGCTGCAGACCGATAGTGGCGGGGAACCGCTCGCGAACCGGCTGGAGCAGGCGGATGACGAAGATCTCGGCCGCGTGCAGGCCCAGGTCGAGGGACTCGCACAGCGCTACGATATCCTCGCCGGCCGCCGCGCGCGCCGATTGTGCACCTTCCCACAGGCGCGTCGCCTCTTCCTCCAGGTCCAGCTCGATGACATCCGGAAGTCCGGACATGATTACTTCCCCAGTTCGCTGGTGAACTCACTATCCGCCGCTACCGGAACGTGGCACTGCCGGCAACGGGTGCGCTCGGGATGATCCGTCCTGATCCCTTCCCGCGCTCCAGGACCGTCGTGGCACGCCGCACAATTCTCCCGCATCAGGAGCCGGTGCGGGATCCTGGGCGGCGCCCCGGGGGTGGCGCGGTCACCAGCCGCCAGGTCCTGGGGAACTCCCTCGAATGAATTGGCCACGAACAACTCGTCGGTCGTCTGGAACACATGGCACTGCCGGCAGCGTACCGTCGCGCCAGCGTACCGCGTACCGTCGTGCGGTGAAGCGGGCGCGAACCCCACGCCCGACACGGACCGTCCGCGCTCGGTGTGACAATTGCCGCAGTCGGCGCCGAAGCTGTCGTGCGGGATCGTGGGCGGTGCGCCGTCGTAGGCACGGCGTTCGGCCCGAACGGCGGCAGAGGACTTGAGCGCTCCCTCGTGGTCCGGGACCTCCACAGTGCTCGTATCGCCGCATCCTGCAGCGACGATTGCAGCGATGACGACCAGCTTGACCGAGGCGCGCATCACGCACGCTCCAGTCGAACCGCGCATTTCTTGTAGTCCGGTTCCTTGGAGATGTTGTCCATCGCGTCGAGCGTCAGGACGTTCGGCAGTCGCGACTCGTCGAAGA
>JBDGUZ010000024.1:0-18546 GCA_039585915.1 Gemmatimonadota bacterium
GCCGCCGGTCCCGGCGGTGTCGGGCCCGATTTCGCTGTACGTCGAGTATCCGGACTCGCTGCAGAGAATCACGGCACGAGACTCGAATTTCGTATTCGGGACCATCGGGACCGGCGATGCGACGCTGATCATCGACGGGGAATTCGTGGATGTCGAACCCAACGGGGCGTTCCTGGCCTGGCTTCCGGTGCCAGCGGCGACGCGAGGCGACACCGCGGAGTACCATCTCGTCGCTCGTCGGGGTGCGGCAGTGGATTCGCTGCTTCATCCGATCCGAGTACCGACCTCCCAGGGGTCGACCTGGGATGAGGGGCAGCTGCTCGACCCCGACGGGCTCGGCGTGCGCACGGAACTATGGGCGTACCCGGACGAGTCCATCAGCATCGAGCTTCGCGCGATCCCCGAGGCCGAGGTCGAGCTCGTGGCGGGTCGCACGCGGATCGCGCTCGAGTCCGGTCCGCGTTCCGACCGTCGCGTTCTCACGCTGTCGGCGGACGAGCTGTACCGGACGGCCTGCGTGCCCGAAGACTGCAACTGGGCGGACCTGGCGGATTCGCTCAGAATGGAGGTCCGCGCGAAACTCGGCGACGACGAACAGACCGAGCCGCTCATCCTGCCACTGAGAGTCCTCGACCCGATTCACCCGCCAGTGGTCCGGCTGCGGGATGTGCCGGACGAGGTAAACGGAAACGACGGGATGGTAGTCGCGCGTCCGGCGGCGTTCGGTCCATACCGCTGGCGGTTTCCCGACGGCACACGGGCGGTCGTGGACTTCCGCGTCGGAGACCGGATCCGTCTGCGCCTCGCACCGGGCCTGAATGCCTGGGTCACGGCCGAGGACGTGGAGTTCCTCCCCGGGGAGACGCCGGCGCCCGGCTCCGCCGTCGGTGACCTGCGGTTCGAGCCGCGGAGCGACCGGGTCTCGCTGGCGATACCGCTCGCCTCTGCCCTGCCGCTAGAAGTCACACAGCCGGATGACCGGACCCTGGAAATCACGTTGTATGGAGCCACAGGAGTGACGAACCGCGTGTCACTCGGCCCATCTCCGCGGCGCGTGGAGTGGGCGGAATGGACGCAGCAGGCCGGCAGGACATGGCGGCTCCGCGTCAGACTCACCGGGCCGGTGTGGGGCTGGCGGGCCCGATACGAGGAGACGGAAACCGGCCGGGCTACACTCCGGCTCGAGTTGCGGAGTGCGCCTGAGATCGATCCCGCAAATCCGCTTGCCGGTCGACGGATCGCCATCGATCCCGGACACCCCGGCGCGGGAGCCACCGGACCCACAGGCTACTACGAGGGCGATGCGAACCTGGCGATCGGCAGAATCCTCGAGCGGATCCTGGCGGAACGCGGAGCCGAGCCGATTCTCATCCGGAACGACCGGGAGCAGATGGGTCTGTATGAACGCACCGGCGCCGCCGAGGAAGCCGGGGCCGAGGTGTTCGTTTCGATCCACAACAACGCTCTGCCCGACGGCGTACGACCATTCGGGCGCGAGGGGACGAGCACGTACTATTTCCACCCGCAGGCAGCGGGGCTCGCGTCGGCGATACAGCAGGGCATGCTGTCGACCATGCGGCTGCGCGATCTCGGCGTGTTCTGGGGGGATCTCGCCGTATGCCGAATGTCCTGGATGCCGAGTGTCCTGACGGAGGGTGCATTCATGATGATGCCGCGCCACGAAGCTGCTCTCAGAGACCCGGGGTTCCAGGAGTTGTACGCCCGTGGAGTGGCGGACGGGATCGAAGCATTCCTCCGCGACACAGCCGGGAGAGGATCCGAGTGAACGACCTGAGCCTGCTGACCTCCGCGCGACCGCGGATCGACGAGGGAGCCTGGATCGCGCCGTCGGCCGACGTCATCGGGGACGTGACGCTCGGGGCGCACGCGAGCGTGTGGTACCAGTGTGTGCTGCGCGGAGACATCGCGCCGATCTCGGTCGGACCCGGGACGAATATCCAGGACCTCACGATGGTCCACGTCGACGTGGACCGTCCGTGCCGGATCGGTGCGGAAGTCGGAATCGGCCACCGGGCCATCATACACGGCTGTGACATCGAAGACGGGTGCCTCGTCGGCATGGGGGCCGTGATCCTGTCCGACGCGGTCGTGGGAGCGGGCTCCGTGGTCGCGGCGGGAGCGCTGGTCACCGAGGGAGCCCGGATCCCGCCGGGAAGCCTGGTCGTAGGAGTACCGGGGCGGGTCGTGAGGCCCGTGGATGACGACCTCAGGGCACGAATCAGACTCACCGTGGACCACTACCGGGCCCTCAAGGACCTGCATTCGGGAGGTCGCTGGCAACCCCCTGTCTGACCCTCGATTCGGCCCGGAAGTCCGGCATAGCAACGGATTCGGCCGAAGAGGGAATTTGGCCCTTGACCCCTATATGTAGGGGGGTTATTCTGGTTCCACCCCAAGATATTGGGGTGTGCGCGAGCGGTCCCCGAGGCTGCTCGAGGTCGGCCGAGCTTGTCCCGCCCGGTCCGAAGTACATTGCCTTATTCAAGCGGGAGACGTGACTTCAGGGTGCGCCGCACCCCCGGGGAGTCGTCGCCATCAGAGGCGGGCAGCAGGAAACGTAGCCAGCACGAGAACCGGTCGTTGGGACCGGTAACGATATATGAAGCCGATTGACGATCACGACAGAAGGAAGCAGCGAGGACACCCTGATGCACGGCCCCGACACGACGATTTCCATGAAGCCCGCGATCGATCAGACCGATCGCGAGACCGCCCCGTCTGATCTTGCAGAGCCCCTGCTATCGGACAATGCGCTCACAGTGCTTGCCAAGCGGTATTTGAAGAAGGGGCCTGATCTCGAGCCAAACGAAACGCCCACGGAGATGTTCTGGCGCGTCGCCAGGGTGATCGCTGACGTGGACGCAAGCTATGGCGCGGGCGCGGAGCGGGTGGAGCAGGTCGCTCGCACGTTCTACGAGATCATGGCGCGAGGCGAGTTCGAGCCGAACAGCCCGACGCTGATGAACGCCGGGCGTCCGCTGGGACAGCTGTCGGCCTGCTTCGTCCTTCCGGTCCCGGACAGTCTCGAGGGGATCTACGAGACGCTGCGTGACATGGCGCTGATCCACCAGTCAGGCGGCGGTACGGGATTCGGGTTCAGCCGGCTGCGCCCGAAGGGCGATGTCGTGAAGTCAACCATGGGTGTGGCCAGTGGACCGGTCTCGTTCATGGAGGTCTACGATGCGTCCACTGAAGCTGTGAAGCAGGGCGGAACTCGACGTGGCGCGAATATGGGCATCCTCAGGGTCGATCACCCGGACGTGCTCGAGTTCATCGACTGCAAGGAAGAGGGCCACCGGATCACGAATTTCAACATCTCCGTCGCGGTCACCGACGACTTCATGAACGCCGTGGAGCGAGGTGAGAGCTACGCCCTTCGCAACCCACGGGGTGGAGAGCCCGTCGGAGAGCTGGACGCGCGTGAAGTGTTTGAGAAGGTCGTGTACGGGGCATGGAGGAACGGCGAGCCCGGCGTCTATTTCATCGACGAGGCGAATCGCCATAACCCGGTTCCACAGCTCGGATCGTACGAGGCCACGAACCCGTGCGGCGAACAGCCGCTGTTGCCATACGACGTGTGCAATCTCGGTTCCGTGAACGTCGGCCGATTCGTCGAGGACGACCGGATCGACTGGGACAGCCTGCGCACGGCAGTGCACCGGGCCACGCACTTCCTGGACAACGTAATCGACGCGAACCAGTACCCGCTGCCACAGATCGAGGATCTGTCGAAGAACATCCGCCGGGTTGGACTGGGAGTGATGGGCTGGGCCGACATGCTCGTGAAGCTCGGTGAACCCTACGGATCAGCCCGTTCGATCGAACTCGGCCGAGAACTGATGCGATTCGTGGACGAGGAGGCGAAGATCGAGTCCGAGCGGCTTGCGCGGGAGCGCGGGGTGTTTCCGGAGTGGGACCATTCGATCTGGGGGGCGGAAGACAGTTGCGCGCGGGACGAGTCCGGGGCGCGAATCCGTCCGATGCGACGGTTGCGCAACTGCAACGTCACGACGGTCGCTCCGACCGGGACGATCTCAATTATCGCCGGCTGCTCCAGCGGCATCGAACCCCTGTTCGCGGTAGCGTTCATGCGCAACCAGGCCGGTGTCCTGATGCCTGACGTGAACCCTGAGTTCGTCGCGGCGGCGAAGAAGGGTGACTGGTATTCCGAAGAGCTGATGCGGCGCATCGCCGACGAGGGCCACATCCACTTTGATGAGGTCCCAGCAGAGATCCAGGAAGCGTTCGTCACGGCGCACGACGTGACGCCCGAGCAGCATATCCGAATGCAGGCGGCGTTTCAGCAGTACACGGACTCAGCGATCTCCAAGACCTGTAACTTCTCGAAGGAAGCAACGGTGGACGACGTCCGGCGCATCTTCGAGCTCGCCTACGAGCTGAAGTGCAAGGGCGTGACTGTGTACCGCGACGGCTCACGTGAAGCGCAGGTGCTGTCGACTGGTCGGACCGCCCGCAAGGTGGCGGCGGAAGCTGCCGCGCGGGGTGTGCACGCCTCGCCCGGAGCTGGGGTCATCGACCCGGACACGATCGCCGAGTTCGAGAAGCTCGAGAGCACTGAACTCGCGGCTGAACTCGCGGGCGCCCTGGCCCGGGTGGACGAACTCGCGAGTGAGCTCGAGGAACAGAGCGAGACGATCACCGCGCTCGAGGGCGGGTTCATGAAGCAGCCGGGGATGCGCAAGCGACCGGCCATCCTGAAGGGCGTGACGCGGAAGATCGACTCGCCGCTGGGCGATATGTATGTGACGATCAACGAGGACGAGGAGGGACGTCCGTTCGAGGTGTTCGTGGCCCTCGGAAAGGCAGGCGGACCGGCCATGGCGGATGCCGAAGCGATCGGTCGCCTGATCAGCCTCGCCCTGCGCAGCGGCATCTCGCTGCGCTCGGTTCACAAACAGCTGAGGGGGATTTCCTCCGATCGCGCGGTGGGGTTCGGGGCGAACAAAGTGCTCTCCAGCCCGGACGCGATCGCACAGGTGGTCGAGCGCTACCTGGAAGAAAAGGAAGGGATCCAGCAGTCGCTGCCGATCCCGGAAGTGGGCGCCGCCAAGAAGACGAATGGTGGAACCCAGACTGCCGAGAAGACGGTGATCCACCGGTTCGAGACGCAGGCCGCGATCCAGTTCATCGGAACCTGCCCGGACTGTGGCTCGAGCCTCGAATTCGCTGAAGGGTGCATGAAGTGTCACGCCTGCGGCTACAGCGAATGCGGCTGAACTCAAGATCGGCCGTGCAGTAGCGGCCCGGCGGTGTCGTCCTCACGGAACTGCCGCCGGACAACATGGCAGGTGGGACAGCGATAGCCCGGCCCTCGTGGCCGGGCTTCGCACATCATGGTGTCTCAGGGCGCGGTCGGAGGCTCCTCGCCCCGAGACCGGCGATCGAGTAGGCTGTCGATACATCCCAACCGGCAGGGAGTCATGAAGCAGGTTCTCGTCCTCGGGGCCGGACGAAGCGCCCCATTCCTTGTTCACCGCCTCCTCGACATGGCTGTGGAATCGAACTGGTTCATCACCGTGGCGGACCTGGACCGCTCGGCTGCCGAATGGCTCGTGGCCGGACATCCGCGTGGAGCGGCGATCCGATTCGACGTGAACGACGCGGCAATGCGGGACGCCCGAATCTCCCAAGCGAACGTAGTGGTCAATATGCTCGCGCCGACATTCCAGCACCTCGTGGCGTGGGACTGCCTGTCGCACGGAACGCACATGCTGTCCGTTTCGTATCGCGACGAAGCAGTCCGGTCCCTGGACGCGGACGCGCACCGCCGGGGTGTGCTGCTGCTTTCCGAACTCGGCCTCGATCCGGGGATCGACCACATGTCGGCGATGGCCCTGCTGGACCGGATTCGGGCGGAAGGGGGGCGGGTCAAGGCCTTCCGCTCCTATGGGTCGGGCGTGCCGGCGCCGGGACAGGAGGTTAACCCGCTCGGCTACTGGATCACCTGGAACCCGCGCAACGTCGTGATGTCGGGCGCGAACGGCGCTCAATACATCGAGAACGGACGGACCAAACTCGTGCCTCATCACCGGGTGTTCAGGCACACGTGGCCAGTCGATGTCGAAGGCGCCGGCCGGATGGTGGCTTACCCGAACCGGGACTCGGTCTCATACGGCTCCGTTTTCGGACTCGAACATGCGGAGACGATCCTGCGGGCGACGCTGCGCTGGCCGGGTTGGTCCGAGACCTGGGACGCGATCGTGCGGCTGGGGCTCCCCAATGAAAGCCTGCGATTGCCAGACCTGGGTAGCCGCTCGGCCCGCGAAGTGCTGCAGATGTTTCTGCCGGGGAGCGGGGACAGTCAGGACTCCGGGGCCGAGGAAGTGGAAGCACAGGTCGCGCGCCTGCTCGACATTCCTCTCGACGGCGAGGTGATCGCCAACCTTCAGTTCATGGGTCTGTTCTCGGATGGAATGCTCAGTTGCGAGGGTAATACTCCGGCCGAGATGCTGACCCACCTGCTCCGGACCCGGCTGTCGATACCGGCCGGTGGGCGAGACATCGTAATTCTCATACACGAACTGGAAGTCCGGATGCCGGATGACTCGTTCGAGCGGATCACGTCGACGCTGGTGACGGAGGGAGACGCAGGATTCACAGCCATGGCGCGCACTGTAGGGCTGCCCACGGCTCTCACAGTGCAACTGCTCCTGGACGGCAACCTCACGCTCACGGGGAGTCTGATTCCGACCCACCCGGCCGTCTACGTTCCTGTTCTCCGGGCGCTGGAGAAGGAAGGGTTGGTGTTCTCCGAGACCCGCGAGCCTCTGCCGGGTGCCCTGGCTCCCGCAGCTGCGACTGGCGCCGGGCGATGAGCGAGCTCTCGCGGTTCGGAGTCGTGGGAACCAGCCGGAAAGTCGGGGAGCGACGGATCTCGATCCACCCGGCGCACTTCGATCGAATTCCGGGTGGCGTGGCGAAGCGGCTGGTGTTCGAGCGGGGTTACGGCGAACGGTTCGGTGTTCCAGACTCCGAGCTGGATCGACGTTTCGGTGGCGTGGCGGAACGGAGCGAACTGCTCAGCGAGTGCGATGGCGTGCTGCTGGTGAAACCGGTAGTTCAGGACCTGCTGGAGATGCGTGAGGGCGGGATCCTGTGGGGCTGGCCGCACTGCGTGCAGCAGCAGGAGATGACGGACGCTGCCGTGAGCCGCCGGCAGACGTTGCTAGCGTTTGAAGCGATGTACCTGTGGTCCGATGGCGCGCGAGGCATGCACCTGCTGTACCGGAACAACGAACTCGCCGGCTACTGCGCTGTCCTGCACGCATTGTCGCTACAGGGCGAGACCGGGCACTTCGGCCGATCGCTGCGGGCGACCGTAATCAGCTTCGGCTCCGTGAGCCGGGGTGCCATCCGCGCCCTGCAGGGCCTCGGCTTGCACAACTTCGAAGTCTACACGCTTCGCCCGCCATGGACGGTCGGTGACCGTAGCGAGGGCGGCCTGTTCGCCCGGATGATTCGCGATTCGGACGGAGGGGTGCATGTCGTCGAATCGGACGGAACTCGTCGTGAGCTTGCCGAAGCGCTCGCCGACGCAGACGTGATCGTGAACGGGATCCTGCAGGACACGGACGATCCGATCATGTACTTGCAGCCGGGAGACGAGGAGCGTCTGCGTGCCGGCTCACTGATCGTGGACGTCAGCTGCGACATCGGGATGGGATTCCCGTTTGCACGCCCGACCTCGTTCGCGGAACCGACCTTCCAGATCGGTCCCGCAGTGTACTACGGCGTGGATCATACCCCGAGCTGGCTGTGGCGCAGCGCGAGCTGGGAGATCTCCGAGGTAGTCGTGGCATACCTCGGCCGGGTCCTGCACGGCCCCGATTCGTGGGCGGAGGACGCGACGCTGCGTCGGGCGATCGAGATCCAGGACGGCGAGATCCTGAATCCGAAGATCCTCAGCTACCGGTCGAGATAGCGGTCCGGGATCGGCTGGTCGGGCGTCTCCGACTGCCAGTATACCTGGACCACCCACCAGCGCTCGCCGTCGAACAAGAGCTGAAAACTATTGATACCCCGCACGAAGTAAGATCCCGTCTCCATCTCGTCTTCCGTCCGAAATGACTCGTAGGTGCTGAACACGTGGGCGATGTTCCCGAACCGTTCCTCGATCCTGAATGCTTCCCGCTCGAAGAAGCCGTTCGCCTCCAGCTGCCCGCCGGCAGCGGAGATGTACTCCTCGGGGCTCCAGATCAGATAGCGAGTCGAGCCGTCCTGCGCCGGCCCAGATGGAATGAGCCGAGCCTCCGGCAGGAACAGCGAACGCATACGGTCCCAGTCGCGGGCCTCGCCGGCTGGCCCCGAGATCACGTCGTACACGGCGTTCAGGATCGCATCCACTGATTCAACGTCTTCAGGACGTGCTGCGGGAACGTCTGCATCCGCGGTCGAGAGTGCCTCGTTCTGCGCCACCGCCGGCTGCGCCAGCACGAGGACGGCAGCAACCAGGCCGGGCAGCTTTGTGAGCATGTGGATTCCAGTTGTTCTCGTCGGCCTCATCAGTACCTCCTCCGGATCTCGTGTGTCGGGCCGAGCGCCCGACGGGAATTGCACGCTACAATAACCCCCGAGCGTTCCCGGGCGCTGCGTGGAACTCCGGGCGGCTCATTCCGGTACCTCGCTGCATGAGTGCTCATAAGGGCCACCCGATCCGCGGTCGGCTGAATTCCTGGTTCCTGGCGTTTGCCGAAGACGCGATGCACGAGGAGTACGGCGACCGGAAGATCAGCATGTTCGGATCTGTTCCCGAAACCGTGGTCGAGCTCGGCCCCGGCTCCGGGGCGAATTTTCGCTACTACCCGCGCGGAACTCGCGTCATCGCGGTCGAGCCGAACCCGATGATGCTCAGGCGGATGAACGCCCAGGCTCGGCGGCACGGGATCGGGATCGATCTGCGACACGCGGGGGCCGAAGGGATGGAGGTCGAGACCGCGAGCGTGGATCTCGTCGTATCGACTCTCGTCCTGTGCAGCGTACAGAGTCCCGAGCGGGTGCTGGCTGAGGTGAGACGCGTGCTTAAGCCGGGCGGCCGGTTCGCGTTTCTGGAGCATGTAGCAGCCCCGGCGGGTACCCGGCTCCGCAGAGTCCAGGACACGATCCACCGACCGTGGCACTGGCTGGGAGAAGGATGCAACCTCACCCGGGACACGGCCGCGACTCTGGAGACGGCCGATTTTTCCTCGCTCGATCTGGAGCGGTTCGACTCCGGTATGACCTGGGCCCCGTACTCTCCGCACATCGCAGGAATCGCTATCCGCTAGGCAGGGACTCGCTTCCTCCCCCGGTCCTCTGATATCATCTCCGCATGCACACGGCTCGCCGAACACACGGCTTCACGGAATCGGTGATTCGCGAGATGACTCGCGTCGCAGATGAATGCGGTGCGATCAATCTGGCGCAGGGCTTTCCTGATTTTCCAGCGCCGGACGTACTCAAAGAAGCGGCCGTCAGGGCGATCCGGTACGACGTGAACCAGTATGCCGTCACCTGGGGGGCTCCACGGCTCCGAGCAGCGGTCGCCGAGAGCTACGATCGCTGGTACGGCATTGACGTGGACCCCGACCGCGAGGTCACGATCACCTGCGGCGCGACCGAGGCGATGGCGGCGGTGCTGCTCGCGCTGGTGGATCCGGGTGACGAGGTGATCGTGCTCGAGCCGTTCTACGAAAACTACGGTCCTGACGCCGTGCTGTGCTCCGCGAGGCCTGTTTTCGTGCGGGTCGAGCCGGGGGACGGACTCGACCTGGACCGGCTCGCCGCTGCCTTCAGTCCGGCTACCCGGGCCATCGTTCTCAACACTCCGAACAACCCGACTGGCCACGTGTTGACGCGTGAAGAGCTCGAAGCGATCGCCGCGTTGTGTCGCCGACACGATGCGTGGGCGATCACCGATGAAATCTACGAGCACATTCTGTACGATGGAGTCCATGTGCCTATGGTGGGCCTGCCGGGAATGTCCGACAGGACGGTGACCGTGAGCGGCGCGTCAAAAACGTTCAGTGTTACTGGCTGGCGGGTCGGTACGATCGTAGCGCCGGAGAGCGCGAGCGGAGCGATACGAAAGGTGCACGACTTCCTGACCGTGGGGGCCCCCGCTCCACTCCAGGAGGCGGTGGCCACGGCGCTGGAGACGCTGGGGGACGACTACTATCGTGCCCTCGCCGATTCCTATCGGCGGCGGCGCGACCTGATGGTCGAGGCTCTGCGGACGGCCGGATTCCGCTGTATTTCCCCCGCGGGTGCCTATTACATCCTGGCAGACTTTTCTGACATTTCAGACGAGGCGGACACGCTGTTTGCCAAGGACCTGGCCCGGAACGTCGGGGTGGCTTCCGTACCGGGATCGAGCTTCTTCGCGAATCCCGCCGACGGACATACACTGGTGCGCTTTGCGTTCTGTAAGTCGGAGTCGTTACTACAGCAGGCGGGGGCGAGACTGATCTCGGCCCGGACCTGACCCGAATCCGGGATCGGCGCTTGACCACAATATCTTGTGGGGTTATCATTCTGAGGACACTATATGTAGCGGTTTCTGTGGAAAACCGTGACCGTTCCCGGGGATTCCGGTGGAGAAACGGCCGATCGCCGTGGAAAACCGACCCCCAGCCCCCGGGTTCGGGATGAGAGTCTGTTGAGCGGCCCCTTCAACATGGTGGCGTGCAGCGTAGACGGCCGAACGAGGCCACGGGTTCGCGCACCTGCCGAAGCTTCGAGCGCGGTGAGGGAATGATGACCGAGTCGATTGAAGGCGCGGATGCTCTTCACGCTGTGGGGGCCGGCAGTTCAGGCACGAGTCGCAAACCGGCGATCACGGCACGCTGGGTAAGAAACGCGACCGTGGCGAACAGGATCGCGTTTGAGCAGGAGATGAAGCGAGAAAGGCGGCTGGGTCTCGATTCCCGGCTCAAGCTGTTCGTGAAACAGGTGAGCGCCCGTCAGGCGTGAGCGGAGAGCAATAGCGAAGCGACCGCGAACGGAATGACGCCGAAGGCCGGGACTGTGTACAGCGCAGGCCGGCCGACGGGCGCGAGGCCCCGGAGAAATCCGGGGCCTTTTCTGTTCGGGACCACCCCACGTTAGAATCACACCGCACCTTCGGCTGAACCGCCGATCCAATGTTCGACACCGGAGAGAGTCGGCCTGATGTCTGAGAGCGTTAACGGAGAAGCGCAGCGACCGGCTGCCTGCAGGGCCGCCCTGAGTCCGCGCAGGCCTGCGGTCGTCGTGGATGTCGGCGGTGTCGGGATCGGTGGAAACCGTCCCGTCGTGGTACAGTCGATGACCAACACGGACACCGCGGATGTCGAGGCGACGGTCGTGCAGGTCACGCAGCTCGCAGAGGCCGGAAGCGAGCTGGTCCGGCTTACGGTGAACACTCCGGCGGCAGCCCGGGCGGTCCCGGAGATTGCCGACCGACTCCGGGACTCGGGCGTGACAGTCCCCCTGATCGGCGATTTCCACTTCAACGGCCACATTCTCCTTCCCGGGAATCCCGGATGTGCGGAGGCGCTCGACAAATACAGGATCAACCCCGGAAACGTGGGCGGTCGGACCTGGGATTCGAACTTCGCCCGAATCGTGGAATGCGCGGTCGAGCACGACAAGCCTGTCCGGATAGGCGTGAACTGGGGATCGCTGGACCAGGCGTTGCAGACGACGATGATGGACGAGAATGCGGCGCTCGAACGGCCTCGCGATGCGCACGATGTGATGATCGACGCGCTGATCAAGAGCGCGATGCGCTCGGCAGAGGTGGCCGAGGAGATCGGTCTGTCACACGACCGGATTCTCCTCAGCGCCAAGGTCTCGGGAGTGCAGGACCTGCTGACCGTGTATCGCCGGCTGGCGCCGCTGTCCGATTACCCCCTCCATCTCGGGCTCACGGAGGCCGGGATGGGCAGGAAAGGGGTCGTGTCGAGCACTGCCGGGCTCGCGATCCTCCTGGCCGAGGGTATCGGGGACACGATCCGTGTTTCTCTCACGCCGACTCCGGGTGGAGATCGATGTGAGGAAGTCCGGGTCGCACGGCAGATTCTGCAGTCACTCGGGCTCCGGATGTTCGAGCCGCAGGTCACGGCCTGTCCGGGCTGCGGGCGAACCACGAGCACGTTCTTCCAGGAAATGGCGCAGGAAATAGAGGAATACCTGCGCACCCGCATGCCCCGGTGGAGCGGACGTTACCCGGGAATCGAGACCCTGGGAGTCGCAGTGATGGGCTGTGTGGTGAACGGGCCCGGCGAATCCCGACATGCGGACATCGGAATCTCGCTGCCCGGGAGTTTCGAGGAACCCAGCGCTCCGGTCTACGTGGACGGGGAACACCATACGACGTTGCGCGGGGACGACATCGTCGCACAGTTCATCGAAATCCTCGAGGCGTACGTGGTTCGCCGATTCGGGGCCGAGGCTGAGACTTCGACCTGATCCGAGGGTGCCGAGGCCCGGGACCGCCGGGCCGGACTATGCCGATTCGAACTGTTCCACGCCATCGTGCAGTTGTCGGACGAGTTCGCCGCCGGCCGCGAGGTGACGCAGCATCGCTAGACGCTCCCGCAGGTACAGGATAAGAAGGCCGCCGCTCGGCCGACGATTACCGCCGCCCGCCACCACGTCCCACGCCGTCGTCGAACCTCTCCTTACCGCGTCGCGCGTGCGCTCGAGTTGGCGATCCAGGACTCCGCGCCTGTCCTCGAGGAAGGGAATCGCCGGTCGGATCGCGCCCGTATGGCTCGAGCAGACGATATGAGGCTCGAGTTGGAGTGCCCGCTCCAGAGAAGCCAGGTAGAGCCCGAAGCTGTCCTCTTCAGGATCCGAAATCCGGATCGGTGTCTTCCACCGGTGAAGGAACTGGTCGCCGACGAGCAGCAGGCGATCCTCCGGGTGGAACGCCATCAGGTGACCGGGGGCATGCCCTTCCGCCAGGATCCATCTCCACCCGCCTGAATCCGCGATCGCTCCGTCTGGTCCCGAGACCCGGTCGGACACCGGAGTTCTGGCAAACGGGGTGTCTCCGACGGGTTCGACCTCAGGCGCGAGATCACACGCTACCTCCGCCGGAACGCCCATGCTCCGCAGCGCCGTCCGGCCCCGGCTCGATGCCGGCTGCAGGTTCCGCATCTCCGTCACTGCGTTCTCGTGTGCGAGCAGTCTCGCCGGTCGCCAGCGCAGGAGTCCACCGGCGTGATCCAGGTGGGTATGCGACAAAACGACGCCGGACGCTGTCTCAGGCGTGATCGACAGGAAGTCGAGTCCGGCTCGCAATGCGGCCACGGACTCCGGAATGTCGGCACCGGAGTCCAGGAGCCATGGCGGAGAGCCAGCCTCGGAATCCAGCACGAACACGGATGTGACTCCGGGAACGAACGGATCGGGGAGTGGAATCCGCCTGCAGTTTGGACTGACCTGCTCCGGAGGCCCACCAGGATCGAGCTTCTTCATCAGCTTGTCCCGGGCAACGGAATTGCGTCGGCCCGACGAGCCTCGGCGATTGCCCGCGAGACGGAGTCGATCAACGGCGTGGGCTCCAGCGATCGGTCGTCCAGTCGCAGAATGGGTTCCACGCCGCGAACGGAGCCGGTCAGGAACGCGCCGTCGCACCGACTCAGTTCAGCGGCCTTCCACCGTCCCTCGGCGACTTCTATGCCGAGGGCACCCGCCTGCTCGATCACCCTCCGGCGCACGGTCCCGGGATACAGCGGAAGCCCCGGGTCCGGAGTGAACAGCCTGCCGTCCCGCTCGAAGAACAGGTTGGCCGAGATTCCCTCGGTAAGCCATCCGTCGTACACGCGGACGACTTCCTCGACGCCGAGTCGGGCGGCCAGGCGTGCAGCGATCACGTGGGGCAGAGCGCTGCAGGTTTTGATGTGTACAATCGATGGACGTGGCACCACGTCGCTATGCAGAACACGGACGCCGAGCCTCCGAACTGCCGGAACCCGTGAGAGCTCGATCAGGGCAACGGAATCACTGGATCGTCCGAAGCCTCGCCCGCTCCCCGCAGCACTCCACTGGCAACGCAGCACGCCGTCGGTTCCGGGGTTGGCACCCAGGTCGTCGGAGGCTGCCAGCAGTCGCTCGACGATCTGTCGTTCGTCGAGGAAGCCGGGGGGCGGTTCGAGTCCGATCCCCGCGGCGCCCGACAGCAGGCGAGCGGCATGGCGCTCGGCGTCGAGCAGCCGGCCCGCATCGATGCGCAGCGTGGCGAACAGTCCGTCTCCGTACCGGATGGCCCGCCGGAGAACGTCGAGCGGACCCGCCACTTCGTGCACGTGTCCGTTCAACCACACCTGGTCCGCCAGACGGGCGATCCGGTCGCGCCCTTGTCCGCCCGGCGTGCCTTGTGTCAGCTTATCCGCGTCGATCATCTGAACCGCCTGCGATGTGGGCATCGACCTGCCCGAGACGACGGTGCGGCCAGACAGTGCTCACAAGTGAAGGGAGACACGAAGTCATGCCGAAGGCAAAGAGACTCACGACTTTGATTGCCGCCAGCCTGCTGGTTGTAGGAATATCGGCCTGTGCCAGCAGCCGCGAGGTCGTCGTCGGAACGGACCCGGGTGGTTCGGGAACGTCTGGTGCAACACAGACGACCGGTCAGGCTGTTTCGACCGCCAGTATCACGTCCGAGCTGTCTCGACTCGTGACGACCCAGAAGGCCTACTTCGAGGCCAACGACTACTATGCGGCTGACCTTGGAAGTCTCGACTTCACGCCGGGCTCCGGTGTTCGGGTCGATCTGATCCAGGGAGATTCTGACGGCTTCTCCGCGATTGCGAAGTCGGGGGATGCGGAGTGCGCCGTGTTCGTCGGAGATGTCAGGTCGCCTCGCGGCTACGCGAGCTCGCCGGACGTGCCGGCCTGCCGGAACTGAGGACCGCCTGCGGATACGGTCGGTCAAGTTTGTAGGGTCGATCCGGAGTAACCCGGAGCGGAGCGGCGCTCAGTCGCGCTGCTTCCGCCTCCGGGCGTTACGTGCGAGCCGGCGCTGGGCGGCCTTCTGCTTCCGGCGCTTGGCCTCGCTGGGCTTCTCGTAGTGCCTCTTCCGGCGCATGTCCGCGAGGATCCCGGCGCGCTGTACCTTGCGGCGGAACTGGCGCAACGCCTTCTCGAGGTTCTGTCCTTCGGCGATCTGAATCTCCAAAACTCGCTCACCCCTTCAGGAACGCGACTCGCGCGAGACACCATGTCTGGCACGTTTGTATCCGTCTTAGCCATGCAAAATAGTGCATTTACCGGTCGATTGCCAATCCGCTTCGGAAACGCCAGCCGCGGGCAGCCCGAAGCCGGATCGCGGGAAGGCTCCCGTCAGCGGAGAAACGTGAAGCGGGCCGCCAGGCGCTGACGGATCTGCTCGTTCAATGTCTGCAGTTTCGGGGCAGAGCCGGCCGGCTGACGATCCTGCCGACCTCCCTCTGGTTCCGCGCGATTCCGGTCGTTCGTCCGTGTCCCGGATCGGCCGGAACCTCTCCGTCCACCGGTCCTGTTTCCCGCCGTCCGAGTCGCTCGGGTCGATGGCCCGGTTTCGGCGGTCTCTCCACCGAGCGGGATGACATTTCGGGCGCGAGGGCCTCGTTCGGCCCCCTCGATGTCCAACTCGACCTCGGCTCCGTCCCGCAGACTCCGGAACCCTGAACCCTGGATGTCGGAATGGTGGACGAACACCTCGTCTCCGCTCTCGAGCCGGATGAAACCCCACCCCTTCTCGGGATCAAACCACTTCACACTGCCACGCAGTCGAGCCATGTCGGTCGAATTCCTTTCGTTTTCTACTCACAGGAGTGGTCCGGTCCGGGCACAAGGGTCCGAACTGCGCCGCGCATTGTAGGCGGGCGAACACGATGCATCAAGCGCAGGCCCGAAACTCACTGCCGACGGCGAGCTTGAAGTCCAGAACTTGACCCACAACATGTGGACCCGATAGGTTGGCTGAGCACCAGATCTTGTACTTTCGGTATTTGTACGGGGTCGATATCCGGTCAGGTAAGGTGA
Source organism: Gemmatimonadota bacterium (assembly GCA_039585915.1). Taxonomy (GTDB): domain Bacteria; phylum Gemmatimonadota; class Gemmatimonadetes; order Palauibacterales; family Palauibacteraceae; genus Carthagonibacter. The sequence goes on from JBDGUZ010000024.1 coordinate 16,033, forward strand.
GCTGTACGACCGGCGACAGGCGGGTGTCCGGACCACCTTTGTGGGCCCGTTTGCAGCGTATCGCTACTCGAGCGCAGGCGTCGTGTCGCACCGCTTCGACCTGTTTCCGGACGTCTGATTATCCCGGTCGCGGCGCCGGCCGCGCAAAATTTGCCCGGAAGCCGTTCCGGGCGGTACTTTCGTGGATCGATCCCCTCGGCCCCGGGGTTCCGTTCGATCGCCCACCGGTGGGTAAGGAGAGGTGCTATGGGAGAGGCTATTCAGATCGCGCGGGACGGCTCATTTCAGCTCGGAGAGCATTCGTACCAGATTCCCGATGTGTTCTCCCCCCGTGAGGTCTTCAGCTATCGAAGGCTGCTGGAGCCGATACCGGATATTCCCGGCGGTACGAGTCTGAGCGGTGAGCAGCGTACGAAGCAGATGGCGTATTTTTTCCGCCGCGCAGCCGCGTGCGTGATTCCAGGGCTGGAACCGGCCGCGCTCGAGACTCTACCATTCGGGACGCTCGAGGCAATGCACGGCTGGATCGCGGCGCACCGCCCGGAGCTCTGCATCGACGCGCGTCTGATCGCCTGAGCACCGACGCGCCCGGATCCCCTGCCCGAGTGCGGGGATCCGGGCGGGGATCGCCCGAGCCCTCGCTCCACACTCCAGTCCACTCGAGTCCTTCGACATCGGTAGTTCGTGATGAATGAGAGCCCCGCTTTCCGGCGCGCCAAGATCCTGTGCACGCTCGGACCCGCGAGCCGGGACCCCGAGGTATTTCGCGCCCTCGTCGAGGCGGGACTCGATGGAGTGCGCGTAAACTTCTCGCACAGCTCTCACGAGCAGGCGGCCCGCGCGATCGAGCTGGCGCGCGACACGTCCAGAGAATTCGGTCGTGCGATCTCCGTCCTGGCCGACCTTCAGGGTCCTAAGATCCGAGTCGGAACGCTGGAATCTCCGCTCGAAGTAGAGGCAGGTGGAACCTATCTGGTCTATCCGGAGGACGGTTCACCGGGCCTTGTGAATCCGGCCGGTCCGGTGCCGATCCCCACGACCTATCCAGAGCTTGCGGCGGATCTCGGCCCGGGGGACCGGGTGCTGTTCGACGACGGGAAGATCGCGCTGACAGTAAGGGAGATCCAGGATCAGGGAGTCGTGCTCGAGGCGCTCGAGGGTGGGACTCTCACCTCCGGGAAGGGGATCAATCTGCCGGGAGCGGAAATCGGGGCACCCAGTCTGACAGACAAGGACCGGGAGGATGCCCGACTCGCGCTCGATCTCGGGGTCGACTACATCGCCCTGAGCTTCGTCCGCCGGCCGGACGATCTCGACGAGCTGCGTCAACTGGTCGACGGTCGCGCGCTCCTCGTCGCAAAGATCGAGATGGCGCAGGCCCTGCGGAATCTTCACGGGATTCTGGCCAACGCGGATGGCGTGATGGTGGCCCGCGGGGACCTCGGAGTCGAGCTGGACTTCGAGGAAGTCCCCCTGGTACAGAAACGGATACTCCGCCTCACCAGCAGAGCCGCCAAGCTCGGAATCACGGCGACGCAGATGCTCGAGTCGATGATCCTCTCCTCGCGCCCCACCCGGGCCGAAGCATCGGACGTAGCGAATGCGCTGCTGGACGGCACGGACGCGCTGATGCTCTCTGCGGAGACGGCGGTCGGTGACTATCCGGTCGAGTCGGTCAGCACGATGTCGCGCATCATCCGACGGATCGAACGTGAACCGGGCATTGATGAGGAAGGTCAGGGCGGCACCCGGATCCGCGGCCTGGCACCGGTGCATCACACGGTGGCGGGAGCAGTCGCGGGAGCGGCCGCCGAAGCCACGGACAGGCTGGGCGCCCCGTTCCTGGTCACGTTTACCAACAGCGGCTTCACGGCGTGGGTTCAGTCCGCACAGCGACTTCAGGTGCCGATTCTGGCCGTGACGGATCAACCGCGAACCTGGAACCAGCTGGCCCTCGCCTACGGAGTCGTTCCTCTGCTGGTCGAGGGTAATGCGTCGTACGACAACATGCTGGAGACTTCTCGTGTCTTTGCACGGGAGAACGGACTCGGAGCGGAGGGAGATTCTTTCGTGGTGACGGCGGGAGTACCGTTCCACACGCCGGGCACGACAAACTACATGCGGATCGAAACGCTTTGAGGCCGCACGCGTGAAGCTGTGTTTTCTCGGCACCGGTACTTCATTCGGCGTTCCCGTGATCGGGTGTCGCTGCGCTGTATGCGGATCGACTGATCCACGGAATCGACGGACCCGCCACGGGATCATTCTCGAGGATGCGGATCGAAGACTGCTGGTCGACACTCCGCCGGAGCTGCGCCTGCAACTTGTGGCGGCAGACATCGATCGGGTTGACGCTGTGTTTCTTACGCACCCGCATGCCGACCATCTGCATGGAATCGACGACCTGCGTGCTTTCACGGGTTATGACGACGCCAGGATTCCACTGTTCCTCGCCGCTGAGCACGAGGCCGAGGTCCGGAAACGGTTCTCGTACTTTCTGGGGCCCGAGCCCAC
>JBDGUZ010000025.1:0-18507 GCA_039585915.1 Gemmatimonadota bacterium
CCCGGCATGTCGAGGAAGTAGGTCTTGCACGCCTCGTTCAGCAGGTCATCGGACAACGAAGGCGCCACGCCAAGGTACTTCGCGACGTTGCACACCGTGTCTACGACGTCCCGCGGGTGGCAGCCACGCGGCGCCATCTTGAGCCGCTGATAGAATCCGTCGTAAATCAGATCCACCTTTGAGCGATCGAATACGATGTCATTCGAATCACAGCACCGACGGAAGATCTCATCGTACTGATCGCGACTCGGGCTTTCGACGAGGATCTTGTATCGAATCCTGCGCAGAAATGCCTCGTCCACCAACTCGAGCGGGTTCAGGTTCGTGGCGAAGATCAGCATGCAGTCGAACGGGATCGGGAACTTGTATCCGTTCTTGAACGCCAGGAAGTCGATTCTCTTCTCCAGCGGGACCATCCAGCGGTTCAGCAGGTCGCGAGGCCGGACGTGCTGGCGACCGAAGTCGTCGATAATGAACACGCCGCCGTTCGCTTTGACGTGCGACGGTGCCTGGTAGATTCTCGAGTCGGGATCGTACTGGAGATCCAGCTGCTCCAGCTGAAGTTCGCCGCCGACGAATACAACCGGCCGCTTGATCCTCGCGTAACGCGCGTCGTGCGGCTGGGCGTCATGAAAAAGCGGGTGGTCGCCGAACGGGTCGTCGTCGGCACCTTCCGCGTCTTCGTCGACATGATGGTGATAAACCGGATCGTACAACACGACGATCTGGCCACTTACTTCCAGCGCGTACGGTAGATAGACGGCTCCTCCCAGCATTCCGGCGATCGCCTCGGCGATCGTCGTCTTACCGTTTCCGGAGTGACCGTACAGGAAGAGCGACAGGCCGGAGTTGATTGCCGGCCCGAGCTGATCCAGAAAATGCTCGGGATACACGAGGTGCGAGAATCCATCCCGGATGCCACCCGCCGTAACGTGAATCCCCTGGATCGTCTGCGATTCGACCCAGTTTGCATACCTGTCGAGGGGGATCGGCGCGGGACCGACGTAGCCGTTGGTCGCGAATAGCTCACGGGCACGCTCGCGCCCGGCTGATGTGAGATCGAAGACGTACGTGGCCCGGCTCTGGCCTGTAGTGCCACGGACTTCGACGAACTGTCTTCTTTGTAGATCCACGAGCTGTTCGTCGATTATGGCAAACGGGAGCTTTATGCTGTCCCGCAGCACCTGGCCGGGCATCGCACCCCGGTCGTACATCATCTTGAGAACCAGGTCCTCGACCAGGCTCGGCGAGAGCCCGGTGTCGGCGAGGGTGATCGGTACTGGAGGCGCAGCCTGTTCGAAAGAATCGTCGGAATCCTCGGGCATGCCCGAAGCCACGGCTGCGTTCACGCCGACATCCGAATCGTCGAAGGTCGCATTCTGATCCATCGTACCGTTTCCCCTCTGCTGTTTCCCGGTCATTCCTCGAACACCGAGGGCCCGGACGCGTCAAATTTCAACCGGCTTCAGCTCGATCCGGTCACCGACCCGGGTGCCGCTTTTCTGCAGGGTGCCAGCCCGCAGCTCGAGTGCTTGCACAGCGTCTTTGTGCCGCCCCGACAGCCGCGCCGGCGCCAATTCGTGATATACGGCCACCACGCTCCCGTCTCTACCCAGGAAGGCGATGTCCAGGGCAAATCGCATCCAGTACATGTGGACGGCCTGGCAGGGATCGAGCAACAGTCCCTCCCCCGGTTCCGGCTGAGGTCGTCCGACCATTCCACGCAGCCGCGCCCAATGCGTGTTCGCGACTCGGATCCGGTCGCCGAGTTGCTCCTCCCGGGAGACGTTCCACGCCTGAATCGTCTTCAGAGCGATGAGAACGTTTCCATGATGCTGAGCGCGGCAGGGCCGAGAATTACCACGAACATCGCCGGGAACACGAAGATTGCGAGTGGAATCACGAGTTTGATGGTCGTTTTCGCCGCCGCTTCCTCGGCTCTCTGCCGGCGCTTCAGTCTCAGATCGTCGGAGTGGACCCGAAGAGCCTGCGCGATCGACGTACCGAATCGATCGGTCTGGATCAGCATCGCGACCAGGCCCTGAATATCCTTCAGGCCCGTGCGGGTGCCCAGATGATGCAGCGCTTCCTCCCGCGGCGTACCGGCGCGGATCTCGAGGTTCACGATCTGCAGTTCCTCTGACATCTCCTCTGAAATGTGCTCGACCTCGTCTGAGACACGGACGATAGCCTGATTCAGTCCAAGACCTGCCTCGACGCACACCACCAGCATGTCGAGTGTGTCAGGCAACGCCTTCTGCAATTCCTTCTGACGAATCCGGACTTTGCGGGACAGAAAGCCGGACGGGAGAATCCAACCGGCCGCGGCCGCGGCGCCGACCCAGATCAGCAGGCGGGTTCCAGACAGGCTGAGCATTGGGGCGAGGACCACGATCAATACTGCACCGGTCACAAGCGAGAAGACGCGCAGAGAAAAGTAGATCGAAACCGCGCGCGGGCTGCGGTATCCAGCCTGGAGCAGCTTCTCGCGGAGTGGACCGATGTCTTTCTGGCCCTCGGCGACTTTCTCCCCCAGGGTCTCGAGCCACACCTCGAGCTGCTGGCGCTTGGTCTGCCGTCGACGCTTCTGGGCGAGCGTCCGCGTAGACGCGATATCCTCGAGTTCGGATAGCTTTCGAGAAATGTTCCGGTCCCGTGCCGGCACGAACTCAGAGACCGCGACGACCGTGAATATCACGGCGAGGGCGGACAGAACGGCTACAAAGATCATCATCATGGCTCAGATCTCGATATCTACGATTCTTCGGATAAAGAAGAGCCCTACGAGCTGCAGGAGGATCGCCAGCGCAATCATCCCTCGCCCGCGAGGATCCTCGAACAGAATGCTCATGTATTCTGAGTTGAGCGCATAGATCAGGACGCCCATAATGATCGGAAGCGCCGCAAGCAGATAGCCGGTCATGCGTCCCTGGGCGGAATAGACCCTGATCTGGCGCTGGATCATGAATCGTTCTCGGATCGTGTAGGAGATCTTATCGAGAATCTCGGCGAGGTTTCCACCGACGTCCCGCTGCACGAGGATCGCAGTTACGAAGATCCGTACATCGACGAGTTCGATCCGGTCGGCGAGACCGAGCAACGACTCGTCCAACGGGAGTCCGAATTTCTGCTCCTCGAATACCTGCCTGAATTCACCGGACACGGGTTCCTGTCCTTCTTCCGCCACTACTTTCAGCCCGGTAGCGAAAGCATGTCCGGCCCTGATGGACCGCCCGAGAAGATCGATCGACTCGGGGAACGCCTCTTCGAATGCTCGAAGCCGCTTCTTTCGGAGCCTGCGCAACTGGAACAATGGTAGCACGGATCCGATGCCGCCGAAGATCAGGAAGTAGATCGGGTGTCCCCCAAGAATCCACGAGGCCGAACCGAGTGCGAAGCCGAGCCCGATGCAGATCATCAGGAACGAGCCGACGCTCCAGTTTACGTCAGCCTGCTCCAGCAGAAGTCTGAGGTCGCTGGTCTGGGGGACGAAGCGCAGGATCGGCTCGAGCCATGCGAGCTCGCCTCCCGAGCTGTCACGGAGGATGCTGCCCGGCCCCCCCCCTTCCATCGACGGGCCCTTCGTAACGCCTTCCAGCTGTCGGCGAAAATCGCGCCGCCGCTTCACCTCGCGCCCGGACTCGATCATGAACGCGATCGATATCACACCGAGCCCTGCGGTCACGAAGATCAGCAGGGCGGGGAGCCAGTTCGGAGGTAGAATATCAAACATCTTCTCTGCCTCCCGGCCTCAGGCCTCGAAGTTCGTGAACAGCGACATCGGGAGCTCGATTCCGTACGCCTTGAGACGCTCGGTGAATCGCGGCCGGATGCCGGTGGCGCGGAATTGACCGATAACCTGGCCCTGTCCGCCGATGCCTTCACGTTCGAACACGAAGATATCCTGCATCGTAATGACGTCGCCTTCCATGCCGCTGATCTCTGAAATCGAGACAATTTTCCGAGTTCCATCTGTCAGCCTTCCGACCTGGACTACGACATTGATCGCGCTAGCGATCTGCTGCCGCATGCCCTTTTCCGGCAGGTTGAGGCCGGCCATCGAGATCATCGTTTCCAGGCGGGCGAGCGCGTCACGCGGAGTATTCGCGTGGAGTGTCGTCAGCGAGCCGTCATGACCCGTATTCATCGCCTGGAGCATATCAATGGCTTCCGATCCCCGGACCTCACCCATGATAATCCTGTCCGGGCGCATGCGGAGGGCGTTGATCAGGAGCATGCGCTGCGGTACGGCACCCGCGCCCTCGACGTTGGAGGTACGGGTCTCGAGACGCACGCAGTGCGGCTGGCGCAATTGAAGCTCTGCCGAGTCCTCGATCGTCACGATCCTCTCAGTCACCGGAATCGACTCCGACAGAACGTTCAGCAGCGTCGTCTTTCCGGCGCCGGTTCCTCCCGAGATCAACACGTTGAGCCGAGCTTTGACGATCCCCTGCATCAGTTCGAGCATGGCCGGAGTCATGGTCTCCGTCCGAAGCAGATCCGGTGCGGAAAGCACGTCCCGCTTGAACTTACGGATCGACATGTGCGGTCCGTCGATTGCCAGCGGTGGAATGATCGCGTTGACACGGGATCCGTCCGGCAGCCGTGCGTCAACCATGGGGGACGAGTCATCGATCCGTCGACCTACCGCGGAGACAATCCTGTCGATGATCTGCAGGAGGTGACGGTCGTCCTTGAATCGGACGTCCGACTTCTCGAGCCGACCCTGTTTTTCGATGTAGACCTGCTGCGACGTGTTCACCAGGATGTCTGATATCGTCGGATCCTGGAGCAGCGGCTCGATCGGACCCAGTCCGAAAATCTCGTCGAGGATCTGCTCGACCAGGTCTTCCCGTTCGTCAAGATTGAGTGGCGCCGCCTCCCGGGCGAGCAGGTCGTGGACGACCTTCCGAATCTCCTCGACGACCTGTGCCCGATCCAGGGCGTCGATGTTGGACAGGTTCAGTCGTTCCAGAAGCTGGCGGTGCACTCGCACCTTGATCTCCTGGAGCACCGACCCGGATCCGTCCATTCCGACCGGTGCGCCGCTGCCGTCCGTGATCCACGCGGATTCACCGGCGGCGGGCGCAGTCTCGCGTCGCGTCGGACTAGCCCTTACGCGAGGATCATCCGAACTCTCGAACTGGTCCATTACGCCTCACCTCTCGCTTCGCCCTGCGACCGGCCGAAAAGCTTCTTCAGCGGCTTCAGGTTCTCAAGTAGACCCGATTTCGAATCCCGGCTCGGGGCGGTGCCCGAGACGTCGGTCACGAATGCCTTCATGTCCCGGGCAAACGCTGACTTGTCCGACAGTACGACGGGCTTGCCGCTGTTGATCGAGTTCATCACTGCTTCGTAGTCGTTCGCCAATGTCCAGTATACCGGAATCCCTAGAGTCTTCTCGATCTCCTTGAGCGTAATCGGATCGCTCGCCTGGTAGCGGTTCACGACTATGCGGAGCCAGTCGTCTTCCTTGACCTGCCCCATCCGCTCGAGCAGCGGGAGGCATCGAGTGATGTTCCGCAGCGACGGAAGGTCCACATTTGTGACGAGGAAGACGGTATCGGCCTGCTCGAACGTGGCCAGAGTCGGAGGAGTGAACGACTTGGAGGTGTCCACCACGACCCAGTCGTAGTGCTGCTTCAGAAAATGGAGAATCTGCCTGATCTGATCTCCTGTAACCGTTTCCGCTTTAGCAGGATGGAACGGCGCGGAAAGAAGTTCGACTCCGGAGTCGTGCCGCTCGATGTACGAGGCCAGCAGACCTGCATCCACCCTGTGAAAGTTCCGGACCAGGTCCACGAAGCTGAATCTCGGCTCGACACCGAGCAGCAAAGCTGTCTCGCCGAGTTCGAGGTCGAGGTCCACGAGAAGGACCTTTCCGCGTGTCAGCCTGTGCAGCGCGATCGCCGTATTTGTAGCGACGCAGGTCGAACCCGCACCGCCCTTGGGACTGAAGAAGGCGAGGAGCTTCCCGGGCTCACGACGCCGCTCTTCCACCCTGTGGCCGAATTTCCGAGCAATCCGGTCGATCGCGTCCTGTACCTTCTCCTCCGAAACCGGTTTCGGAAGGTATTCGGACACGCCCGCCTGCATAGCCTGCAGCAGGAGTTCGGGAGTAAGCGGTTCCCCTAGACCTATGATCCTTCGGTTCGGCGCTCCCTCGATCAGAAACTGCGCGAACTTCAATCCCATGATCGGATCATCCGATACGTCAAGGAAGATCAGATCCGGCGCGAGCTGCCTCAGCTGCTCGAGATGGGAATCGTTGATCTCGGGGAACGGGACAATGACCTCGAGTCCGACAGTGACTCCGATATCGTCTGCGGCCACTACACTCCGCAGAAGCTCCCGCAGTCCCTGATCGGTCGAGATGACCGCGCTCTGGATCGCTCGCTCTTCCATGATGCCCGTTCAGTCCAGTGTCAGGTTATCGGTCATTTCAGCCGACCGGTCGTTCAGTTCTCGTCCGGAGTGACAATGTCTTCCATATCGAGCGATGGCGCTGTTTCCATACCGCCCATCCAGTCCCACGTTTCCGGTTCTTGAGTCGGGACCGGCGGCTGCTCGCTCAAAGGCTGCACAATGTGAGGCGTGACGAGAACCAGCAGCTCGCTACGGTTATTGCGCACTTCCTTAGAGCGGAACAGGCTTCCCAGGATCGGGATGTCGCCCAGCAGGGGAATCTTGTCGATGTCCTGGATCATCGCATTGTCGACAAGACCGGCAATGGCAAAACTCTGACCGTCCTGCAGCTCGATCTCCGTCTCTGCTTTACGAATGAGGATCGCCGGGATGTTGAATCCCTGCAGCGTCAGTCCGTTCGCGAAGTCGAGTGCCGAGACCTCCGGAGCCACGTGCAGCCGGATGTTTCCACTCGGCAGAATCTCCGGCTTGAAACTCAATCGTATTCCGTACTCGCGAAACTGAATTGTTACGGCGCCGACGTTCGCTCCCCCCTGTACGACCGGATAGGGAAACTCGCCGCCCGCGAGAAACGAAGCCTCCTGGCCGTGAACCGCCAGCAGGTTGGGCTCGGCCAGTGACCGGAACACTCCGTTCGACTTGAGCGCCTGGATGAATACACCGACGTCTCCGTTGGGGTTAATGAGGAACAGGTTCACGGCGTCCGACAGTGTAAGGTCGAGCGCGCCCGAAGGTGGTAAGGAGACCTCTCCTCCGGCACCCGTAGGTCGGCCGCTGGACCATCCACCTGACACCTCGCCCGGCGACCACCGCAGCAGATTCACGCCCGCCTTCTCCAGTGCCGACTTGCTGACCTCGGCGAACCGGACTTTGAGCAGAATCTGCCCGGGATCCGGTACGCTGAGCTGGTTGGAGACCGTGGCGGCCTCTCCCACGCTCGTTTGGGCGATCTCTGCCATTCGCTCGGATACCATGGCCGAGGAGACGTTGCCCGCCAGGACGACGGTCCCGCCTGAAGCTTCAACCCGGAAAGTCTCGTCCGGGAACAGCCGCCGCAGGTTCTCCTGCAGAGACTCGGCATCGGCGTTTACCTTGACCGAATAGTGCGCGCGACCGCCTGAGGTATCCCACAGCATCAGGCTCGTCGTGCCTGCCACTTTACCGTTGACCACCAGCTCGGTGGCAGACACCACGACCACGTCGGCCACGCCTGGATCCGCGATCGACACCTTGGTCAGTGGCGCGCTCCGCGTGATCAGGAATGATTCGCCGGCCGCGAGCCTTACGACCTCAGGCGTGAACGCCTGTGCCCGCAGGGCTCCCGGTACCGCCATCGTGGCCGCGAAAGCCAGGGCGGCGAACAGGAATCGCGAACGGATCAGCATGGATCCCCCCCGCTTGGTTCGATATAGCGTCTTCACGAGCCGCCCCCTTCGATATTCTCTTCTTCGCGCTCAGGACCGCGGAACACTTCGATGGTCCTGGCTCGCGATGCAGCTGGCTGCGGTTGAGTTCGAGCGACGGGCCTTGGCCTCGTGGCACTCCGCGGGACCGGAATCAGAGATCCCAGTCGAACGCCCTGTGTCTCGAGCGAGTCGAGGTCCAGGGTGTTACGCAGGGCAAGCTGGATCCGGCCCTTCGTGGCTGTCATGACCAGTTTCTCTGCATCTTCGGGAGAAACCAGAAATGTCACGACGGTTGACAGGATCGGTTCACCGTTCGGCGATCGCTCCACGATCTGCCCGCTGGTCAGGACCAGCATGTTCTGCAGCACGATCTTCGTGATCGGATCGGGCTGATTCTCTCCCTCGAGTGTCACGAGCACATCGACCCGGGTGCCCGGTCCGACGAATCCGGCGACCTGAATCACCTCGTCCACCCGGATGCTCACGGCCCGCATTCCCTCGGGAATCACGATCGGGAGCCCTCCACCGGCCTCCTTCAATGCGATCTTCGCGGGCATAAAGGGCTCGTTCATCGCCACTCGCTGGATCAGTCCGCGACCCAGTACCTCGTCCACGGAGCTCGAGTAGCCTTCCGGAACCGCATCGCCGGGCCACTGCGCCACTTTGATGTCGGCGACATCAAGGATGTGCCCGACAGGCAGGTCTCTCGAGGCCACGACGACTTCGACGGTGCTCGGGGCGCTCGTACTTATTGGGCTGTTCGGCTGGCGCAGATAGTTCAGCGCCAGCCAGCCGGCAGCCAGCCCCGAGGCGAGCGCCAGCAAAAGTACGATGATCAGTCTTCTGCTTCGCATTGCCCGTTCAACCTGCCTTTCCGGGGTCCCGCCCCGTCGGGGCGATCATTGTGTTCACGCTACCAGTCCGAAGATGGCTCCGAGTGCGATGGGGACCCCGTAGGGGATCCGAATCGCACCCTCCGTCTCCAGCGTTGGAAGCGACTTCAGGTCTGCACGCATGGCGAGGCCCGCGAAGAGCGTCGCCGCCACGCCGCCCGAGCTCCGGACGACACGGCGCAGCGCTCCCCGTCGCGCGGCCACGATCAGGGCCAGCAGGCCTCCGATCAATGCCGTCGCGAGAAGCGCGTATGTGAGTTGAATCGGCCCGAGGAAGGCTCCGACGGCCGTGATCAGCTTCACGTCGCCGCCGCCCATGCCACCCAGGGCGAACAGAGGGAAGGAAAGCGCGAGTCCCATGCCTGCACCGGCGAGCCCGTCGAGAACGGCTGGGCCGCCCTGCAGTGTCCGCAGGCCCAGCGCGACGCACAGGCCTGTCAGAGTCAGCACATTGGGGATGCGACGCCAGGCGACGTCCATCGCCGCGGCGGCACCCACCAGCATGACTAACCCGACTGCGCTCAGTTCCACAGTTATCCCCCGGTTTCTGTGGCTCTCCGTCAGTTGTCTACGCCCTCGTCAATGCGGTCGGACGAGACGGCGTTTCAGATCACGTCTGTTGCGTGTCGGGTGAGGAACGGGAACGGTCGAGACCGTCCCCGTTCCGCCCAGTACGCGTACTGCTGGCCGAACGGATCAGGAAGTAGTTGGAACCGTTGACAGTGTTGATCCGATCGTGTTGAAGACGTTCCTGATTGTGCCGCCAAGCAGCGTCACAGCGACGATCACGGCAAGCGCGATCAGCGCAATAAGCAGCGCATACTCAGCGAGATCCTGCCCGGACTCATCAGTCCAGAGCGCCTGAAACAGCTCGAGCATCCTGTCCTCCCGGCCGAAGCCATTGAGGGAATAAATGGGCCGCAGTCCTACCGGCCCCGCGCGGGAACGTGCCGCCTTCGTGCGGTCACCCCCATCGAGTGTTGGCTGCCCTTTCGACCCTCCCGAAAGGGAAACCGGGTTCTCGGTCCTCGGAACGTCCCTGAAGGAATCGTGCCGAGCCGGCATTCCCGGCGCCTGGTCAACGCCATCAAGACGCGTTCTCCAGCATGCAGCAAGGCCCGTTCCGAGAAATCCACGTCGTGGTCACACCTGTATATGCCTGATATATAAGGCCTAGCGATATTGGAGGCCGTGCGACCGGTTGGCGTCCATGTCTCCATTCCGGCCGAGTCGTTGCAATCTGCGTCAAAACGGTCGCGAACCAGCTTTGAATGCACGGGGCCAGCAGTACGGGGCACCGATCCATCGGCCGACCGTTTTTCGACCACAATAGGTGTTGGACGGATGCAACAACTCTGGCCCGACCGAACGCGCGGGCAGTCGAGCGCGATAATCCCTTCTCACTCCGAAACTGATTGTCTGGTCGGGCTCCCGGCCGTCATTCCGATGAGTCAGGCGCAAGGCCACAGTACCGGACCTCCCTCAGTCGGCCCTGAACGTAAACGAGCTCGCATACTTTGCGACCCAACCCATCCTGGAACGGCTCCCTCGTCCCGCCGACGAACCACCGGTACCGGATTTCGTTTCCGACATCGTTCGATCGCCAGTATCCGTCCCCCATGGCTCCGCGTCTGTCCGAGTTCGTTATCACGTCCCGGTGCTCGACCGTCATTCCAGCGATGAACACGCCCTCATCAATGGCCGTGCGGATTTCCTCATCGACTTCCGGGTGGTCGGTCAGCCACAGCACGCGAACGTCTCGACCGCTGATGTCGGAATTCGGGCTCCCGGGATCACCGGGCAGGTATGCGCTCCCGGCGCACGCGAAAGAGCCGGCGACGGCGATGAGAACCAGTATCGTCAGGTGCTGACTTTGCATCCAGTAACCCCGAGAATTGTGCTCATGATCAGGAACGGACCCGGCCTCACCGCCAGAAAATGCGACCGACCGGCGATCCGCGCCAGCTTCATCGCTCAAGTGTAACCCGGTCGAGCAGGGAGTTTCAGGATCGGCGCACCAGGTGTCAGCCAATGAGTCCACCCGGGCATCCTTCGAGAAGAACCGCGATTGCTGCAGCGACGCTCATTCCCACGAGTGTCGCCTGCGGGAGCCAGTCGCCGTGACGCTGCGAGACCCTGCAATGCGGACAGAGCTTCGCATCATCCGGAATAAGCGCCTCGCAATCGCGGCATTGCTTCATTTGGAACGCTCCATGTCTATCGTGTCCGTCGACACGGCCTCAGATATCTCGGTTGCGAGCAGACGCTGCCCGTCGGCCTCGAGCCAGCGAAACAGAATCGTCCCCCCGACGAGAATCGTGACGTATGCCAGGAAGAACCGCCATATGACGGTGTAGGCGACCAGCAGGGTCGCCGGCATCAAGCTGGACATGACCGCAGGTGCCAGTACCTCTGCCACCCCGGAGCCTCCGGGCGTCGGCATGAAGTAGAGCAGGAAGTGGAGCATCGCGTGCAGAGTGACGACGTTCCAGAACCCGGCGTCAATCCCGAACCCTCGCAGGATCGCCCAGCCCATGACAAATCGCGCCCCGAACGGAAGGACGTTGACGAGCGTGGCCAGCACCAGGGCTGCCTTGCCCCTGGTGCCGTAGATCTGGATCGCGCCGTGCAGCTCCTGGAGAAACCGCAACGCGTTGCGTACCCGCGGTCCGGTTCCGAAAGACCGCACGACAATCCGCCGCGGGAGCCGGGGACTCATAGCGAACAGCAGCACGATGGAAGCGATCGTGGCGAATCCGACGGCGCACCACTTGAACAGGGTAGCCGCGTCGATGTTCGCGACGGGCAGGATGATCCCCTCGATCGACCCGGCCGCCCCGAAGTACCACGCGCCGATTCCCGCGAGGGAAAGAAACAGCAGGTTGACCGTCATGCTGGCGAAATTTACCGCCACCGCTCGACCGAGGCTGGATCCGTTACGAAGCAATCCATACAGCTGGGCCGGACCTCCACCCGTTCCGGACGGAGTCAGATACGCCAGGGCTGCGGTCGCCGCCGACGTCTGAACGCAATTGCGGTAGCGGATCCGGGTTCCGATCGGACGCGTCAGGATCCACAGGCGAAGTCCGCCCCCGAACCAGTCCACGGCGGCGAGTCCCAGAGCAGGCAGAATCCAGATAGGTCGGAACTGGCGAAATCCCTCGAGGCTGCCCATCAGGTCGTGCGTGATGAGAAACAGGGCCACGAATCCGACGAGACTGGCGAGCGCGAACGCCGTGACACCGAACCGGATCGCTCCCGGAGGAAGCCGCAGACCTGTAGTGGAGGGTTCGCTCACTCCGAATCCTGTTCCCCGGTTCGAGAACCGTCCCGCGAGTCGGCGAGCGGGAGCGGCACAGCGCTTTAGATCCACTTCTCCCCGCTGGCAACCGCGTTGAGAGACCAGTAGATATTACGCGACACGGAGGCCAGCCGGGAGTCGGCGCCGGAAACCGGCTGGCGATGCTGAATCGTCGAAGGGAATGAAGTTGAGAAGATACGATGCGTTCGATCCGCCGGAGTACCTTGCATGGAAAGCCGATGCTGAATTGACCCGGTCTTTCCGGGAGCGCTTCGAATCGGTGCCGGAGAGGCTCAGTGTCGTCGGGAAGCTCGACTCTCCGGAGCTTCTGTCTCTGTATCGAGGCATGCTCCGGTTCCGCCTGCACGACATCATGCTGCAGCGCTGGGTCAAGCAGGGAGTGATCTCGAAGGCCTGGCTCGGAACCGGCGAGGAGGCTGTAACGATCGGAGCCGTGCACGCACTGCGTAGAGGTACCGGCGAGAGCCCGGACGTGTGTGGACCGATGATCCGCAATGCCGGCGCCTGCCACGAAATGGGGATGCCTTTACACTCGATGTTCCGTGGATATCTCGGCACGCTGGACGGACCTGCGCGTGGCCGGGACCTGCACATAGGAGACCGTGAACGCGGGGTGGTTGCGCCCGTCAGCGTAGTCGGCGGGCTGGTCGGTGTGATGAACGGCTATGCGCTGGCATTCCGACTGGCCGGAGAAGACCGTGTCGCCCTGACATGGATCGGGGATGGCTCGACGAAGAGCGGCGAGGTCCACGAGGCTCTGAATTTCGCGGCCGTTAATCGTCTTCCCGTTGTCTTCGTGCTCCAGAACAACCAGGTCGCGCTGGGAACCCGGCTCGAGCAGCACCACAGGGGGGACGGATTCGCGGCCTGGGGTCGGGCGTACGGGGTGGAATTGCTCGAAGTTGATGGCAACAACGTACTGGATATGTTCGCCGCGGCGACGATTGCCGTGGATCGGTGCCGGCAGGGGGAAGGACCGGTGTTTCTCTGGGCGGAGACATTCCGCATGGGCGGTCATGCCACGCATGACGTGAGAGAGGCGCGCGAGCTTCTCCCGCCGGATCTGTTCGAGCACTGGGGCAGGCGCGATCCGATCGGCCAGTTCGAGGAGTTCCTCGCAACCAGTCCGGTCGTGCTCGAATTCACAGGGGAAACAGCGCAGGAGCCGGATGAAAATGCGCGCGAGCGACGTAATCGAGCAGTTCTCGCCGAGATCGAGGCAGAGGTAGTGCAGGAGGTCGAAGAGGCGGCAGAGGAGGCGCTTGCGAGCCGACGAGCGGAAGAGCCGGTTCCGACGCCGCAGGCCGGGGAGGGTGTGTACGCACATCCGTCCGGGGACAGCGGAAGCGAGTGAGTCGACCGGCGGTCAGGCTCTGGCTGTACGGAGACGTGGGGTGCCCGTGGAGCTACCTGGCGCTTGGACGCATCCGGCAACTCGCCGTCGAATCGCCCGTGCTGATCGGGTGGCGCCCCCTGTCGAGATTTTCGTGCACACCCGGGAGGGAGGCCCCGGACGCGGTCAGCCTGGAATCGTCGGTACCCCCGCCGTCGCCGGAAAAGGCCGATTTCGAGTCCCTCGGACTTGGATTCGAGGGTCCGATCCCCGATCTCGACTCACGTGATGCGCTGCTGGCTCTCGAGTTTGCGCGTGACCTTGGCCAGCTGGTCCTGGACCGGACGCTGGACGGGCTGTTCGCCGCGAACTTCAACCACCTGGTGGACCTGGGCGATCGTGACGCTCTCCTCGACGTCTGCCGAGACCTGGGACTGGACCGCGAGGCCCTGGGATTGGCCCTCGACGACGGACGCTACGAAGCGGAAATCGACTTTGCGGAAGCCGAGGCCGAGCGGTACGAAATCGAGCAGATCCCCACGATCCTGGCCGGGCGGATGAAGATCGTTGGAGCCGCACCGAAGGAGGTGCTCGCCACGATGGTGAGGCAGGCCCTCGAAACCTGCTGAGAGGAACAGGAGCCAGTCGCGCCGTCAGGCCTCGAGGCGAGTTCGAGCGGCGCCCAACAGTTCGTGCAGAGTATTACCTTCCTCGGGTGAGATGGCGTACGCGAGCCGTTCCACAGCTTCCCCGTGATCTGCCGCGTCGAGTGCCCTGAGGATTCGCGCTGCGATTCGCCGGGTCACTTTTCCACCGCTCTCAGGCAGTGCCAGCACCAGTTCATCGCTCGCGAGTCGACCCACGAGGTCGGTGCCGCGCAGTAAGCTCTGGATCGCCCCGATCACAGGTCTGGCGGTTGAGGCCTCGCCTGGTGCCAGGGACAGGATGATAATCCCAAACGGCTTCTCGTACCTCGTACAGCGATCGAGCTCCGCGGAGGCCGATACCTCAAACCCGCGACCGTTGTACGAACCAGTCTCCGGGTCACGGTAGGGTGGGAAACGAACGGCCTCGGCGGCCCCACCCAGGTATCGGAGCGCTTCCGGCGATGCGAGGGCCGACTCAGATCCTGCCAGAGCCGAGAGTGCCGAGGCCTGTCGCTGTGCCTCGGCCAGAGCCGCACGTAGACGTTTCGTTTTCTCGAGCGTCGGTCGGCGTCGAAGGGTCGCCCACTCGGCGTGGAGACCGAAGAGCAGTCCGTCCAGAGTTTCCTCGTGTCGGCGCGGTGGCGATGAGTCTGCCGGGTCGGGTTCGTCCCGATGGGCTTCTTGTACTTCCCCGAGCGAACTCAGAGCCCGCTCCAGGGTTCCGGCTGCTCGTTCGGCCTGCGACAGCATTCCCGCAATGCGCAACAGGGCGCTCGTGTCAGGAGCGCTGCGCGCAGCATTCCAGGCCTGGTGCGATCCGTTGACGAGCGAGTCGAGTTCACGGCCGGCGTCTACGAGGTCTCTGGGTGACGGAGCGAAGGAACCCGCCGGCTCCTCGGAGCCAGGCCGTGTCGGTTCCCCGTGGAGCGCCCTGGCCAGCAATGAGAGTTCCCGTTCGGCGGCTGCGACACTGCGGCGAAGGACGGCGAGGCGCGCCGGCGATGGCCCGTCACGAAATTCCGCCCAGCGACGCTCCACTGCCTCGAACCGACGCTCCACGCGTCGATGTCGGGCAAGGAGCGCGTATCGGCCACGTCGGATGTCGCTGTGGATCTCGCCGTCCATCGATCCTCTCGTCCTGCCGTGCTTGCGCGTGGCGCCCGATTGCGCCGCGTCCTGCAATTCTCCGGTGCGACGCCTTGGCCCGGACTCGCTTCAATCCGACCCTTTCCAGACTTTGAATGCGCGGAACGAGCACGAACCGTGCCTGTGAAAGACAGACGGCCCGTTGACCTCCACCCGACGGACGGTAGGTTGGCGCCCGTGCTTCGTGTCACGTTTCTGGGGACTGCGTCCTCTCGGCCGACTGTTCGGAGAAATGTCTCCGCTCTCGCGGTTCAGCGTGAGGGGGACCTGTACCTGTTCGACTGCGGGGAGGGCACGCAGCGGCAGATGATGCGTTTCGGGGTGGGATTCTCCGTCCGCGAAATTTTCGTAACTCACCTCCACGCCGATCACTATTTGGGCCTGGCGGGACTGCTGCGGACATTGAGCCTGCAGGGCCGGGAACGGGAACTCATAGTGTGGGGGCCCGCCTCCGGGACGGAAACGCTGGAGTCGGCCGTGAATGTGGGGGGGGACCGATTCACGTTTCCGCTCCAGGTCCGGGAACTGCCGGTGGATTCCGCCATTCGGTACGACGGGTATTCGATTCATGCATTCGGGACGGATCACGCGGCCGGGTCGTTCGGCCTGGCCCTGGTCGAAGATACCCGACCGGGTCGATTCGACGTCGATCGGGCACGGGACCTCGGAATACCTGAAGGACCGCTGTTCGGACGCCTGCACAGAGGAGAGTCGGTACGGCTCCAGGACGGTAGCGTAGTCGAGCCCGAGGATCTGGTGGGACCGGAAAGGTCTGGTCGAAAGCTGGTCTATACCAGTGACACCGTCCCGTGCCGCAGCGTGACGGAGGCAGCGTGTGGGGCAGACCTGCTGATTCACGAATGCACGTTCTCGGATGAGGAATCCGAGAGGGCCTTGGAGACACGTCACTCCACGGCCCGGCAGGCAGCAGAAGTCGCACTGCAGGCGGGTGCTCGTCGGCTGGTTATCACCCACTTCAGCGCCCGTCACTCGGAGCAGCCGCACCGGCTGGAGAAGGAGGCGCGAACGGTATTCTCCAAGGTCGAGGCAGCGGAGGATGGGATGAGCCTGGAGATCCCGCTGCCCGAGGCGCCGGAGGTCGATGGATCGTGATCACGATGCAGCTTCCTGGTGACAAATCGATCGCGCACCGGGCACTGATCCTCGCCTGCCTCGCCGAAAGCCCATCGAAGATTCGCCGCATACCGGACTCAGCGGATGTCAACTCGACTCGATCGGCGCTCTGTGCCCTCGGGGCGGAAATCTCAAGCTCGGAGGATGATGTCGCCCTGGTGACCGGGACAACTGCATGGACTCCGAGCCTGCTTCCGATCGACTGCGGCAACAGCGGAACGACGGCCCGGCTGCTGATGGGTGTACTTGTCGGGTTGGGGATCCCCGCGAGATTGACGGGTGACGAGAGCCTCCGGAAGCGTCCGATGGATCGCGTCGTGTATCCGCTTCAGTCGATGGGTGGGCGAATCACCTGCTCCGAGGATCGGGACCGGCTGCCGATCGAATTAAAGGTGCGCACGACGGGGTCTCTGCGAGTCCTGCGTTACCGCGGTCGGGTAGCGAGCGCCCAGGTCAAGTCTGCCCTGTTGCTGGCAGGGTTGGTCGCGGGCAGCGAGGTCGAGGTCCGGGAACCCGGGGTGTCGCGCGACCATACCGAAAGGATGCTCGTGAGCATGGGCGCTCCCATCGAGTTCGGCCCGCTCGATGACGGAGGCGCGCGCGTTCTCCTCGCAGGACCCGCGAAGCCGGTCCGCCTGCCCGGGTTCGATCTGACCATTCCCGGGGATGTCTCATCGGCCGCCTTTCTCATCGCCGCCGGTCTGCTCACGGGACAGGCGGTCCACATCGAAGGAATCGGTCTCAACAGCACGCGCACCGGATTTCTGCAGGTTCTGCGGAGGATGGGAGCCGAAGTCAGGGAGCAGGTTCTGGAGACGCGGCTCGGGGAGCCTGTCGGGACCATCGACGTGGTTCCGGGACAGTTCGGCGCATTTGAGATCGAAGCAGACGAGGTGCCGGCGCTCGTCGACGAGATTCCCCTGCTCGCGGTGCTGGCTGCCCGGGCGCAGGGGGAGACGCGGATTTCGGGAGCGGAAGAGTTGAGGTTCAAGGAAAGTGATCGACTCGCGGCACTCGCCTCGAATCTCAGAGAACTCGGCGTCGAGTGTGAGGAACGGCCAGGCGGGCTCACCATCGAAGGCTCGGGGCGATCGTTGAGCGGAACGGTCCGAACGGGCGGCGATCATCGGATCGCGATGGCGTTCGGGGTGCTCGGCAGAGCCCCGGCCTGCGAGATCGAGTTGGATGACCGGGCCTGCGTGAGGGTGTCCTATCCAGGGTTCTGGACCGATCTCGACGAGATTGAGCCCGGGAGAGAGTCGTGAACGGGATCATCGTGGCGATCGACGGACCTGCGGCGTCGGGGAAGAGCACCACGGCCCGACGAGTCGCGCAGCGACTGGGCTACAGTCACCTGAACTCTGGTCTTCTGTACCGGACGATTGCCTGGCTCGGGTTGCGGGACGGCTGGATCGATGACGCAAATCGGTTCGCTGATGAACTCGAGGAGCTCCGCATCACGATGGAACGTCGGCCGCCGGGATTCGTGGTTCGGGTGAACGGGGAATTCCCTGGTGCGGTACTGGCGGCTTCCCAGACCGCGGTTCGCGCATCGCACGTGGCGGCGCGCGGAGATGTTCGGGAGTGTGCACTCGGTGTCCTGCGAGCGGCCGGAATGGACGGTGGGATAGCCTGCGATGGGCGAGACATCGGAACGATCGTGTTTCCAGGTGCGGCGCTGAAGATTTTCCTCGTGGCGAGCGCCGAGGAACGTGCTCGCCGGCGCGTAGAGGAGCAGGGAATCGAACCCGACCGCCAGCGACTCGAATTGGAGATGAGTCGCCTGCGGGAGCGCGACGACAGAGACTCCGCCAGGGATCTCGCACCTCTCCGCCGTGCCCCGGATGCGATCGAGATCGATACGACTCGTCTCACACCGGACGACGTGGTCGATGAGATCGTGGTGCTGGCGATCGATCGCGGCGCGCGAATAGTTGACGATATTTGCGACTCCGTCTAGTTTACCGTGCTGTTCTCAGGTTCCCGTGAGTGTGAACTTTCACCTAAACGTGCGCCCCTCACCGGAACGGCTGGCGGCTCGGAACGGACTCCGAGGCCGGCCGATCGTTTTTTCGGTGGCAATTGCGGTGGACGCGGCAGCAGAGAAAGTGACCTGAACCCCATGACCAACGATCGAAACCCCGCCGATTCACAGGACTCAGATCTCGAGACTACCGTCGATCAGGTCGAGGAGACCGTT
>JBDGUZ010000026.1:0-18482 GCA_039585915.1 Gemmatimonadota bacterium
GCAGCAGGCGCAGGACGCCGGGAATTCCGGCAAGGTCGCCATTGCGGTCGCCGACACCGGGAGCGTCCGGACTCTCCGCGCTTCGCTCCCGGCCTCGTTCGCGGATGACGCGATCGCCCACGGAAACGACCTGCATTTCCACCGGGCGCCAGGCGTTGCGGGTCTCCGGACGCCGATCCGCTCGAGGAGCCGGCCACACGACTCCACCCTCTCCCAGTCGTGCCCGCAGACGGGACAGAGCGGCGGCAGCCGCCATGGGATCCCGCCATTCGGTGACGAACAGGTCGCCCTGGCGTGCATCCGGCGCGGCGCTCCGGGTTACACGGATCACGAGTTCCGCCACCGGTGCGGGAAGCCGCCCCTCCCCCTCCCCCGCCCGCTCGAGAGCCGCTCGGCACAGGTCGTGGAGCAACCCCTCCCGGTGAGTGGGACGAGCCGGAGACACCAGTGCCGTCGACCGCTCGCCTCCCTCCAGCGTCATCTCGATCTCGATCCGCGCGGCCGCACGGCCGATCCCGGCCAGGTCGTCGCAAACCCGGGCGAGCAGATGCCTCAACACGAACAGCAACGGCTCGAGACTCTCCGCCGGGGGCTCGAGAGCCAGTGTCGCCTCGGGAAGCGCCTCCGAACGCAGGGAGCGGAAAACGCGATCGTCCTCCCCGCACGCAAGCCGGTGGGCGTGGATGCCTTCCGGGCCGAACCGCGCCTCCAGCTCCTGTCGTGAATGGGCCGTCAGGGCGCCGGTTCGCCGGAGACCCAGTGCCCGAAACGTCTCGTGGAGCGTGTCGGAGAGAGGAAGCGCGGAAACGGGAAGCGCAGCGAGGAATCGTTGCGTATCCACGGACCGGACCACCATGACGTGATCGGTTCGCCCGGTCGCCAGTTTCGCCGCCGCATCCGACACCACCGGCACATCAGCGACGCCGATGCCGACCCGGGACGCTCCCGTCCCGGATGCGGCGACCTGCAGGGCGTGGGCGAGCGCGACATCCCCTCCCCGCCGCTCCCACCCCCTGGCATCCGCCCGCCACAGCCCGGGGCCCGCGACCGCTACGCGCGGTGAGACCGCGAGCAGGGCCGTGGCCATCGGCATCGGATCGTGGGGGATGCCCTCCTGGTCGACCCTGACGGACGCCACTCGCGCCGGGAAGACACGGCTCATTCGGGTCCCTTGCGATCACGCGCGTCCGCAGTCCGTCGAGGGGCCGGCAGGGGACACAGGACCGGCACTTCCACGCTTCCCCGCTTGCCGATCCGCACCCACACGGGCCGGGTCCGCGGAAGGAACGGGCCGAACGGAATGCCGCGCACCGGCTCCACCCTGCCGGGCCGGAACCCGAGACGCAGGGCGGCGATTGGGGCTTCCCCCAGTACCACGAACAGAGCGCCCGCATTCTCCGCCAGCCGCTGCAGCCGCACCGCCGACGCATGTCGGATGCCTCCGCCACTGATCGCACGCCGGCCTCCGGACCTGTCGGCCAGGTGAAAGGCCACGGCTCCGAACGCGCCACTCCTCAACAGCAGGTCGGCACACCATGCCGCTTCCCCGATCGTGCGGGGACGCACCACCCAGAACTCGCCGGCTCCGGGAACGAGATCGGTCCAGTCCGGCGCGTAGAGGGTGTGGTGCGTATCTATCCATGCCACGGACTCGCCTCGCATGCGTAATCGTGCGAGACTGGTCCGCAAAACGGCCGTCTTGCCGCTCGAAGCGGGACCGAGCCATTCCACCACGCTTCCGCGGGGCAGCCCCCCCCCGGGAAGCAGCGCATCGAGGTCCGGCACACCGGTGGAAGCGACCGGTCCCCGAGCCCGGGGACGTGCCTCGATCCGCTCGATCGCCTGTTCCAGCCTGAGAATCACCGCCGAACTCGCCATGCAGCCCACACCTGATATAACCCGAAGAAACACCGAAGATGAAGGATGGTACCATCCCCGGGCAGGTGAGGGCAAGAACTCCCCGGAGGTCGCCCGGGGAGTGACCACAGGATGGTCAGGCTGGTTGCTGGTCAGGCTGGTTACGGGGTGGCGAGTCCGATACCGAGCGCGACCGTCACGAACGACGGTGTGCCCGGCGGCGACTGATAACGCACGAAACCATTCAGGCTGACGACTGGACTGAACCGCACCCAGGTCCGGGCCGTGAAGTCGAACAGTCCGCCGTCGAACGCATCGTCTTCGGAGTCCACACTTCCGTAGGCAAGTGTGGGCTCCACACCCCAACTGGATCCGTTCTCGTATCGAATGCCCAGACCGCCGCGGATCTCGGTCTCCGGGTCCCGACCGGTCCCGGGCTCCCCATCGTCACCCGTGACGTTCGAGCCGGCGTTGTCCGCCCAGGACAGCATCGGACGCAGGGCGAGTCCCAAGCCGAGCTCGAACAGGGCCTCTCCGTACACGGCCATGTCATCCCGATCGTACCAGCGCCCCAGCCAGCCGCCGAACCGCAGCACCGCGGTTCCGGAGAGCGGGATCGCCTGTTCCAGCAGCCAGCTCGTCTGGTAGAGATCATCCGTCGCCCCATCCGGCGTCGGCTGGTTCCGGCGACCCATCTCGAACGTGGTCTCGAACCGCTGGTCGGAGCCCCAGCGAAGTGCCGCCGCGCCGTAGATGCTCTGCAGCGCATCACGTCCGCGGACCAGGTACGGATGCCCGAGACTGAGCATGTCGTCGTACGTCAATCGCAGCGCGATCCACGAGGCGGGAACGACCCTGAGTTCTGCATACGGAAGCACGAATCCGCGGTCGTCATCCACGGTCGTGCCGCCCCAGACGTCGAGCGCGGCCACCGGCTCCGACCGCACATCGCCGTCGAGAGTCGCCAGCGCCCGCTCGGCATCGTCGTTGCCGGGATCCAGCAACAGCACCTGTTCATACGCGAACCGCGCCGCATCCTCGTCTCCGAGGGCGGTACGGGCGTTCCCGAGATCGAGCCACGCTTCCGCATCCTCCGGCTCCTGGCGCAGGGCCGCTTCGGCCCACCCGGCCGCTTCCCCGGGCTGGTTGGAGGCGAGCGCCGCCCGTGACCGGCCGAGCGTCGCCCGACGATTCAGCGGATCGACTCGTGCGACATTGTCGTACAGGACGCGGGCCGCCGTAATATCGCCGAGCGCCAACAGCCTGTCGGCCTCATCCAGGTCCGCCTCGATCTCCGCCACGGACCGGCCGCCCAGCAGGGCAGAATACCGGATATCGCGGATCGCATTCCCGGCTTCGACGCGGATCACGGTCTCGGCGCCCGATACCCCGAGACCCACGACGACCGCGACCTGGCCGTTCGCGTCGGCCGCCCCTCTCTGAGGCCGGACGGTTCCTTCTCTGGCCGCGAGACTGACGACTGCCCCCGGCACCGGTTCGCCACCGGCGTCCCGAACTTCGATCACGAGCGGGGCAGCCAGCGTCTGTCCGGGCTCCGCCACCTGCGAGCCACCGGACACGACGACGATCGATGCTGGCCGCCGAGCTTCCGCGACGGCCAGCGCGGCGATTCGCGTGTCACCCGATAGTACCGTCACCCTCGGAACATCGATCAAAGCGGCTTCCGGCAGGCGTACGCTCACGCTGCCGTCCGATGACGCCGCACCTTCGAACAGCACGTCTCCGTCCTCGTCCCCGGCGAGGAGGACGAGCGGAGCACCTGGGACCGGATTGCCCCACGCATCACGCACGACGAGCCGGAGCGCCACGGGCCCGGCTGAAGGATCCAGCACCCCATCCGCCGCATCCACCACCGCGGGCGCCCCGGGGCCAACCCGGAGAGAGACCGAGGACGAAGCCACGTTCGGACGATCCACCGCCTGCACGAACAGGTTGTATTCCCGCGCCACGGTGCCCGCGCTCACGCGGAACTCGGCCCGACCATCGGCCCCGGTCTCAGCAATCGGGTTCACGCCCGACCCTCCCTCAATCTCCGTCGCTCCCCCGAGGATCAGTCGCTCACCGGCGACAGGCGCTCCGCCGGACTGAAAGTATGCCGAGATGACGGCCTCGTCCCCCGCCGACGCGTTCCAATCCTGGCTGCGAAGCTGGATTCCGACCCCGACCGCAGCCACGTCCGGTCGAGTCGGGCCCTGGTCGGCACACCCATCGATCTCATCCAGAATCGCCTGGCTTGCGCCGAGCGCACGAAAGTCCGTCCGGTCCCTGGAGGTGGGCGTGAACGACAGGCAATTCTGCTGAATGATCGTGATCACTTCAGCCGAAGAATACGTACCACTGGTCAGGAGGCGGACGATCTCACTCTTCTGCAGCGGCGATCGCTCCTGTGCCTGAACCGAGCGCGCCTTCACCGGTCCCCCGGGGAAAACGAACCCTCCAACCAGAATCAATGCGACAGCCCGGCCTATCCAGGCGCGTCTCATTCGGGCCTCGGGCAGCCGGAGGCATCGAAGTGCCCGTTCACGTCATCTACCTCCTCAGACAGTCTGTCGAATTCCATCGCGGGTTCGGATCCCTGTTCAGCGTCAATTTGCGCACGCATGGCCACGAGCTGGATAAACGACGCATCAACCACGCCATAACCTGTCGTGAGCAGGTCGCACCCGATCCGGCCGAGATCGAAGTCTCTGGCACGTTCTTCATACCTGTCGACTGAGGTCCGTAATTCCGCGGCGATTTCCCGATACCGCGTCAACTCGAGTGAAACCGCGGGACGTGTGGGGCGCTGCAACGTCGGCCTCGACGCGGGAGACGGTGCAGTGGACCGCAGTCCCACAGAAGCGACGATCGCGACCAGTGCGAGAATCGCGACCAGCGCGAACACCGTCGTCCACGAGGCGATCCTGCGCCGGGGCGGCAGGGGCCGGGAGTCAGACGATTCGGTGGGAATGACCACTGCGACCGAAGGAGTCACAGAACCGGAATGCCCTCCGAACGGTCTTCCCGACGATGCGCTTGCCGGCGGCGATTCCATGGAGTCCCGTTCCGGCACCGGAAGCCCGGGAACGGACACTTCCCGCTGAATCTCGTAATTCGTCCAGTCTAGCGCAGGTCTGCCGTGCCCGCGCTCGTCGTCTGACGGAAGCTCCCAGAACGCGGCAGGGTCCGGCGGTTTGCGGCCCGACTCCTGAGACCCAGGCCGGAATACGCTGCCCAGCGGCCGGGACTCGTCCGGCACGAACAGGACGCAGCATTGCCAGGCTTCGTTGAAGTACCGGCGGTTGGCGTCCATGTCTCCTTCGGACAACAGCAGGCCGAGGAGTCGGTGGCTGTGATACCAGCCCACGAGGACACCGGGGTGCCTTCGGAACTCCGGCTGTGCGTCCGCCCAAGCGCGGAGCAGATACGCGCCCGGTGCCTCTTCGACGAATTCCTCACGGGCCGGTAACGCCCGATCCACGAGTGCGTAGTGCACTCCCGACGTCGGACAGCGGTGCAACCGCCCGAGCAGGAATCCGAACCGGGATTCACGTGGATCACCAGTCGTGTGCCGGGCCATGTCCGTGAGCACGTCCCGCTGGAATACGAGCTCGTAAGGTCCGTCGGGTGTCGGTGGCTCGGGAGTGGGACTTCTCCTGGGGACCCACAGCACGGCGCGGTCCGCGGGAAATGGAACCCGGACGTGGATGTCGCGGCTTTCGGCTTCGGCCCCGGGCCGGCCGCGCCCGGCATCCCGCAGAGATACCGATCGATCGTTCACTCGATTACCGCAGTGCGATGAGGTCGAGGATCGGCACCCCCATCAGGGCCGACCGACCCGTCCGGACCCGCCCCAGCACCTCGAGAGTCTGCAGGGAGCGCAGCGACTCGACCTGCGGAAGCAGTTCGGGCGGGACGGCTATGTACACGAATCCCTGCGATCGGTCGGCCGGTCGCGCGAGAATGAACGGCTCCCCCTCGTAGAAGTCGGTGCGCACTGCCTCGGCGCGTTCGAGGGAAACGTACTGGACAGACCAACGAACCCTTCTTCCGACGTATTGCTGGGGATTGGCGCGCAGATCAGCCGCAGTGAGCGAGTCCGACGCAGCCGCGGAATCGGACGGAAGCGTGGACTGCTCTCGGACCCAGCCCTCGAGACGAACGCGGGCCCACTCTCCCTGCCTGGACAGGACCGCCAAATCGGCGCCGGACTGCAGCGTCGCGACGGTGTCTCCCTCGGGAGAAACGAGCATCATTACCGGCGACTCGGAGACCACGAGGCGATCGGGCAGTGAATTCGCTGTCGCTGGCGCCGCCGGTGCGGGGGTCTCGTCGCCAGCGGAAACCCCGGGGACGGCATCCGGATCCGCCGGCGGTGGGGGAATCACGACCTGGCCGCTGGTCTCGGTCACGGAACCGGACCAGATCCACGCAGTTCGGCGGACCCGCACCCAGTTCCCCCGCGTTTCCAGGCTGTCGAGGAGCATACCGCGCTCGAGAATCGCTACCCGGCGGGACCCCGCGTCCGGCTCTTCGCGAAGATTCTCCCCCCCCGGTTTCGACACCACGAGGTCATGTCCATCGCGCTGGTCCGCCGCGACCGATGGCTTCCAGATCCAGCCTGAGAGGGCTGCCTGATGCCACCGGCCCTGCCGGGCCACGACTTCGAGCACCGTTCCCTCGAGCACGGTAGCGAGACGGTTTCCGCTCGATACTCGTGGCTCCTTCCGGAAATTCTCTTCCGGTACGGTGAGCCGCACGGATTGAGCGCCTGACAGACCCGGAGTGAATCCGACGAGCATCGCCAGGAGTCCGACTTGCACCAGGTATGGACGGAAGGCAGAACGATCTGGAAAAGGCAAGGCGTCGCCTCTACATTGGGCCGGCCGGAAACCGGCCTGTCGCGTCGTTCCGGCGGTCCCCGTCGGTCAGCCGCGCGGGGCCTGAGAGTCTCGCTTCGGAGTATAGACGACGCGCGGAATGAGTGTCAACAAAACCCGAGAACGGAATGACGACTTGAATTGGAACAGATTCCCGGCGAGGACGGTGCTCACCATTTCGTGTCTGGCGACCGTTCTCATCCCTGCTTCGGCATTCGCGCAGCAGGAGAGCATCGACTCTTCATACCGCTGGATCGATCGCTCCATGCGGGCCGGCCTGTACGCCGGCTACGTGTTTACCTCCCGCGGCAACCTGGATCAGGGTCCGGGCTCCTCCCCGATCATCGGAGGACGTTTCCGGGCACGCCTGAGCAACCCGCTGACCTTCGAGGTGAGCGCGGGCTACGGCTCATCGGATCTCTGGGTAACGGATCCCCGTCTCGAAGTGCCGGCCATCGTGGACACGGTCAACTCGGACTGGCTGCTGATCGAGGCGTACCTGCAGCTCTCGCTGACAGGAGCCCGCTCAGTAAAGAAGTTCCAGCCCTACCTGTTCATCGGGGGCGGAATTCTGCAGGGAATCAGCGAAGAGGTCTCCGACGTGTTCGCCGCTCCTGGTCTCGAGCCGTACCGATTCAAGATCGGGACGACGCCGTCCCTGTCGGTGGGCGCGGGCGCCGAGTGGGACCTTTCGGATCGGCTCGGACTCAGCTTCGAGCTCCGGGATCACATCTGGAAGCTCAAGTCACCCGATGCCTTCTTCCTGCCGCAGAACCTGGTGAACTTCGGCAATAGCGGGGTCGAAGCTCCCAAGGAGTCGTTCTGGACGAACAACTTCGAGTTGAGCACGACGCTGTCCTACTATTTCTGATGGATTCGAAGGTGCCCGAGGACCTCTGTGCCGATGCGATCCAGGGGTCGCCCGCCGCGCCCGAGGCCGTAGTCCGGCTCGAGTCGCCGGATGGCGAACCGCTCGCCGATTGGCTGTGCACGCCGGACCGGCTCGAGGCACTCACTCTGGGGTGGCTGTTCAGCGAGGGAATCATCACGGGTAGCGGGGATGTCTCGAACCTGGGGGTCGAGTCTGCGTGCCGGGTCCGAGTCAGCCTGTCCGAGCTCGCGCGGCTGCGCCTGGCGAACCGCCGGACAGAGAAGGGTCCGGGGCCGGCGCCGGCGCGGATCGGTGCCAGCGTCCCGGCCGGTCCGTACCGGCCGGGGCAGAGCCTGGAGGAACTCCTGTCCGATGCACAGCGCCTGGCTCAGCTGTTTCGGGATCTGTTTGATGGCGCAGCCCGGCGGACGACCGGGGGCGGTGGCCTGCACACCGGAGCGCTGGTGATCGACGGCAGCATCGTCGACGTGGTAGAGGACGTGAGCCGAAGCGCCATCATCGACAAGCTCGTTGGCTCCGCCCTGCTCGACGGGGGGGTGCCGGAGCAATCACTGTTTCTTCTGTCGGGTCGGATCTCGGCGTCGATCGCCGACAAGCTCGCGGCTGCAGGCGTTGCCGCCGCTGCGACGATCTCGATTCCGACAACTCTCGCAGTCGAGATCGCCGCTCGAGCCGGAGTCGCTCTAGTCGGTCGGTCCCGGCGAGATGTTCCGTTTCGATACGGAACCGACTGATGGCGCGCCGCGAGGAAGTAATGGGAGTGATCCTGGCGGGTGGGGCGAACCGGAGATACGGGTCACACAAGGCACTGGCCCGGATCGGCGATCGGACGATTCTCGACCGCATCGTGGAGGTCCTGGCGCCGGTCGTGGACATCGTCGGAATCGTCGCGAACGAGCCGGAGCCGTATCTGCATGCGGGTCCCCCCGTCCGTCCCGACCTGCTGCCTGGTCTCGGGGTCCTGGGAGGAATCCTGACGGCGGTGCGCTGGGCTGCCGAACAGGGCGCGGAGTCTGCTATGGTCCTGGGATGCGACATGCCGTTTCTGCCCTCGGCGTTGATCGGACGGATCTCGCGGGAGGCGGCCCGGGACCTGGTCGTTCTCCCCGCCAGCGAGGGACCCCGGGGATTCGAGCCCCTTTGCGCTGCCTACGGGACCACGACGGCGGGAGCGATCGACCGGGCCCTTGAGCGAGGGGATCGAGCGATCGTCTCCTTCTTCAGCGACGTGGAGATACGTATCCTCGATTTCGACGAAGTGCGGTCCTTCGGGGACCCGGCCCGGATGTTCTGGAACGTGAATCGCCCTGAGGACCGGGAGCGCGCCGAGAAGATGGCGGCTTCAGGAACTGACAGACCCGACACGGGGAGTGAGCATGAGCCGTCCTGACGACGCTTCGATCCGGGTTCGCGCGTGGGGCCGCAGGCGCCTGAGTGCCCTGCCGTTCCTGCTCGCCCTGTTCGTGTCCGTCGTTCCGCTGCGCGGCCTGGCAGCGCAGGAAACAGCCACCGTCCCGATCGATTCCGCCGATCTCCTGACGACGCGCCTCGATCGGATCGTCTCGGACCCGGCATTGATCCGGGCGCATGTGGGTCTGGCCGTCCAGGTGGCGGAAACAGGAGAGGTGCTGTTCGAGACCGAGGCCGAAAAGCGTTTCGTTCCTGCGAGCAATACGAAGATCGTCACCGCTGCGGTGGCCCTGGACGCTCTCCCGCCGGGGTTCCGGTGGACGACCCGGATCGTAGCCGATGGTCCGATCCGCGACGGTACGCTGCAAGGAGACCTGTGGATCATCGGAGGCGGGGACCCGGTCCTGTCGCGCAAGGACGTGGCCGGGTGGACATCGATCCTCGACAAGGCGGGAATCAAGAGGATCGACGGTGACATCATCGGTGACGACAGCGTGTTCGAAGACGGGCAGTGGGGTGACGGCTGGATGTGGGACGACCTGTACGGTGGCTGGGCGACAGGTGTCAGTGGCCTTCAGCTTCATCCGAACACGGTCCGCGCCTATCTCATTCCGGGACCGGTGCTCGGAGACGACGCGCGCATCGAGCTCCGTGGCAGCGGACCTGATCTCCCGATCAATAACCGGGTCCGTACGGGGGCTCCCGGCTCCGAAGTTCGTCTGCATTTCCTTCCACCGCCCGAAGGCGGCAACGTTCGCCTGGAGGGATGGGTCCCGCTCGGACAGGACACTGTGCCGCTCTACCTCGCTACTCCGCACCCCACGCTCTATATGCTCGACTACCTGGGCACCGTGCTGCAGCACGAAGGAATAGGCGTATCAGGAGAGACACGGAGGGCGGAACCGGAAGAGCGACCAGCCGCACCGACCTGGTCCACCGAGCTTCATTCCGAGGCTCTGTCGAAGGTCCTGGTAAAGATGTTGAAGCCGTCGGACAATCAGATAGCCGAAACGGTCCTCCGGACCATCGGCCGGGAAGCCGGCGAGGGCGGTTCGACAGAGTCCGGGCTGGAAGTCGTGACGAAGACGCTCGCCGGGTGGGGAATCGAGCCGGGAGCGGCCTCGCTGTCCGACGGGTCGGGGTTGTCCCGCTACAACGAAATCACGCCGAACGCCATGGTGAGGCTGCTGCGGACGATGTGGAGGCATCCGCAGTTCGACACATTCCAGGCGGCCATGCCCGTGGCTGGAGTGGATGGTACGCTGAAACGGCGTCTGCTCGGCACTCCGGGTGAGAGCAACGTCCAGGCGAAAACAGGATCGCTGTCATCGGTCCGCGCCCTGTCCGGCTACCTGCGCGACGGCGCCGGGGAAACGCTGATCTTCTCGCTGCTGCTCAACGGATACGACGCCCCGGGCGACGTGGCGGTGGCCTTGGAGGACCTGTTGATCGAACAGCTCGTCCTCTACAGGCGACCCGTGAACGCCGGCTGGCCTGAGTATCGGGACCAGCCCTGATGCGAGAGGACGAACCGATGCGACACCGCGCTCCCGACTTGCTGTCCGTGGATGAAGCGCTGGACCGGGTGCTGCGCACCTGCTTTCCCGTGGATCAGGAGCGGGTCGGAATATCCGATGCGCTCGGACGGGCGCTGGCCTCGGATGTCAGGTCCCGGGTGGATCATCCGCCGTGGGACAACAGCGCGATGGACGGTTTTGCGATCAGGTCTGACGATGTGGCCGGAGCCACCGAAGAATCGCCGGTCGTGCTTCCCGTCGTCGACGATGTGCCAGCGGGCGGATTCCCACGAGCGGCGCTTTCACCAGGTACGGCGGTTCGAGTGATGACAGGAGCGCCGGTGCCGGAGGGCGCCACCGGCGTCATCCGGATCGAGCACACAGACGGGAGCAGGGACGGACGCGTCGCAATTCGGGCCGACTCCGACGCTTGCCGGAATATCCGGCTCGCCGGAGAGGATCTCCGGCGGGGAGTGACGGTGCTCCAGGCTGGAACGGAGGTCACTCCTCCGGTCATCGGATCACTCGCCACGATGGGCTGGCCGGATGTGACCGTGCGCCGCCGTCCGCGAGTGGGTGTGCTATCGAACGGAAACGAGCTCGCCGACTTCGACGATCTCGAAGACGTCCTGGCCGGTCGCAGGATCATGAACTCGAACGAGCACGGCCTCGTGGCCCTCGTATCCGAGTCCGGGGCCGAACCGATCCGTCTCGGGATCGCGAGGGACGAGACGGCGGACGTCAGGCGGAGGATCGAGACCGCGGGCGAAATCGATGCGCTGATCACTTCGGCGGGTGTGTGTGTGGGTGACCACGACCACGTGAAGGGGGCTCTCGACTCGCTCGGCATGGAGCACGGCTTCTGGAGAGTGCGGATGAGACCCGGGGGGCCGATCACGTTCGGCGTCCTGGATGGGCGACCGGTATTCGGGCTGCCAGGGAATCCGGTGAGCGCCATGGTCACGTTTCACGTGTTCGTCCGGCCGGCACTTCGTGCCCTGGCGGGCCACTCGAGAGTCCTGCGCCGCACGGTTATGGCGCGGGCCGCGGAAGACATCTCGTCCCCCGGACAGCTGACCCATTTCTTCCGGGTGCACCTCGAGTCCCGAGCGGATGGCGGCTACGATGCCAGGCTCACGGGGCCGCAGGGGTCGGGGATTCTCAGCTCGATGGTCAGCGCCGACGCCCTCGTGATCGTACCGGAAGGACGGATGAGCGTCGAGCGAGGCGAGTCCGTGGAAGTCATCCCGCTGCGGGAATGGATCGCTTGAGCCGCGTACAGCTTCTCGTCGGGACGAGGAAAGGCCTGTTCGTGGCCCGATCGGATGCATCCCGCCTGCGGTGGTCGATCGAGGGACCGTCCATCGAAGGCTACGAGATCTACCACGCTGTTCTGGATCCGGGGACAGGTCGATTTGGCTGGGCGGCCGTTCGGCACGAGGTGTGGGGAACGCACCTGTACCGCACCAGTGATGGCGGACGGAACTGGGCACCACTTTCGGCGCGCCCCGCATACCCACCCGAGCTCCAGCGTGAGGTCCGCGCCGTGTGGCACGTGGCCCCCGGTGGCCCAGGCCGCCCGGGAAGGGTGTGGGCAGGTGTAGAACCCGCCGGGTTGTTCGTGTCGGACGACTCGGGAGACAGCTGGCGCTGGGTCGAGTCCGTGGAGCGGCATCCCACGCAGAGTGCATGGCAGCCGGCCAAGGGCGGTCTCGCTCTCCACTCCATACAGGCTGATCCGGCTCACGAGGCGCGGCTGTATGTAGCCCTGCCCGCCGGTGGGTGCTACCGCTTGGAGGACGAGGGGAAGACCTGGACCGCCATAAATCGGGGAGTCAGGGCCGACTTCCTGCCGGAGCCGGACCCGGAGGCTGGCCAGTGCGTCCACTGCCTGCGCGCGCATCCACTTCTTTCGGGCAGGCTGTACCAGCAGAACCACTGTGGCACGTACCGGAGTGACGATGCCGGAGCCAACTGGACGGAAATCACGGCGGATCTTCCGAGCGATTTCGGCTATGTCATCGGCCTCGATCCGCGCGACCCGGACCGGGCGTGGGTAATCCCCGAGGAGTCGAGCCACATGCGCACCACGTGCGAGGCTCGCCTGCGTGTGTACGAGACGGTGGATGCGGGAAGATCCTGGACACCGAGGACCGAGGGACTACCTCAGCGGCATGCCTACGTGACGGTGCTGCGGGAGGCGCTCTCCACCGATGGTCTCGATCCGTGCGGAGTGTACTTTGGAACGTCTACCGGGCACCTGTATGCCAGCCCGGACGGCGAGCGCTGGAGCTTGGTAGCTTCGTACCTTCCCAAGATCCTCTCCGTCACGGCGTCGCCCATCGACTGAATCGGGGCGCCCGATCTCAGCCGGCCGGCGGGCTCCATTCGATGACTGCCGCTCCACTGGCGTAGCCGCCGCCTACCGCCGTCAGGACGATGCGTGTCGGGTCCGCCAGGGGACCGTGCTCGCCCCGAAGCAGCTCATCGAGCACGATCGGAACCGTAGATGCTGACAGGTTTCCGATCCGCGCGATGCGGTGCAGGACCCGGCCATTCGAAAGCTGCAGTACCTTATCGAGGCCCTGAGTGATCCGTTCGTTCGCCTGATGGGGAACTACGACGTCCACGTCTTCCCAGCCGAGCGCAGTGCGTGCCAGCGCCCGGTCGGCGACGTCCTGCATCGCGCGGATGGCCTGCCGCAGTACGTTCGCTCCGCCGGCCATGCTGAGCTTGTGCTTCGGATCCAGCGGATCACCCCACCCCAGACCCGTGATGTTCAGATGGTCGGGTGAGTACTCGGCATCCAGCACGGGAGCAGCAAGGATTCGACCGGGAGCAGGATTCGAGGTCAGGACCGCAGCCCCCGCTCCGTCGCCGAACAGGACCGCGACCTTGGGATCGTCCCAGTTCGTGATCCGGGTCAGCGCGTCACCGACCGTGACGAGAACCGTGTCGGCTGCGCCCGATGCGACGAACGCGTACGCGCTGGCG
Organism: Gemmatimonadota bacterium; assembly: GCA_039585915.1. Classification (GTDB taxonomy): domain Bacteria; phylum Gemmatimonadota; class Gemmatimonadetes; order Palauibacterales; family Palauibacteraceae; genus Carthagonibacter. Next base: position 13,551 of record JBDGUZ010000026.1, read on the forward strand.
ATGGCGTGCAGGAACCCGGCACATGCCGTGTTCATGGCGTAACCCGGGAGGTCCGGGCGTCCCAGCCCGGCGGCGATCGTGCAAGCCGCGTTCGGCACGACCTCGCGGGCCGTGAGCGTGGCCGCCAGCAACAGGTCCAGTTCGGAGGCATCGACGCCGGCGTGGGAGAGCGCGGAAAGTCCTGCCGTTACATGCATCGCCTCGGTGCTCGCATCCGGACTGTCGGGCAGCATCCGCCGCTCGGCGATCCCCGTCAGCTGGATCGCCCAACGATCGAACACCGCCTCCGGTGTCAGACCGGCCGCCTCCTCCGGGTCGACCCCGCGCAGCGATCCACGCGCCCTGTCGACATCGAAAGCGTTCCGCACGGACGGCATGGCGAACAGGTCGGCATTCGACAGGATGTGTGGCGGCAGAAACCGCCCGGTACCGGCCAGATAGACCGGTCGAAGACTCTCACTCAAAGGCACCCCCCGACATGAATTGCACTCAGATGTGGAACGCTGCAGGACCGTGTGTCCCGTAGACACCGCGACGCGGCCGGAACATATGCGGGGAGCGTCACGGACTCAATCAGCTCGCTGAACTCCGAGCACGACCTCGGCGAGCCGTCGTCCGATTTCGTCGATCGGGTGCGTACCACCGAACCTCTCCGAGCCGGTCCCGCTGGCGAACAACGGGACGAGCTCTGCCGTGTGTCCACCGGAGCCGTAGGCGGTCTTCCACTGGCCAGCCTCCTCGAGCAGCGCCAGGCCACCGGTTTCGTGGTCCGCCACGACGACCAGAAGGGCTCCTGGACGGCCGGACACGTAATCGAGCGCGGCATGCATGGCCTCCTCGCATTCCTGGACTTCCGCGACTATCCGATGGAACGGCTCGTTGTCGTGCGCCAGCCAGTCGATCTGCGACGCTTCCACCATGAGAAAGAAGCCGTCCGGGTCTCGCTCCAGAACGGAGATCGCGGCCTTCGTCATCTCCGCCAGCGTCGGGGAACGCCCCTCATCGGCGGCTTTCATCGCGTTGTCGGCGAACAGGCCCACGAGACCGGGCTTCCCGGAGACCGGTTCGCCGGCAAGATCCTCCGCCTTCGTCACCCACCGGCGACTCCGACCGAGCGGGGTGAGGTAATCATGCCCGTCGTCTCGCTTGCTCGGATCGAAGAACTCGTGGCCGCCGCCCAGTAGAACGTTGACCGACGACCCGGCGAGCTGGGCGGCGATCTCCTCGTACTGGTACCGGTCGGGGACATGCGCGGCGAAGGACGCAGGTGTCGCGTGCACGATACTCGAAGTGGCGACCAGTCCTGTCGCCATCCCCCTGGCCGCCGCCTGCTCCAGGACCGTCTCCAGGGCCACAGTGTCCGGTCCCATCCCGATGAACCCGTTGAAGCTCAGTACACCGGTCGCGTACGCGGTGGCCGAGGCAGCGCTGTCCGTGATCCGCTTTTCCACGTTTCTCGTATCCACCAGGCCGACAACCGGAAAGCGCCAGATCGCCGCGGAGTCCCCGGCCAGCAGGCCCGCCGTCCAATGGGATATTCCCGCACCATCTGCGATCACGAGGATCACGCGCGGTGGATCAAGTTGCTGCGGGTACCCTGGAGCAGCAGACAGAGGCAGGACGGCCAACATGCTCGCCACGAGGGCGACGCAGAGAACCCGGCCCGTTCGCGTGCGGGGGTCAGAACGCGTCATCTGGAGTCCGCTCTGCAGTGGTGTGACTGGAAGAGTCCGAAACCCGGATTATCAGTGTAGATTCAAAGTAGATATCGAACGGGCCCTCCACACGCCAGCGAGGAGCACCCGTCCGCGAGCCATCTGTTCGATCAACTCGGTCGTGCGGACCCGGAATCGCGAGTCAACTCGACCCTGGCGACCGCTGGCCGCCACCAGAACCGGTTGGCGGCTCGCTGCCCGGTGGGACCGGCGACGCATCCATCGGGCGACTGCCCGGCGTCCCGCGCATCGATTGACCGGAACCGTTCGGAGCCTGCCGCATCCGCTCCACGGCTCGCACCCGAACCTGCTCGAACGCCGCCGCGGGGTCCTCTCCCTGGCGGATTCTGCGCTTCACGGCGGCCGAGAAGTTCATCATCCCCTGTTCCGGGGAGCCACGCCGCATCGCTTCCTCCACGACCGAGAGCGCCTGATCCGTCGGAACACCCGCCTCCGTGAGATCGCCGAGGACGAGCAGCGGAACCGCCAGGCCTCCCTGTCTCCTCCCGGCGCCCTGCCGGGCCAGACCGCGAATCGCCTCCGACGGAACGCCTCGGCGGACGGCCTCCGCGGCCGCCGACAGACTGGCGCCATTCTGATTCGGTCCCAGCAGTCCCTTCGCCTCCAGCAGCCTGCCCGAGTACGCCTCGACTGCCGTCACGATTCTGTCGGGCGGAACTCCCTTCGCGACTCCCTCGAGTGCCTTGCGTCGGATCAACTGGGGCGGAATCCCCTCCTCGACCAGTTCACGGGACAACTCCCGAACGCGGTTGGCCGCCCCTTCAGGTAGCGTCTGCTCCAGACGTGTCTGGGTCCGATCGCGGTCCTGTCCGGACACGAGTCCAGAACCTGGACCGAGCCCGACCAGCCCAGTCATGACCGCCACCATTCCGATCCGCGTGATCTGTCGCAAACCTGCCATTGCATCTGCGTCCTGTTTCCTGGTTTCGACCCGGATATCTCCGGGTCTCACACATAAAGACGATCGGCTACCCGGGATGGTCACGGTTCCGGCACGACGAGCGTCGCCTGTTCCACTCCCCACTCGTCGACCCTTTTCCCGTCCGCGTCTTCCGGGACGTACCACCTTCCGTCCACCACGAAACCGAACCGGTACATCCCGGGCTCCACTTCCAGCGTCACCGCCCAGAATGCGCCGCTCCGGACCATCGCCACTTCAAGCCAGTCCGTGAAGCCCCCGGCCAGCATCACGTAGGTGGCATCCTCCGCTTCCAGCACGAAGCGAACGGATGGAGGAACCCCCGAATCGACCTCGTACAGTGCCGGGCGCGACTCGCCGAACCGGGTCACTGTCCAGGAAAGGACCGCGCCGGTGCTTCCCGCCGCCGGCGTGTCCAGCAGCGGATCGGGCGCATAACGTCCGACGTTCGCCTGGCCGGAGAGGTCGCGGCCGATAGGCACGGCAAGGTCGACACCGAACTGGATTTCCGAACCGGTGGGCGTGTCCCACACCCCGAGATTCAGGTCCCACAGGGTGCTGACCATCACGAACCGGATACCCACCCAGCCGCCCAGGTAGTCTCCCTGGGGAGCCGTGTAGGCCTCCAGTCCCGCTCGTGGCTCGATTCCGGCGAATCGGTGATATGCCGACAGTCGACCACCCCAGGACCACAGGTCTGACACGACATCCGGCTGCCGATGGGTTCCCTGCATCGGCCCACCTGACCCGTCGCCTGATTGGTCGACGGGTTCAACCCGTGACCGGCCCACTCCACCCCAGCCGGCGATGCGCAGCGTGCTCTTTCCAAGTTCCAGGCGCAGGGCGGGCTCTCCCTGGATCAGGGCGGCCCGATACGGATATGGATCACCGACCGTGAACATCTCGGCGCTCGCGGCGAGATCGACGTACAGGGGACCCGTGACCGCGAAGGCCGCGCTGGTACCCGTGATCGCGGAGAACCAGCTCGCCCAGGCCGATTCGAGGCTGAGTCCCGTCGCACCGGCCAGGAACCAGCCGGCGTCATTCCCGAGCGGCGCCCGCAGCCTGGCGCCGAGATGAAGATACGGAGTGGATGTCGCAGTGACGGAGGCCGGAGGAAGCGAGTAGGAAGCGCCGGCATCCAGCTGGAGGCTGCCTTCCTGCCCCAGGACATCGTCCGGCCATTGAACGGCGGACAGCCAGACGATCCCGGCCGCCAGTCCTGCAGTTCGCGCCCGCGCCCGGTGTCCGGGCGTGAGCGTCAGCTTCACGTACCGGACACGGACGATACCGCCAGCAGGGAGTTCCGTCGTCCGAATCCGTCATCTCGCGAGCCGGTGGCATTCGGGTCCGGCACCCATTCGGATCCGTCGATCACGAACATGTACTCGTGTACGCCGGGTTCCAGCGGCACCCGAGCTGACCAGATGCCATCTCCGTCCGAGTCGTCAAGGGAGATCGTTGGCTGCCAGTCGCTGAAGTCACCCGCGAGGTGGACCGACTCGGCGCCACCTGCCTCCACCAGGAACTGAACGTAAACCTGGCCCGCAATCGAGCCTTCCTCGAGGGAGGCGGGTCCAGCGGACCACGGTCGCACGATGGCGAGCATGAGGGCCGCAGCGACAGCCAGTCCAGCGAGCGGTGACACGCGGATCAAACGGGGACGAATGGCCCACGCGAACCACTGCGGCACATGATTCGTCGACTCTCGTTCGGCCCGAATCCCGTTCATCACCCGGCGGTCGAGCCCGGGTGGAGCACCGACAGAAGCGGACCGGGCGAACTGGTCCAGAAGTCCGTCCCAGCCGACTGCGCGTTCGCGAAGCTCCAGGGGCAATTCCTCCAGCTGCAGATCTCCGTCCAGGTACGCCTGGAGACGGGGGTCCATTTCGGTCATGTCGTTCCCTCCCCCAGCAGATCTTGCAGGTCTTCTCGCGCCCTGTGAACCCGCATCTTCAATGCGGGCACCGAAACGCCGAGCAGTTCTCCCATTTCCTGGTATGACATTCCTTCCACGTGCTTCATCACGAACGCCTCGCGTTGATCCACCGGCAACCGGCGGAGCGCCGAGTCGATCCGGGATCTCAGATCCAGTTGCTCCAGCGCCCGTTCGGGGTCGCCCTCTTCTCCAGCCAGGCCAGGAACGTCATCTATCGCGACCCCGTCGCTCCTGCGGGACTTCAGGTGATCCTTACAGGCGTTCGCAGTGATTCGGTACATCCAGGCTCCGACATGATCCGGATTCTCGCACGTCGCCAGGTTGCGGTAGACCTTGAT
>JBDGUZ010000027.1:0-18408 GCA_039585915.1 Gemmatimonadota bacterium
GAGCTCGAACGCGATCGGACTCGGCCACAGTATGCCGAATCCCATCTCCGGGATCATCCACAGCATGATCGGGATCGTCAGGCTCCACGCGACTATCATCCGACGACGAGCGAGCTCGACTTTTTCTTCGCCCCGTCGGAGCCGCTCCCTCTCTCGCTCGGCGCGGTCCCCCGACGTGTCGCGACGTTCGAGCCGGAAGCCGGCCTCTTCCACCAGCCGGGCAAGTCGGTCGAAGTCGACCGCGTCCTCGTCGAACCGGACCGTGGCGGTCTCGGCGGGAAGACTGACACTCGCCTCGATACCATCGACGCGGTTGAGGCATCGTTCCACGGCGACGCTGCACGCTCCACAGTGCATTCCTTCGACGTGAAATACCTCGACCTGTCTCGGCATGTGGTTGTCTCCCGGGCGTGGGACGGCTGCGCGCGATCTTCCTATCAACTCTGTCCTACCCCGAGAGTTCCGCCGGGGCGGACGCCGACGCAACAGCCCGGCCGACTGGCGGCCGAGTGTGGACGCATCCGGCAGGCGTCGATTAATATGCTTCATGTTTGGAAAACTGAAGACGAAGCTCGATCAGCTGCTGACCTCGCTGGAAAGCAGGGCAGGAGCGAATCCCGGCGAGGACATCACGCGTCTGCTGGCCGGCATGCGTGAAGAATTGATCGAGGCGAAGGCGACGATTCCCGAGCTCGAGAAACACATCGAGAGCTACGGAAAGCTTCGGCAGAGGGAGCTGCAGCGCGCCGCGGATGCAGAGCGAAGAGGCCGGCAGGCAGCGGAAATCGACGACGCCGAAACCGTCGAAGTCGCTGCCCGGTTCGAGCTCAAGCACCTCTCCCGGGCCGAGGTCTTTGAGCAGAAGGCCGAGGCGGCCGTGGCGGAACTCGCCCTGCAGCGCCGCAACGTGAAGGAGATGACGGTACAGCTGAAGTCTGCGATGAAGAACCGTGACGCACTCGCGGCGCAGGCCCGGCGTGCACGTGCTACCGGGAATCTCAGGGGCGGGGGTCATTCCTCGGTCGACGAATTCGATCGCATGGAGCGCGAGATCGAAGACGACGAACTGGAGGCATCCGCTGCGCTGGATGTCGAGGACGCACTGGGTGGCATGGGAGACGCCGCCTACGCTCCCGATCCCGAGGAGCTCGCGGATGCGCAGCTAGAGGAGTTGAAGCGGCGCATGGCTAGAGGAACCGACGACTCCTGACCGGCCCCGGCGGACGGATGATGTCAGGGCTGTGCTTCCCCGTGCAGTCGAGCGATCTGGTCCGGGCTACCCATCACGATCATCACGTCTCCGACTCTGACTTCTTCCTTCGGGCCCGGATTGTACGACCACGGTCCCTCTCTCCCGCGCTGGTCGAGATGCCGCATGGCGATCACGATCAGTCCGGTCTTCTGGGGAATGTGGGCCTCAGATAGAGTCTTGCCCGCTATGGGTGAGCCAGCGTGAATACGGATCTCCTCGAGGCGCAGAGTCAGACCGTCTCCGCGAGTCACCACATCCAGGAAGCTCACGACCTCCGGTCGCAGCATCATCGCCGCCATGCGAATTCCACCGGTCAGGTTGGGGCTGACGACGTGATCGGCTCCGGCGATGTACAGCTTCTGCATCGTCTGCTCGTCGTACGCGCGGGCAACGATGTTCAGGTTGGGCTGCAGGTCCCTGGCGCTGAGGCAGACGAACAGGTTGTCCGTGTCCTGGCTCAGGCACGCGACGAGCCCGCGGGCCGTGCCGATCCTCGCTACGACCAGCGTCTCGTCCTTCGTGGCGTCGTCTTCCAGCACCAGCGCGTCGGGAAACTCACGGAGGAGATACTCGGCTCGCTCCGCTGAGTGTTCCACCACCAGGTACGGGGCATCCGCCTCTGTGAGCTCGCGGACCACCTGTCTTCCGGTGCGACCCGCGCCGCAAACGACGACGTGATTCTTGAGATGCTCGATTCTATTCATCGTGCGTCGAATCCTGAACACCTGGGCCAGATCCATTTCCACGATAGCCGACGTAAGCACCGCGAACCACAGGCCCATCATGGTAATTCCGCCGATGAGCAGGACCGCGGCGATCACCTGCGCCGTCGGGCCCATCGGTCTGACTTCCTCGTATCCGACCGCGGTGACCGTGATAATGGTCATCCACAGAGAGTCCCGGAAACTCCAGCCGGTAATGAACAGAAATGCCGTGGTGCCGGCAACCAGAAGTAGCGCGGCAATGCCGATCACCCAGACGAAGCGAAGCGCGAACCGTCTCATGGAGTGGCCAGGACTCCTGCGTTGACCCATGGCGGGCCGACGGACACTCCGCCGGCGGCGCTCAGCGTTCCCGGTCCGGTCTTACTGGCACTTCCTGCCCACGGATCGTCACCCCCGCCAGCTTCCGTACCACCTGGTCGACGACCTGCGAGTCGATCTCCACGAGTGTGAAACCGCCCCGGATATCGATCTTCCCGATCTGGCCGCCCACGATTCCCGTTTCCCCGGTTATGGCTCCAACCAGGTCACCGGGCTTGATGTCGTCCTTCCGTCCGATCCCGAAAAAGAGCTTCGTCCAGGCAGTTCTCGCTCCGCGCGGCGGTTCCGGCGATCGACTCGTGGATGGAGCCCTTACTTCTGCAGGCATCCCGGGCGACGACGACGGCATTGTGAGTGACGCCGCCTCGATATCGGGCCACGGAACGACAGTTCCCGGCGACTCGTCGCGCCGACGGAGCAGTCCCGAAAGCGCCGCTGCGACACGCACGGCACCGAATCGATCGATCAATGGCTCGAGCACGAGCAATTCGGGAACGAAGTCGACCGAGCGAACAGCTTCTTCCAGCCGTCTGCGATACAAGGCGACGGCATCTATGGGGTCTGTGAGCGGCGCTCCTCCGAAGTGGTCGATCGTGAACCCGGCGCGTCGGGAAAGGGCTTCGACGTGAGATATGTGCTGCGGCTGCACGACCGCGTACCGCCGCTCGGCACCCTCGAACACGGACTCGAAATCGGCGAGCCGGTCAGGGACGCCGAACAGAATCGCCGCACCGGGGGATTGGTCCGGGTCTCCGCGCTCTACACTGGCGGTCGGGCCGTCCACCGAGACCTGTCGCCCGACCACGGCGAGCGCAGCGGCACCCGCCGCGGATTCGGATGCGTCCGCAAAGTGAACAAGGATGGAATTTCGTGTGGATTCCTCAGCCGCAGCGACGCACGACTCCAGCAGCGCAAGACTGTCGGACCCCGCACCGACGGCGACGTGCACCACGGGACCACCTTCGGCGGGAGTGTCCTCGGAACCACTGATCGGAAGAAGGTCTTCCGGCCACCGCCGGGCTCTTGGAAGCTGGCGCTCGATGAGGTCCCGAAAATCCGAATCCGGCCGGCCCGTCGATACTATCTTCCGGACGTCCTGGCCCAGCGTGTCCAGGATAGGTTCCACCGAAGACCATTCATCCAGGTGGGTCAGCCCTGCGGCACCGTCCAGGATCAGCAGGCGGAGCGAACCCAGCCCTACCCGGCCCGAGCGAATTGCAGGAAGTACGCGCGATGGACGTGAGACCACTACCTGGGATACGGTCGGAACGCTCTCCGACGCCTGCCACCCGTGGCCGGCGAAGAACACGTTGATCCCGTCCGGCCCGACTCCTGCCTGGAGTGCCCTGGCCACTCGGCCGGCTCGCTCATCCGTCGAGCACAGGACAAGGGCCTGAATCTCCCCGATTTCCGCTTCGCAGGTCTGCAGGATGGCGAACGCGTAGACGGCCTCGACTCCCGAGCCCTCCGTCGCCACGAGGGCAAGATGATGCCCGCGCCGCAACGTCGGCTCGTTCGCCTCCAGAATCTCGAGCCCGGAATCCCACCCGAGCCGGCTGGCGACCACTGACACCTCCGCGCCGTGCTTCTCAGTCACATCCCGTTCCTTTTCAATCTCCGCCTTCGTCGACCACAGGTCCCGATCGGGACATTCGGCAGTCGGGTGCCACGAGTGACGGCCGACGGGCCGGGCGGGAGTCGTGTGCTGGGCGGCAGGTCCGGTCTCTGATACCGGCCGGCCCTGATTTCAGCCTTCGAATCTCTTGTAGTGCCCCAGGTCATAAGCCCGGATCGCCAGGATCTCCCTCGGGCGGAAACCGAGATCCGCCAGCGATACGGTCTCGTCCCGTACTCTTCGCTCTGCGTACTCGAGGTAGTAATCCTGCGGGTCATCCGTCGATCGCTGGAGCATTGTCCTGAGACCGAGGACCTTCACGTCCCGCACCGGAGTTGCAGCAGGGAGGTCCTCGACCTGCTCGAGCCAGCGATCCGGCATCACCATGCGAACGGTGACGGTCTCCTGATGCGTTGAACGGTCGGTCGAAGCCGCCGGGCTGTCATGGCTCATATGTGCCCCAGAGAATAAAGGAATCGCTTCGTCAGATCGGTGATGTCCAGGCCAACCATGCGGTCCGTCTGCGCGTAGACGTTCGTGTGCCCGTGATGACGGTCGACCCTGATGTCAGCCGCTCCAATGTCGCCGGAGACACGAATACGATCCGGCCCGGCCTGCTCTACTTCTACCCGGGAGTGCTCCGTGTAATACTCACGGGCACGCCGGAGGACGTCCTCCGGAGTAACTTCGGTCATCACGTGATAGCGCATGTTCAGGACCCGATCACAGGATTCGGATCGCTTGCCGCCCCGGTTGGAACGGAAGCGGCCACGGCCGGACCGGCGCGCGGCGATCGTGCAAGTTTCCACGGAGGTCGGGTCCCGTCAACCTCGCACCGGGATTGAGTTTTCCATGGGCCGAAGTCGATGGCGTGATCCCCGGCCAGTCCGGGCCGTGTGCTTGCCCCTGTCGCGTGGGAACGGGATCTTGCCGTGGTTCACCTCGTCCTCGCGTGCTTCAACGGAACCCACGCCAATGAATCCCGACCTCGAATTCGGTCGCTTCTTTCTGCCAGGTCCGACGGAGGTCCGTCCGGAAGTGCTTTCCGCGATGCTTCGCCCGGTGATCGGGCACCGGGGAGATACCATGCGCGAGTTGCTGGAGCGCATTGAACCCGGCCTGCAGGAACTGTTCGGTACACGCAGATCGGTGATGGTATCGACGAGCTCTGCTACCGGGCTGATGGAGGCGGCGATCACCAACCTGTCCTATCGGAGGGTCCTCGCTCTCGTATGCGGAGCATTCGGGGACCGCTTTCGGGCGATAGCCGAGGTGTGCGGCCGACCCGTGGATGTGCTGGCGGTCGAGCCCGGCAAACCGAACCTTCCGGAGAAGCTGGAGGCGACCCTGTCGTCGGAGCCGGACCGGTGGGACCTGGTGACTGTCGTGCATTCCGAGACCTCGACCGGCGTCTTGAACCCGGTGGCCGAGATCGCGGGCGTCGTCCGGCGTCATGGTGATGTGCTGCTGGCGGTGGATGGCGTGACATCGGTAGGGGGAGTACCGATCGCGTTCGATGAGTGGGGGGCCGACTTCCTGCTCACCGGGTCGCAGAAGGCGCTCGCACTTCCACCGGGGCTGGCACTGGGCGTGGCCTCTGATCGCGCTCTCGAAAGAGCGTCGACCGTTCCGGTCCGGAGCTTCTACTTCGACCTGCCGGCGTTCGAGCGCAGGGCACGCGAGTACCAGACGACGAACACGCCGGCCGTCTCATTGTTCTACGCGCTCGAGCGGCAGCTGGAGAGGATCGATGCCGAGGGTCTGGATCGGCGGATAGCCAGACACCGGGCGATGGCGGAACGGACCTGCGAGTGGGTGGAAGGCCTGCGACCGTCGCTCGGCGACGGATATGGAATTCTCGCCGCCGAGGGCTATCGGTCTCCGACCGTGACCGCGGTCACCCTGCCGGACTCCGTCAGTGGCTCGGAGGTCGTCGCTGCAGTACGTCAGCGCGGGTTCACAATCGCTGCAGGGTACGGGGCGCTGAAGCAGCGCTGTATCCGGATCGGACACATGGGCGACCATACCCGGGAGGAGTTGGACATTCTCCTCGACGTGATCGAGGACGAGTTCATCTCGCTGACGACCGCCGCGAGCCCTGGCCCGGAAGGAGCCCGAAGTTGACTGTCGGGAAGCGCCTGGTCCTGGCCGATCCTCTCGCCGCCGAGGGAGTGAAGATCCTCGAAGAAGCGACCGGGATCACGGTCGAGGACCTGTCGGACCTTTCGCGGGAGGATCTCAAGCAGCGAATGCCGGGCGCTGCGGGACTCGTGGTCCGCAGTCGTACGCTGGTCGATCGGGAGCTGATCGAGACAGCGACGGGGCTCGAAGTTATCGGCAGAGCAGGTGTGGGGACCGACAACATCGACCTCGAGGCGGCGACACGGCAGGGCGTGGCCGTCCTCAACGCCCCGGCCGGGAACACACTCTCCACCGCGGAACTGACGTTCGGTCTCCTGTTGGCGGCCGCTCGCGGGATCCCGACGGCAGATCGATCCATGCACGCTCGCAGGTGGGAGAGGGGCGCGGTCAGGGGCGCGCAGTTGAGCGGCAAAACGCTTGGTGTGGTCGGGGCCGGCCGGATCGGCACGGAGGTCGCGCACCGGGCGAAGGCTTTCGGGATGAAAGTCCTGGTGGTGGACCCGTACATGTCCCCGGAGAGAGTCTCCGACCTGGGCGTCGAGTCGGTAGAGCTGGACGAACTTCTCGAACGTTCGGACTACGTCACGCTTCACCTTCCGCTTACCGACGATTCACGAATGCTGATCGACGCCCGGCGGATCGCGCGCATGCGCGCGGAAGCTGTCCTGATCAACGCTGCTCGTGGGGGACTTGTCGATGAGATCGCGCTGGTCGAGGCCTTGCGGACAGGACAGTTGAGGGCGGCGGGGCTCGACGTTTACGAGACCGAGCCCCTACCACCGGACCATCCCCTGCGCTCGGCGCCGAACCTCGTCATGACCCCGCACATCGGTGCTGCCACCCCGGATGCTCAGCGGGAGATCGCGATCGAGATTTCCCGCGCGATGCGGGAAGCGCTGCTCGAGGGAGACTTCAGCAACGCGGTGAACGTTCCATCGTCAGGAACCAGGGACCTCGGCCGTCTGCGTCCGATGATTGATTTGGGTTCCCGGCTGGGAGCCGTGGCGGCGGCGCTCTCCGATAAGGGCCCGGATCACGTGAGCATCAGATTTGCGGGCGAGATGCAGAGGGGGCTGCGACTCGTGGCATCGTCTGTCGTGGAAGGACTGCTCCGGAATACCCTGGCGGGACCTCTGAACCTGGTGAACTCGCTGTTGCTGGCAGAGGACCGCGGGATTGAAGTCGTTCGGTCGCGTATCAAGCCGCTGGCGGGTCATCTCGCGTGGATCGAGGTCAGCACCCGGTGCGGGACGGAGGAGCGGACGATCGCCGGTGCGCTGCGAGCGGACGGAACCGGCACGCTCGTGAGGGTGGGTCCGTATCCGGTCAACGTGAGCCCGCGAGGAACCCTTCTGTTTGTGTGGAACCGCGACGTTCCAGGTGTGATCGGGCGGGTCGGGACCGTGCTTGGAAACGCCGGAGTGAACATCGGAGAATTCCACCAGTCGAGGGATACCGAGAGCGGCGAGTCGTTGTCTGTAATCGGACTCGACGTCAACCTGCCCACGGATGTACGCCGGGAGCTGAGTCAGGTCGCGGACGTCCTGGAAGTGCGCCAGGTGACTCTGAGCTCCTGACTCCACCTGGCCCGGCGACCGTGTGTGGCCCGTGGTTCAGTATCGCGGCATGCCGGCGTCGATCTTCGCGGCCCAGTCGTTGATTCCGCCCCTTAGATTCACCGCGCGCACGAAGTCGTGTGCTTGCATGTACTTCACGGCCATCGCGCTACGACTGCCGCTGCGACAGTAGACCACCGTCTCCGCCCGTGGGTCCAGTTCATCCAGTCGTTCGAACAACTGACCCAGCGGTACCAGCTTTGCACCGGCGAAGCCCAGGTTGCTGATCTCCCATTCGTGAGCCTCGCGGACGTCGATGAGCTGCAACTCTGCTCCTCGATCGAGCAGGTGTCGAAGCTGTCTGACTCCGATTTCCGGAACGCCACCGGAGTCGAGAACCGCTGCCTCCAGCACGCCAGCGATCGGGTCGCTCAGCTCCGCTGTCGGACCGGGCTCCGGAGCGACGTCCGTCGCTCGGGGGCCACAGAATGCCTCGTAGTCGATAAGCCCCGTGATCTCTGGATTCTCTCCACACAGCGGGCACTCGGGATCGCGGCGGACCTCCATCTCTCGAAACTCCATCGAGCCGGCATCGATGAGGAGCAGCCTTCCGGCGAGGGAACGGCCGGTGCCCAGCAGCAGTTTCAGCGTCTCGGTCGCCTGGATCGTTCCGACGATGCCCGGAAGGACTCCCAGGACACCCGCTTCCTCGCACCCCGGGACGAGCTCTGCGGGCGGAGGGTCCCGGAACAGGCACCTGTAGCACGGTCCGCCCGGCGATCCGAACACCGAGGCCTGTCCCTCGTACCGGAAGATCGCTCCGTACACGCAAGGAATCCCCAGGAGCACGCAGGCGTCGTTCACGAGATACCGCGTCGGGAAGTTATCGCTGCCGTCGACCACGACGTCCCAGCCGGCGAGGATCTCGAGGGCGTTCCCGGCGTCGAGTCGGAGATCGTACGTCAGGACCTCGACACCCGGATTGAGACGGGTGAGCATCGCCTTCGCCGAATCCACTTTGCTGTTACCGACGGAAGCCGTGTCATGCAGGATCTGCCTGTGGAGATTGGACAGGTCCACGGTGTCGCTGTCGATGATGCCGATTCTCCCGACTCCGGCCGCGGCGAGGTACAGCGCCGCCGGTGACCCCAGACCTCCAGCCCCGACGAGCAGAACGCTCGACGATCGGAGCAGGGCCTGCCCCTCGTCGCCGAATCCCGGCAGAATGATCTGTCGATGATAGCGGAACCGTTCCTCGGCAGAAGGAACGTCACCGGATCCGGGTCTCCCCCCGGCGATCGACGGGACAATGGTGAGAACCGAACCCGGATGAATTCGCTGTTCTTCCGGGGAGATCGACTTTATGTCCGACCCGTCGAGAAACAGGTTCACGTACGGTCGCCGGGATCCGTCGTCCGACAGAATCCGGCTCGCGAGCAACGGCTCGAGCTCCGCGAGTCTGACGAGGACCTCCGCGATGGTGTCCGCTTCGAGTCTCAGCTCGGTTTCTCCTCCGGCGTGGGTCGTCAACAGCGCGGGAATTCGGACGATCAGTTCTGGCATGCGCAATTCCGCAACGGATGGTCAGCATCCGCAGGCACGGCCCCGCTCGCGATCCAGGCCACTCGGGCGCCGGCACGTCCTGCACGGACCGAGACGGTCACGTACAACAGTCCCGGAATTGCACATCGCAGGTCCCTCTCCGACGGCCTGGCGGTCCGGTCCGGGTGCGAGTGGTAGAAGCCTACCGTTCGCTCCTCCCGGCTACTGTCCTCGGGAGACAGTTCGTATAGATCATCCACGCTTATCCGATATCCGTCGCCGGTCCAAGGGTCTGAGTTTCGGAGCGGGATCGCACGAGTCACAGTTGGGAAATTCGATCTCTCGAGACTTCCGAGCAGGGCCCCACAGGCTTCGCCGGGATAGGCGGCCTCCGCGTGTCTCGCGAGCTGGTCACGCAGGCTGGCAGAGAGGACGAGGGCCGCTCCGCGACATTCCGGGCGTCCTGTTCCGACCGGCTCAGACACGAATAGCGAGAGACTTCTGAATAGTCTCGTAGTTCTCGCGGATCGAACCGGGTCCACGAAAAACGGAAGATCCCGCCACGAGGACGTCGGCACCGGCGCGAGCCGCCTGGGGAGCCGTATCCGGTCCGATCCCGCCGTCGACCTGTACGTGGAGCCCCGGGAGGCTCCTGTCCCGTGCCATGGCTCGGACACGCTCGACCTTTCTCAGAGCAGCATGGATGAACGCCTGCCCCCCGAATCCCGGATTGACCGTCATGACCAGGACCAGGTCCACGAGCGGGAGAATCTCGAACAGGGTCTCCACCGGCGTGGACGGATTCACCGCAACTCCTACCTTCGCCCCGAGTCGGCGGATCTCATACAGGTCCCGATGCAGATGCAACGAAACTTCCTGGTGAATCGTGATCAGGTCAGCGCCGGCGCGCACGAACGGCTCGAGAAACACCTGGGGGTTGTCGATCATCAGGTGCACGTCGAGAAACGACTCGGTAACCGCGCGCAATGATTTCAGCACCGGGATTCCGATGCTGAGATTCGGCACATAGTGCCCGTCCATGACATCGAAATGGAACCAGCGGGCACCGGCTTCCTCAGCTTCAGCCACCTGTTCGCCGAGCCGGGCGAAATCGGCCGCGAGAAGCGATGGTGCGACGATGAGCTCGCTCATGAGTCTCCTGTTCTACGGGCGGATCAGATAATGCCGAGCTCTCGGCCGACTCGGCCCAGGGCATCCAGCGCTCGATCCAGGTGCTGTCTCGAGTGTGCAGCCGAAATCTGCGCGCGGATCCTCGCGCTGCCATGTGGCACGACGGGGAATCCGAATCCGATCACGAATACTCCCTCGTCCAGCAGTTTCGTACTCAGCGCGATCGCGTCCGCGGTCTCTCCGACGATCACGGGTACGATCGGGGTGTCGCCCTCGATCGGTCTGTACCCGAGTGCGGTGAGCTTCTCCCGGAAGTACGCCGTGTTCTCCCGCAGCCGGGTCACGAGCTCGGGGTGCGCCTCGAGGTGGTCGATGGCGGCGAGCGCCCCGCCTGCGGAGTGCGGGGGGATCGCGTTGGTGAACAGCTGAGTGCGCGACCTCTGAATTAGGTACTCGATGACTTCCCGACTGCTCGCCACGAAACCACCAGCCATTCCTCCCAGTGCCTTACCCAAGGTCGAGCTGATAATATCGATCTCTCCGTGCATGCCGAAGTGCTCCGGCGTTCCGCGTCCCGTGTCGCCGAGGACGCCCGTAGCATGCGAGTCGTCGATCGTCATGATCGCATCGTAGCTGTCACACAACTCTCTGATTTCGGGGAGAGGGGCGACCTCCCCTTCCATCGAGAAAACGCCATCGGTCATTACCAGGCGGTGTCTCGCTGTCTGCGAGTTCTCGAGCGCTTCGCGCAGCGAGTCCATGTCCATGTGCTTGTAGATGTGTCGCTGCGCCTTGCACAGGCGGATTCCATCGATGATCGATGCATGGTTGAGCTCATCGCTGATCAACGCGTCCTGCTCGTCCAGCAGCGGGGCGAACAACCCTCCATTCGCGTTCCAGCAGGAGGTGTAGGTGATCGCCGCTTCCGTCTCCAGGAAATCCGCGATCCGGTCCTCCAGCTCACGGTGTACGTCGAACGTCCCACAGATAAACCGGACGGAGGAAGTCCCGGCGCCATACCTGTCAGCCGCCTCGCGAACCCCCGCGACGACATCGGGAACGTCGCACAGTCCGAGGTAGTTGTTCGAGCAAAGATTGACTGTTTCGCCGTATCCCTCGAGGTCCACCACCGGGCCCTGCGGCCCGCGGATATGCTGCAGGTTTTTGAATACCCCCCGCTCCTGCAGCTCCGCGAGCTCATCCGCCAGACGCCTGTTCAGCCCCTCATTTACCGGGCTCGTCGAGACATCCCCCTCCGCGTACAACGTCATGGTCACGCCTCCGTTCGTGCTGTCGGTCGCAGGTTGCTGGTGGCCCTGTTGCGGCTAAGGTCAGTCAGTCGCCTTCCTCGCCAGTGTAATACTGTGCGCCCGTGCTGTCTGTCACGGTCGCCCTGCTTACTCGGATCACCGGTCTCGAACCAAACGCACCACACAACGTAAAGCCCGCTAGGTGTCCGTCCACATATACGCGTATGTCTGTCCCGGCGAGCCGGTCGAGTCCTTCCGGCGCACCCCGCAGGGCGAACGGCCGCTGGTTGCCGATCCAGCCCGGTCCGAACAGAAGGCATCCTCCGGCCGAATGGAGCGTCCCCTCGCCGATGGCGCGCATCGGGGAAAACGAGCCCGAGTCGACCGCCACGATCGTGCCCAGGTCGCGCCCCTCAGCCGTCCGAATGCTCCAGGTGCCGGACCTCGGCAGTTGCACCGGTCTTGCCTCGTAGAAGCTGACCGGGCCGTTCGCGCACATGGTATCGTACACGCTCCGGCGGCCGGAAAGCACGAGAGTGGAATCCTCCACGAGCACGATCACCGTGTCCAACCTGCCACAGGCGTCCGGAGAGACGGGCCCGGCGAATTCAAACGAAAACACCGATCCTGTGACGACAGTATCCGGGTACGCGGCCCAGGTCACCTCTGCGGAACTCTCCACCGGTTCGCCGATCCGCCAGCAGGCGGCCTGGAACGGCATGAGGGCTAGGAGGAGGTATCCCCGAAACCAGGTCAATACTCGTCTGAAACGCAGGTGGAAATCCGCCTTCCCGCACTTCGATCCGGGTGGAAAACTCATGAATGCGGGAATCTGAGCGGGGCCACCAGGGTCGGCAAGCGGAACCTGCGCACCGGACGGGCGATACAATAACGACGGACCCGCGCACTCCGCGGTGGAGACGGCGTGGCGGCCCAGGCCGGTGGGTGTCGAGACGGATGCCTGCCGCGAGGAAGTGGGGGCTGTGGATCGGCCAAGAACAACTCCGAGCCGGAATGACAGGCGGCACCGAAGCGCGATTCGCATCGGTCTGGCCCTGTCCGTGTTGATACACGCGGTCGTGTTCCTGGCATGGCGAGCGGAGGTCATTGCGCCCGGGGCTTCGATTGCGGCTGGCCTGCGAACCGGTGACGCGTCTGCCGCGGCGGGGGGAGGAGCGATGCAGGCGATCACCCTTGCTGCCGCCCGTTCCGTGGAGATCACGCCACCTCCGGAACCGTTGCCCAGCCTCGACGCCCCGGAAGTCGTGCCGGTCGAGGTCGAGACCCCCGTTCTAGCCAGCGGGATGCTGGAGCGACCCGGATCGTCCCCCGGCCAGAACGCCGGCTTCGTACCCGGCGTACCGGGTGGGACGGGCACTGGAGACGGGGGAACCGATGCTGAGGGTCTGTACAGGAATACGGTCCCCGAGCCACGAGTGATCATTCCAGACTGGGATCCCCCGAAGGAAGTGAAGGGCCTGCGAGTCAGGATGCGGGTTCTTGTCGATGAGCGGGGAACCCCGATCGATGTGGAACTCGAGCCGCCCACGCCGAACGATCGATTCAATCGCCAGTTGATCGAGACGGCGATGGAGATGGAATTCAAGCCGGCGTTGCGAAACGGCCAGCCGGTGCGAGACTGGGCTGTGATCACGCGAGTGTTCTAGCTTCAGCCCCCTGAATGCGCGCGAATCGACCGGTTCTGCGCGATCCTCGTTTCCGGCTGTCTGACCCCTCCCTATATTCTCGCTCCATGGCCGTGCTCCCGAGAGGCACCCGTTCCCAGAGTTCGGCGTCCGACCCCGGTCAAGGCGGCGTCCGTTCTCGCGATTCGGTCGGTTGCGATCGTCGCCCGTCGAGCGTCGGGGCGGTTTGACGGCGCAGTTCCGCGCTCCCCGCGCCTGCATACGTCTGCGCCTCTCCGCGATCTTCACCGCGGTCCCGGCGTCACTCGTTCTGCTGCTGGTCTCCTGTCCATCCCTGTTGGCCCAGGTGCCGGGGGAGGGGAAGCCCGATCCCCAGCCGGCGGACACGACCATCGCGGCAGACAGCCTGGCCATCGCGGCAGACAGCCTGGTCGTCCCGGCAGACAGCCTGGTCGTCCCGGCAGACAGCCTGGTTGTCCCGGCAGACAGCCTGGTCGTCCCGGCAGACAGCCTGGTCGCAGCGGACAGCCTGGTCGCAGCGGACAGCCTGGTCGCAGCGGACAGCCTGTTTCAGGCAGACACGCTGGCGATCGTGGATTCGACCGCGGCCGCTGGCGAACAGGAGGCCCGGGAAGCAACGGGCCTTCGGCTGGGGAGAACTCGAATTCCATTTCTGTGGCCTATCGAGGGGTACATTTATCCCGAGGCGCTCGGAACCAGAAGCCGTCGGCCGGGCGAGACAGCGTCGGACTGGCTCGAATCGGATCTCGCGGAGCTCGATCGGACGCTCGACGCGCGCCGGGACACCATGTGGATGGCAGGCCTGACCCTGGACAAGCTCCCGTCCGATTTCGATGCGCGCCGATTCTACCGATTCGGCTCGGCCGAAGGCGACCCGGGATTGGCGGTGACGGTCGGAAACGAGCGGCGAATCGAGATCATACCGGATGCCCTGAAGGGAATCGCCGATCTGGAGCTCCAGATCGCGGGCCAGGGACAGCTCGGTTCGCGGTGGCAGTTCTTCAACCCGTGCCTCCTGACTACCGGCCAGCGATGCAACGCGGGAGCGGTCCCGGACATCGCGCCAGAATTCCAACTGAGAGTTGTCGCCCGGGGTACGGTTACCGAGCGCGTACACATCGATGTGGATTTCGACCAGACCCGTGAGTTCGACGCGACCAATAACCTGAACGTCTATTACGAGGGCAAGCCGGATGAGATGCTCACGTTTGTGGAGTTGGGGCAGGTATCGCTTCCGCTGCCGAACTCCCGCTTCATCTCACAGGGGATTCCGGCGGGGAATTTCGGGGTCCACGGAGACGCACGCGTCGGTCCGCTGACGGTTCGAGGCGTGTTCGCCGAACAGAAGGGCAGCGTGGAGAGCCGGTCCGTCACGCTCGATGTCGGAGGCCCCGAGGCTGGAACCTATCAGGACGTGGAGGTGATTCTCGACGATGCCAACTACTCCAGCGGACATTTCTTCTTCGTCGTCGATCCCCGAGACCAGGTCGGCTATCCATACCTGGACGTGACAAACCTCGAGGGAACTGAAGCGCCCCCTGCGCTGCAGCCCGGCTCCTCGATCAAGCTCTACCGGCACGAGATCGCGCTCGCACAGAACCAGAACGTCCAGTCCGGCGTGATTCAGGCGCGTGCAGTAGCCAGGCGCCCGCTCACGGCCGATCCAAGTCTGCCTGACAGCGCGGTGTTCGAAGGATTCTTCAGGCCCCTCGTAGAGGGAGAGGACTTCATCGTCCACCGCAGTGGGCTCTGGGTGGTGCTCAAGTCCCGGACGCAGCGCGACGAGGCTCTCGCAGTCGCGTATATCTCGGCCACGGGCGACAGTGTGGGGGACTTCAATGCCGAGGACAAATTCCGTGAGTTCGCGAATACCGGCACGGGCGAGATACCGCGCCTGGCACTTCTCAGGGATCCTCCGACCCATCGTCCGGGCGGCGTGACCTGGGAAAAGGAGATGCACCAGATCTACCGGATCTCTTCATCGGATGATCTCGAGCAGGCGTCCGTGGAGCTGGTGATCTCGCAGGGCCCGGTCGAGTCGGGTCCCGTCATCAGGGTGGAGCAAAATACCGAGTACGCGTTTCTCGAGATCTTCGGCCTCGACGATGCGCCCAGGGACGACGGAATCGACCTGGCCCGCGTCTGGCGCCCGGCGGCGTCCGGTGAATTCGCGGGCTCCAACGTCGTGACGGGCAGCTACCTGGTCTTCACCGCTCTCGAGCCGTTCAAGGACCCCCCGCCGCTCAAGGACCCGCGGGTCCCATCTCTCCAGGGACAGCCGTTCCCGCTGGCGGAAGGAGACAGGAATCAGTCGATTTACAACGAACCCGTCGACCAGATCCGAAACTCGAGTTTCTTGTACCGGCTCAATCTCAAGTACCGGGCCCGCAGCAGCGGTGTCGCCAGCTCGTTCTCGCTTGGAGCGCTCGGAATCCGACAGGGTAGCGAGCGGGTGACGCTAGATGGACGGGACCTGGTCTTCGGCCAGGACTATACGATCGACTACGAAATCGGACAGCTCACGCTGTTGCGGCCGGAGGACCTGCTCGCAGGAGCGCAGAACCCGAATCTCGACGTGCAGTTCGAACAGAAGCCGATCTTCCAGATCGCACAGCGTAGCATCTTCGGTCTCACCGGTACGTGGTCGCTGGGTGAAGTAGGAGCGATCGATTTCATCGGACTGAGCCAGAAAGAGGGGACGGTACTCAATCGTCCGCAGGTAGGGCTCGAGCCAGGCAGTGTCCAGCTCGGGGGCGTGATCGCCCGGCTGGGATTCGGGGCAGCGGCGCTTGATCGGCTGGTGAACGCACTTCCAGGCATCGATTCCGACGTGAAGTCGCGCATCTCGATCGATGGGGAGATCGCGGCCTCCAATCCGACGACGAACCGCAACGGCGTGACGTACATCGAGGACTTCGAGGGGAGCAACCGTCTTCGCCTCGGACTCAGTACCCGATCCTGGTTGCACGGCTCGATCGTATCGAATCCGGATCTCGATGGGACCGGCGATTTCTTGCCCGATGTCCCGGACGCGACCAATCAGCTGAATGCCGTGTGGCAGTCGCAGTGGCTCGAGGGCACTCAAGTCCGCGGACCCTTGCTGATTCACCAGATCGATCCGGCGCTCCAGGTGGTGAACGCCGGTAACTCCGAGGGAGTCCTGTGGGTGACTCTCGACGACCTGCCGGACGCCGGGGATAATGGCTGGGTAACGATGACAAACCCGCTGTCGGAATCGGGGATCGACCTGACGACCTCGGAGTTCCTGGAATTCTATGCGAGCACGCTGGGGAGCGAAGACCAGGAACTTGCCCTGATCATTGACATAGGCACCCTGTCGGAGGACGCATTCGTCCTCGACTCTCTCGGGTTTCCGTCGGGTCTCGGCGTTCTCGACCAGGAGGTGGATCCCCTGGTCGGTGTGTGGGGCAACCAGGACGACACGGGAATCTGGGACCAGGGATGTACCGCTACGGCCAACGAGACCGCGTATCCGCTCGGAGACGAGCGCGCGAACTGCACGACAGGAAACGGTCTCGAGGACTCGGAAGACCTGAATTCCGACAACTTCTTGAACCGGGACGAGAGGTACTTCCGCTACGTCGTCCCGCTGACCGTCGACTCGCGATACCTGGTCCGGCCGACAGGAGGCGAGTTCCAGTTCAACCTGTATCGGATTCCGCTCCGGATTCCGGACTACGAGGTGAATGCGACCGGCGCCGAGCAGCAGAACGTGCGTCATGTCCGGATGACCCTGACGTCGGGTGCGCCCGGTACGGTGCTCCTGAGTCGGATGGAATTCGCCGGCTCACCATGGCTGAAACGAGGTAACACGGGCAGCCTCGATGGTTTCATCGGGGAGGTCCCGGGTACGGCCCAGCAGGTTTCCGTCGGGCCAATCTCGACGACTGATTCCGACTACATCTCCCCACCAGGCATCGTGGCGGAGGAAGCCGATGCCGCCGATCAGCTGGGTCTCTCTACCCAGACGATCAACGAGCAATCGCTGCAGGTCGCGTTTTCCGACGTACCGGCAGGCGAGAGAATCGAGGTGTATCGCCGATTCACAGAGCGACCCCGGGACTTCCTCACCTACCGTCGCCTGCGTGCCTGGAATCTGGCGGTCGACGGGGACTGGGGGTTGACCTCCCCCCTGCGTTTCTACCTCCGGATGGGATTTGATACGAACAACTTCTACCTGTACCGGACGAGCCTCGTATCGCCGGCCGGCCAGCCCAGGCAGAGTGACTGGAATCCCGAAACGCTGATCAACATCGAGCGTTGGATTCAGCTTCGAACGGAAGCGGAAAGGCGCATCGTCGATGCAGGATCCGCGCTGCCGAACGACACGACCTTCGTGCTGTGGGACGTGGACGTGTTCCCTGACGGGGACAGTACGATGGCGATCGTGATCAACGATCGCTCCAGGGCCCCGAATCTGTCGGCGATTCGGGAGCTGGCGCTCGGTATCGAGAATCCGGGATCTACCGGTGTAGGACCGGGACGCATCTGGGTTGACGATCTGCGGCTGGACGAGGCCGCCGACCAGACGGGCTCAGCGATGCGGGGTCACGTGCGGGTCAATCTCTCTGACGTGATCACGCTCGAGGGATCGTACAACAACCGGGACCCATTCTTCAGACAGTTGGGCACGAATCCGCCTTACGAGTCATCCAGTGACTATTCCACCCGGGTCGCGGTGCAGATCGGGAGATTCCTGCCGAAGAACATGGGGCTGGCGATTCCATTCGAATTTCAGCACCGAGGCGCTTCAAGCGATCCGTACTTCCTCGCGGAAACCGATGTGTTCGCACCCGAGATCGAGGGATTGCGAACGCCCGAGAGCTCAGTCACGAGGCTCAACACGGGATTGTCCAAGCAGACGCGATCGAACGGTCGCGTGGCCCGCGCCACGATCGACGGACTCCGTCTGGGCTATTCGTACCGCACCTCCGGAGCGACCACCACGCAGACCGAGGCGAACGGATCGGGCTGGACGGCGGTCGCGAACTGGTCGCGTCCCGTAGCGGACGCGTCATTCCAGCTGCTTCCGGGGTTCATGCAAAGCGCGATCGATGGCCTGCCGGGAGTCCTGTCGCAGAGCGTTTTCATGAAGAACCTTCGGGACCTCCGGTTCCGCTGGACGCCGAGGGATCTCCGTATGGGGGTAAACCTCGCGCATTCGAACGACGAGCGGCGCAGGTTCGTTA
>JBDGUZ010000028.1:0-24305 GCA_039585915.1 Gemmatimonadota bacterium
GACATGCTCCGCCACCCGTACCGCATTGGTCCCCGACTCCCGGGAGATGATGAGCGAGATCGTCGGGAGGCCGTCGATCCGGTAGTACATCAACGGGTCCGCGGTCGTCTCCCGCACCGTCCCCACATCCCGCAGTCGGACAGGACCTTCCGGGCGCTGGAGCAGAACCAGCTCCTCGAGCTCCGAGACCCGCTCCACCCGCGTCCGCACGGCGAGAGCGACCTGCCGCCCGGACAGCACCAGCGAACCCGGAGCCCGGAGTGTCGAGAGCTCCCGGACCCTCGCTTCGACGTCCATCGGTCTCAGCCCGAGCGACTCCAGCTTCTTCCCGTCCAGCTCGATGGAGACCTCTCGCTGCTGATCTCCACGGATCGTTACCGAAGCGACTCCGTCGACGGCAGCGAGAGCCGGCTGGATTTCATCCTCCGCCAGCTCCGCGAGGTAGCCGAACGTGTGAGGGCCGCGGATCTGGTAGGACAGGAAGGCCTGCTCCTCGTCCGAGAATTCCCTTGGAACGTAGGGCTGGACCTGCGGCAGCACCCCGGGCGGAAGCTCCTCTCGCAGCGCCGAGATCCGTTCGCTGAGGTCCAGGCGGGCGAAGTCCATCCGGACCGTGCGCTCGAACTCCACGTCGATTTCCGATGTCGAGCCCGTACCTCGATCGTCGCTGCGCGAAGTGGAGGTGATCTTCCGCACGCCCCTGACCTGCTGCGCCGCGGACTCGAGCGGAGATGTGACGAACGCCTCCATCGCCTCCGGCGACGCGCCCCTCCACGAAGCGTTGATCGTTAGCCGAGGGTAGTCGACGTCGGGCAGGAGCTCGACCGGGATCAACCGGAAGCTGTACGCACCCAGTGCCACGAGCGCGAAGTAGATCGCCGCCGTGGCGACCGGCCGGTTGATCGACAGGTCGATCATCGCGCCGGACCCACCTCGAACTCCACGGCAGACGCTACGCGCTCCCGTGGCGACACGACCAGTGAGTAGACCACCGGAACGACGATCAGTGTGAGGACGGTCGCGGAGATCAGCCCACCGATCACGGCAACGGCCAGCGGCGCCCTGAGGTCCGCTCCCGCGCCCCAGCCGGCGGCCAGCGGCAGCAGGCCGAGGACCGTCGTGACCGTGGTCATGAGAATCGGACGCAGGCGCAGACGCCCCGCCTCGAGGATCGCGTCACGCTTCGAGTCGCCCTCGGCCCGTTTCTGATTGATGAAGTCGACCTTGATGATCGCGTCGTTGACCACGATTCCGATCAGGATCACCATCCCGATTCCGCTCATCGCGTTCAACCCGGCTCCCGCTATCCACAGCGCGACAACGGCGCCGATCGCTGCCAGCGGAACTGAGACGAGCACGACGAGAGGCTGAATCAGCGACTCGAACTTCGCCGCCATTATGAGGAACACCAGAAACAGGGCGAGGAGAAACGCGAACCCGAGCGACCGGAAGCTCTCCCGCATTTCCTCGTTCTCGCCGCCGACTCGCATCGAAGTCAACGATGGCAGGGGCACGTCCACCAGGGCCGCCTCGGCCTCGCGGACGGCATCGTCGAGCCCTCCGGAGCGCACGTCCGCGAGAACCTGGACGGTGCGGCTCTGATCGACCCGCCTGATCTCCACCGGCCCGTAACCCTGGCGCACATGCACCAGCTCACCGATCGGTACTCCCTCGTGCGTCAGCGCGAGCACGTCGGACAGCTGGGCCCGATCGGCCTCGGGCAACGCCACTCGGATGTCGATCTTGTCGGAGAACTCCGTGTACGGCCGATCCGTCTCGACCCCTCGCAGGTATGCCTCGATCGCGTCGGCCACCTCAGTCACCGAGACGCCGTAACGAGCCGCTGCCGCCCTGTCCACTTCGATCTCGAGCTCGGGCTGCGTGATCTCCAGGTCGATCCGGACGTCCGCCAGCCGGTGCACCGTTTCGAGCCGCTCCGCCACCTGTTCCGCCACGGCTATCAGGCTGTCGAGGTTTTCGCCGCGGATCTTGACCGCGAGGTCGGCCCCCGAGACCCCGAGCGCGCGACCGAGTGAGGTGCTCCGGCCCGTCTCGATCGACACCGCCTGCGGGTCGATGCTCGTGCCCCGGAGTCCTCCGCGGAACTCGTTCACCACCGTCGTCACTGGCGGGCCGTTTGGCCGGATCCGGACGTCGAGCGCCGCGCTGTTGAGCCCGCTGAGTTCCCGTGTCGCCAGTTCTGACTCCCGCGCGCGTCCGATCCGCGCGAACACGGCATCGACGTTCCCGGACTCGAGCAGCAGGCTCTCGAGCCGTGCAGCCGCATCCGCCGTAACCTCGATCGGCGTGCCGACCGGGAGGTTCAACTCCACCCGGAATGCACCCTCGTCCACATCCGGCATCATTCCCAGCGGAAGCGTGGAACCGAGGAAGATCGCCAGGACGAGGCTCGCGCCGGCGAGCGCCATCACCAGTCCCCTTCTGTCGAGCGCCGAGCGCAGGGTCGACTCGTAACGCGCGGTAAACTTCGTGAAGCCGCGATCGAACGCATCGAGCGCCGGACGTGTCAGCTTTCCAAGCACGCGACCGGTGGCGCGCGTCAAGTCGCGGAACGTGATGACGATCGACTGCCAGATCCAGCCTAATACGCCGGCAATTCGACGGGGAATCGAGCGGGCGCCACGTGCGGCCGAACCTAAAGTCCGTCGCAGTCGGCCATCGAACGTGGCGGAGACGGTGCTTTCCGACACGAGATCGTCGGTCGCGAGCGCCTCCGTCTCCTCCTCCAGGTCGCTCCCGACAGCGAACTTCGCGGCCAGGACCGGGAGCAGGGTGAGAGCGACGAGCAGGGAGGCGAGCAGCGAGAACGCGACCGCGAGGCTCAGGTCCGCGAACAACGCACCGGCCACGCCCTTCACGTACAACACCGGTCCGAACACGGCGATCGTCGTCAGCGTGGAAGCCGTGATCGCGCCCGCGACTTCCCGCGCTCCGATCGAGGCCGACTCGACCGGGCCCCGCCCTTCCTCCTCCCGGTGTCGGAACACGTTCTCCAGCACCACGATCGAGTTGTCCACCAGCATTCCCACGCCGAGCGCGAGGCCGCCGAGCGACATCACGTTTAGGCTGACGTCGAACAGGTAGCACAGCGTAAACGCCGCCAGGACCGAGATCGGGATCGCCAGGCCCACGGCCACCGGATATCGGGGATCGCGCAGAAAGAAGAACAGCACGAGGAACGCGAGCACTCCCCCGAGCGCCAGCGCCTGGACCACGTTCGAAATCGCATCTCGGATAAACGTGGCCTGGCTGGAGGCGACCTCGATCGTCACGTCGGGGAATTCGGCCCGCAGCTGCTCGAGAGTGTCGTCCACCTTGTCCGCCACACGCACCGTGTTGGAACCGGCTTCCTTGTAGACCAGCAGGCCGATCGCCGGAATTCCGTTGAATCGGGCGACCGTTTCACGCTCGGCCTCACCTTCCTGAACGGTCGCCACGTCCCGCAGCCGAACCACGCCGCCGCCTTCCGGCCGCGCCACCACGACGTCGATCAGCTCGTCGACGGTCTGGAACTCGCCGAGCGTACGGAGGCTGTAGCGAAATCTCCCCCGCCGTATCGTGCCCCCTGGCGCGCTGTAATTCGCCTGGTCCAGCGCCTGCGTGACGTCGGACACACTCACGTCGTTCACCTGCAGGAGATCCGGCCTCACGACCACCTGGATCTCCCGCACCGGTCCGCCGGTGATCGCTGCGAGCGCTACCCCATCCAGCTGCTCCAACCGGCGCTTGAACACCGCGTCCGCCAGATCGCGCAATTCAGCGAGATCGGCTCCCGTCACCGCAAGGGAGAGAATCGGATCGTTGGTCGGATCCGAGTTGAGGATCACGGGTCGGTCCGCGCTCTCGGGAACAACGCCGACGAGATTGTCGAGGCGTTCTCGCACGTGGAGCATCGCGAACTCCATGTCCGTGCCCCAGTAGAACTGGAGACGAACGAGCGACTGGCCCTCCCGTGAGCGGGAGTCCACCGACCGGACACCGGGAACCCGGCTCAGGGCGGCCTCGACTGGCTCGGTTACGAATCGCTCCACCTCCGCGGGCCCCGCGTCGGGATAGCTCGTCCACACCGAGAGCGTCGGAAACGAGACATCCGGGAGCAGGTCGATCGGTAGCCGGAGAAACGAGACGACGCCCACGACCGCGATCGCCACGTACAGCATCGACGTCGCGACTGGTCTCCTGATCGATAGGTCGGAGATCGACATTCCCTTCTCCTGCCCTCAGGGAGCGGCCGGCGCGTTCGCCGGGCCGGATGCGAGTGCCGGTCCGACTTTTTCCTCCAGCTGAGCCCACCGAATCAAGTAGTCGTATCGCTCCGTGAACAGCGACTGCTCCGCCTGTGTCGTGCGATCGATCGCCTGCTGGAGGTTGAAGTACGGGATGCTCCCCAGCCGATATTGCTCGCGTGCGAGCTCGAGTCGCTCGTCTGCCAGGTTGCGATTGCGCTCGAGGATCTCCAGTCGTGCATCGCGTCGCTGGATCTCCTGCACCAGGTCCCGCACTTCCTTGTCCAGCTGCAGGGTACCCGCCGTCCAGTCGGCCCGCGCCCGGGTGATCCGCTCGTCGGCCAGTGCCGTCTGACGCTTGCGTTCGAACCCCTGAAACAGACTCCACGATCCGATGATCTGAAACGTCGAGCTCGTGTTGGCGGGTTCGAAATCGAGCAGGCTCTCATCCCGGCCCAGCTGCTTGCCGCGTCCGAGAACGAAACCCAGGTCGATCTGCGGCAGGTATGTGGCACGAGCCGCCCACAGATCGCTCGTCGCCGCTGCCTCGTCTTTCAGCAATGCCGCAAGCGTCGGGTTCGACTCGTGCGCCGCACGCACGAGCAACGCTCCATCCAGCGCATCGGCGTCAGGAACGTTCTCCACGTCCACGAGCGTGACGAGGCCGGCTACGTTGCTGACCGGATCGGCCATCACGACCTGCAGTCCGCGGATCGCCTGGCCCAGGCCATCTTCCGCCTGCAGCACCCGGAGCTCAGCATCCGAGGCATCCATTTCGGCACCCAGCAGATCGCTTCTCGAAGCGGCCGCGATTCTGTATCGGTCCCGTGTCACCTCGAGATCGGCGTGCCGGGCCACGAGCTGCCGTTCCGCCACATCCAGCAACTGTGTCTGCTTCAGCGCCTCGAAGTATGCCATTTTCACGTCGCGGATCACCGTCCGCTGCGCGGCCGTGAGCCTCAGATACGCAGCGTCCTTTCGGGCGCCGCCGGCCTTCACGTTTGCGATCCGCTCCGGATTCAGCAGTTGGAGACCGAAGACAAGCGACGCATTGCTGCCCTTTGACACATCCGTGAGCGGTGGATCGATGATGCTGGGCGACCCCTCCGGCGTGAGAAACGTGACGTTCGTGAAGTCGGTCTGCGACAGCGACACGTTAGCCCGGGCCGTGGGCAGGAATGCGCCCCAGTCGGCCCACCGGGCCGAGGAAGAAGCGGCCGCGGAGGCCTCGGCGGACTCGAGTGACGGGTTACGGGTGAGGGCCATCTCCAGCGCCCCTTCGAGCGTCACGACCTGCTGTGCGGCAAGCGGAGACGAAAGCAGCCCGACCAGGACCATGCTCACGAGACTTCGTGTGACTCCGCGAACGGCTCCCACTGCCGCCGGAGCTCCGCCCGGGCTCACTGCACCTCCTCACCGTCCAGAACGGCCAGTCGGACCCGGGCGTCATGGGTCAACGTGGTGTGCCCTCCGACGAGGACGATCTCGCCTTCCTGTACCATGTCGGTATCGTCCGACGACACGATCTCGACCCAGTCTTCGTTCTCCAGCCCCGTCGTCACGTACCGCCATTTCGCGAGCCCCGTGGTGCTGCCTTCTTCTGATGGCTCAAACACGAATACGACCTCGCGCCGGCTCCGCTCGACGATGGACTCCTTCGGAACGGAGACGCGGTCCTCGTACAGCGCGCCCGCGATGCGGACGTTGGCGTGCATCCCGGGGAGGATCCGCGCCTCGGGATTCCTCAACCGGACCGTCACCCGGCCCACGTGGCTCATCGGGTCTACGACCGGGTTGACCGACACGACGACGCCCGTGAATTCCTCGCCCGGGAACGCCGTGAAGTGCACCGTCGCTTCCCGGCCCCGCGCCACAGCGGCGATCTCGCTCTCCAGTACCTGCACGTCCACATCCACGCTCGACACATCGACGATCATGGCTACGGAATCCGCCGGACCGACCCGGGATCCGACGTCAACGGAGAGATTCGCCACCCTGCCGGCGTACGGCGCCCGGAATTCGGTCTTCTGCAGATCGTAGCGCGCCTTCTCGACCCGAGCTTCCGACCCGGCCAGGCCGCTGCGCACCCTCGCCTGGCCCTGGCGCTGTTCCCGCAGGGATTCGTCTTCGATCCGCTCGTCCCCGAGCGTGAGTTCGTTGTAGGTGGCCATTGCCTGGTCCAGCGCGCCCTCGGCCTCCTTCAGATCCAGCTCGTACACGCTCGGGTCGATTCGCGCGACCAGTTGACCCGCCCGCACGAAGTCGCCCTCGCGCACCGGCACCTCGACGATCGACCCCGTGACCTCCGCCGCCAGCAGGGCGGTCCTCAGGGCTGCCGCCTGTCCTTCGGCGCTGGCCCAGATCACGAATGTGCCCCGTTGGGCGACACCGCCCTCGACCGGCACGGCGACGCCGGTGGCGAACGCCGACGTCGCGGCGGTTCCGCGAGCCGCTTCGAGCGCGGAATCGACGACCGCGCTGTTCTCGCTGTCCGGCTCGTCGTCGGTGGCCGCGTTCTCCTGGAGCCTCAAGTAGATCCCGGTGATCGCGGCGATTCCCAGAGCAAGCACGATCAGGGTGACGATGTAGCGCGACTTCATGTGTGGCCTGCACCGATCGGGTAAGGAGTTACGGGAGAATGCACGACGTCGATCATCCTCCCCTCACGACAACACCTGGATCCTTCGTCCCGCTGAGGGGGCCAGGGAGGAAGAAACGCCCCGACGGACCCAGCCGGACTGTTAGACGCGACCAGCGGACGAGTGGTTGCCCCGGTGCCTACACCGGAAGGAAATAGAAGGCGATACCGAGCATCAGGTACACGGCGAGCAGTTGCACGCCTTCCATCCAGTGAGACTCTCCGTCCTGCGACACCAGGGCCATGATTCCGACCGACATCACGACGGCGACGACCTCGAGGCCGGTGAATCGGAGGTCCATGGGCTCCGGCCCGATGAAATAGCTTACGAACACCAGGAGCGGGGCTACGAACAGCGCGATCTGAATCGACGACCCGAGGGCGATGTTCACGGACAGGTCCATCTTGTTCTTCAGCGCCATGAGCACAGCCGTCGAGTGCTCGGCCGCGTTGCCGATCAGCGCCACGAGGATGACGCCTACGAACACCTCGGTCATTCCGAGCTCGTGAGCCGCCAGCTCCAGGCTGCCGACCAGCATCTCGGACATGAATCCCACGGCGGCGGCGGAGAGAACGAGCAGGCCCAGGGCCCGCAGCGCGTCCTCCCTGCCACCCTTCTTCTCGTGCCCGGGCGATTCGACGTCATCGTCCGCGTGCGCTGCGCCCAGGTAGAGATCCGAATGTGTCCGCAGACTGAATACCAGGCTGAGGACATAGGTGATCATCAGCACGATCGAGATGTCTAAGCTGAGATTCCGTTCGACCACCATGTGCCCGTCGCCGGCCAGCGTGTGGAAGATCGCGGGGATCACCAGTCCGATCGCGCTCAGCACGAGCATCGTCGCGCCGAGGCTGGCAGCTGTCCGATTGAACCGCTGGATCGGGGGATGTTTGAGACCACCGGCGAGAGCGCTGAGTCCGAATACGAGCAGGATGTTGCCGATGATCGAGCCGGTGAGCGAGGCCTTCACCACATCGTGCAGGCCAGCCCGAAGCGCGAGGACCGCGATGATCAGCTCGGCGGCGTTCCCGAACGTCGCGTTGAGCAGTCCGCCCACTCCCGCGCCGACGTGCTCCGCCAGTCTCTCCGTGGCGCGCCCCATGTATCCGGCAAGCGGGATGATCGCGATCGCCGCCGTGAGGAAGACCGGCGTGCCGTCCATTCCCATGCCGTAGCGCATCACGATCGCCACCGGGATGAATACCAGCAGCGACGCCAGCACGTTGTCGAGGGTGACGACTCGCTTCACGCGTCGGAATCCAGGCCTGAGAGATGAGCGGCCCTTGCCTCCCGGGTACGGGATGGCCGCAAGGCCGGTCCAGAGGCGCCGTCCGGATTCGAACCGGAGTAGGGGGCTTTGCAGGCCCCTGCCTAGCCGCTCGGCCACGGCGCCGTCACGCCCGACCGGCTCGGACGCGGCACTATGGTATCGAGAGCGGTGGAGACACGAAAGGGGCCGGGGGACAGCTCCGCGGCCGACTTGTGCCCGCTTCGGAGCAGCGAGCATATTCGGGTCCGATGCTGCATCTACACGCGCCCGGAGATTCGATGCGATCCATCCTCGAACGCCGGTCCGGCCTCGTTCTCGTCGTGACCGCCGGACTTCTGGCCGCCTCCCCTGGAAGCGGGCGGGCCCAGGCGACCGACCGGGATGCGCGGATTCCGGCCCACGGAGCGCTGTGGATCGAGATCTCTCCAAGCTGGGAAATTTGGAGCGACCAGTACGCGCTCGGGAGCGCGACCCTGAGCGACGGCTCCCGCGAACCGCTTCATTCGGAATACGAGGGGCCGATCGTCGAGCGGTTGTTCCCCGGCATGGATCCGCTTCTCGCGGACCTCAACCGTGATGCTGCAGCCCTGGGGTACGATTCCCTCTCCGCCGCGGACGTGTCGCTGGGCAGTCTCGAATACGGCACGATCACGAAAGACATGCGCCGGATTCCCCTCGGACTGTCGTTCGGCCTGTTCAACCGGGTCGCCGTGGATGTGATGGTCCCTCTCGTGCGCGGAATGACCCAATCGTCTTACACCTACGATTCCACCACCGCCAACTTCATTCCGTCCTCCAGTGCGTTCCCGGTCCCGGAGGCTTTCTTCGGCCCCTACTCCCTGGCTCTCTCCGACCTCCTCGCCCTTATCGACGGGGGAACGCTCACGCCTGAGCAGGAAGCCGTCGCGCGGCAGTTGTATCAGGAATCGCTGGAGTTCGGGCTCGCCATGGAGTCGCGCGTGAACGACGAGCACCTGCTCCCGACGGCCCTGTCCACGGCCGGTGCTCAACTGACTGGCAGCTATGAATGGATGTCCTCTCGGTACACGGCGTTCGGACTCACTCTGCCGACGCTGACGCTTCCGGATTCGGCCCGGAGCTCGGACCTGCAGCCGATCCTCGGGGGGGCACCGATCGGCGTGGACTCGCTGATCGACACCACTCGTGGCTGGGCTCCCGGAGAGGCCGAAGTCGGGCTGCGCGTTCTTCTTCTGGACACGTTCGAGCCGATCACTCGGGTGGACGAAGACCGCTTCCGGGCAACCCGGGAGCCGGACCTGCGAGGCTCGGGAGTGCGATTCCGGACAACGGTGGGGGCACGAATGAGGATCCCCCTGTCGGCCGCCGACGCCGATCCCTACCTCGTTCCCTCCACCGCCCTGCAACAGCCCATCGGCGACGGAACGACAGACCTGGAGCTCGGCTTGTGGCAGGACGCCCAGGTGGGGACATGGCTGTGGATCGTGGGCAGCGCGCAGTACACTCTGCAGCTCGAGGACGAACTCGTGATGCGGGTCCGCGATCCGGATCATCCGTTCGCGTACAGCTCCCAGGAGCGGACGGTGAACCGGAACCTGGGGGATGTGTTCGAGCTCCGACTGTCTCCCCGCTTTCGAATGAACGAGACGATTTCCCTCGGAATCGAGTACAAGTGGCGCAACAAGGGATCTGACGAGTACACGGGCGAGGGACTTCCCGACCCCTCACCCCTGGCGAGCGAATCGAGTCAGACCCGGCACAGGCTGGGGGTAGGAGCCTATTATCGGACGACGCCCCGATTCGTGGCCGGGCTTGCCAACTTCCCGCTGGAGATGTCGCTCGTATGGCAGGGGTCGATTGCCGGCGGAGGGGGACAGACGCCCGCCTCCGACATCATGACGTTCAACGTGAGGCTTCCGATTCAGTTGTTCTGAGTTTCGTCTCCAACTGACCGGAGCAGCAGTTCCCGCGCGTGTCTCAGCGACACTTCGCTCTCCGGATCCCCTCCCAGCATCCGGGCGAGTTCCTCGACGCGGGTCTCGTGTTCCAGGTGAACCACGCGGGTCGCAACCCGGCCAGCCTGTCCCGTCTTCTCAACTCGGAGGTGTACGTCGGCCCGAGCTGCGATCTGCGCCAGGTGAGTAATCGCAAACACCTGGTGTGAGTGCGCGACCCGTCCCAGGCGCCCGGCCACGTGGTGAGCGACGCGTCCCCCGATTCCTGCATCGATCTCGTCAAAAACGAGGCTTGGCACCGCGTCCACCGTAGCCAGCACGCTCTTGAGGGCTAGCATCACGCGACTCAGCTCGCCACCGGAAGCCACGCGCGACAGGGGTCCCGGTTCGAAACCCGGATTCAGGGTGACCAGGAATCGGATCGCCTCTGCTCCGTCGGGACCCGGTTCCTCCAGTGACGTCAGCTCGACTCGGAATCGGCCACCCGGCATTCCGAGGTCCGGCAGCTGGCCCGTCACCTCCCTCTCGAGCCGCTCTGCGGCGTCGCGGCGGGCGGCACCCAGCTTGTTTGCCAGTCCGGAAAGGGCCTCTCTGCGGTGTCGCTCCTCGACTTCCAGGCGGTCGATCTCATCTTCCGATGTCTCGATAGAATCGAGCTCGGCCCGGGCCCGGTCTCCCTCGGCCTCGACATCCTCCAGTGTGCCACCGTACTTCCGACGCAGCCGATACAGCAGGTCCTGTCTCTGGCGCAGCGAGGTCAGCCGGCCTGGATCGTGCTCGACCCTGAACCGATAATCGCGAAGCCGTCGTCCGAGCTCGTCCAGCGTCGCTCGACCTGTCTCGTACAGTTCTTCGATCTCGCCCGCCTCGGGGTCGATCCGCAGCAGAGAGTCCAGCGCCCGCCGCAGCGCACCAAGCCGGTCCACTACGGCGGCTTCGCCGCCGTATACCACCTCGTGCAACTCACCCGACAGGGCCAGCAGCTCCTCGGAGTGCTCGAGTCTCCGGATCTCCGCCGCCAGTGAGTCTTCCTCTCCCGGCCTGATCTGCGCGCTCTCGATCTCCTTTGCCTTCCTCCGCAGGAGGTCCGCGTTCTCCCGCGCTTCGGCAACCCGGCGGCGGACTTCTTCGAGCTCGATCCGGGAAGCCCGCACTGCTTCCCATGCCAATTTCACATCGGCCGCCACCGGCCCGGCACCGGCGAATTCATCCACGATTCGTCGTTGCGCAGCGGGGCGCAGAAGCGCCTGGTGCTCGTGCTGTCCATGCAGATCGACCAGCGCACCGCCGATCTCACCGATCAGTCCCGCCGTGGCCGGAGACCCGTTCACCCACGCGCGGTTGCGACCTTCCCGCTGCAACTCGCGCCGCAGGATGAGACAGTCGTCCGACAGGTCGATCCCCAACTCATCGCACCGCTCCCGGAGCACGGAATCGTCCGGAAGATCGAACACGCCTTCGACGATCGCCCTGTCCTCTCCCGCCCTGATCACGTCTGCCGCTGCGCGCTCGCCGAGCAGGAGCGACAGCGCGCCCACGATGATCGACTTGCCCGCACCGGTCTCACCGCTGAGGACATTCAGCCCGGGACCGAGCTCGACGTGGATTTCGTCGATCACTGCGTAGTTGCGAATTCGGAGCTCCGTCAGCATTTCCGACCCTGGCTCCGATGCCTCACGAACGCGACATCAGCGTTCACTCGGCCGGACATCTCCCCAGCGCAGTTTCTGACGCAGGACCTGGAAGAAATTGTGCTCAGGGAGCCGGATGAGGCGCACGGGATGCTGAGAGCGAGACACGCGGACCCGGTCTCCGGGCTCGACACTTCCGCCAGGCTGCCCGTCCACCGTTACCAGGATCCCGCCCACATCGCTCGTGAGCTCGATCGTGATGACTGAATCGGCGGGAATCACTACGGGGCGCACCGCGAGCGTGTGCGGACAGATCGGGCTCGCTACGATCGCGTCCATCTGGGGAACGAGGATCGGTCCACCGGCCGACAGGCTGTAGGCCGTAGAGCCGGTCGCCGTCGCGATCACGATCCCGTCGGCGCTGTACTGCCCGATCTCCTCGTCGTCTACCCATACGCGCATGCGGATCAGCCGCGCGAAACCACCCTTGTGAACAACGGCATCGTTCAGGGCGTAACCGCTCCACATCTGGTGGCGATCGGTCGTGCTCCCGGAAACTAGTTCCTCTCCGTTCTCACTCAGTTCCGCGGACTTCGACCGAAGGACCTGTACGTCGAGGGCCAGCCTCCGCTCCTCCACGTAGTCACCGGTCTGGAACCGCTGCAGCACCTCACCCAGGCGGCTGGCTGGAGCCGCGGTAAGAAACCCGAGACGTCCGAGATTGCACCCGAGGACCGGCACATCCTCCGGGCCCGCTATCCCCGCACCGCGAAGGAGCGTTCCATCGCCACCCAGCGTGAGGAGGACGTCCAGTCCATCCAGATCATCCCCCAATGGCTCGCCCTCGAGCAGGGGCGCGCCGCTGTCGTCGACTACGGACGCCATCTCATCAGACAGATAGAACTCGAGTCCGAGTTCGTCTGCATATTCATCGAGCTTACGGAGAGCGTCCGGAAGCGTATTGTGCCCGGTGTGCCCGTGTACGCCGACTCGCACGTCAGTGGCTCCTGTTGATGATGTATCCCGCCAGGTCCCTCAGCTCGGCCGATTCTT
The DNA here is from genome assembly GCA_039585915.1 of Gemmatimonadota bacterium. Taxonomy (GTDB): domain Bacteria; phylum Gemmatimonadota; class Gemmatimonadetes; order Palauibacterales; family Palauibacteraceae; genus Carthagonibacter. The sequence continues at coordinate 12,775 of JBDGUZ010000028.1, forward strand.
CGAGTTCCGCCAGCTCGGAGGCTGCGGCGGACGCGAGCCGGCGGCTCATGTTCTCCGCTTCTTCAAGGCCGAACAGGCCCGGATACGTCGCCTTGCGGAGGGCCGTGTCGCGCCCGCTTTCCTTGCCCAACTTCTGAGTGTCACCCCGCAAGTCCAGAATATCGTCGATCGCCTGAAAGGCCAGCCCGAGCTGCAGGCCGAAGCGCTCCAGGCGCACCACCTCCGCGTCATCGGCACCGGCCGCAATCCCGCCCATCGCCACCGACGCGCTGATCAGTCGAGCCGTCTTCCCCGTGTGGATTCTCTCCAACTCGTCGCGTCCCACATCCCGGCCCTCGGCCCGGAGATCCAGTAGCTGGCCGCCGACCATGCCCGCAGCGCCAGAGGCCGCCGTAAGGCTGGTGATCAGTCGGCGGGTCGTCAGTTCGTCGAGGGCGACGGGTCCGGCCGAACGCAGGATGGCCTGCACGGCGAGCGGCATCAGCGCCGCACCCACAATCACTGCCGGGCCAACCCCGAACCGGACGTGCACGGTCGGGCGTCCCCGTCGAAGCACATCGTCGTCCATGCATGGAAGGTCATCGTGGACCAGCGAATACGCATGGACGAGCTCGACGCTGCAGGCAAGATCCACGATGCGACTCGAAGTGCCCCCGGCGGCGCGATACGCAGCCATCATGAGCAAAGGCCGAATGCGTTTCCCCGGGCTCAGAACGGCATACCGCAGCGGCTCGGCCAGTTCCCCCGGGATCCCGGCGAGTTCCGTGTCGAGAAACTCGAGCAGAGCAGCCTCGATCTGGTCTCTCCACGAGTCCAGGAAGTCCGGCTCTGCGGGTATGGATCTCACGCCTCGTCAGTCTCGTCGTCCGGGCCGATCGCAGCGTCGAAGTCGATCGCGGACAACTCCCCCGCCGCAGACCCGATCAACGCCTCGACTTTCCCCTGCGCGTAATCGAGCATCTGACCTGCTTCCCGAAGCCTGCTCACTCCCGTCTCGAACAGAGCGAGAGCTTCGTCGAGCTCGACATCGCCACCATCGAGTTCGTAAACGATCCTGTCCAGCTCAGCCATCAGTTCCTCGAATCCGCGGCGGTCTTCATCTCCCTCTGTCGGCCCGGTATTCCTCTCGCTCACGTCGCATCATCCTCCGCCCCTCGGGCGATGTTCGGGTTGGCGGGCAGCGGGTGCGCCTCGAGTTCCATCGAAGCGACTGTCGCCGAGATCCGACCATCGACGAGGCGCAAGACAAAATCCGCTCCAGCCTTGAATTCCCCAGCGGAGCGCAGCACACGCCCGTCCGAATCCAGAGCGACTGCAAATCCCCGGCGCAGCGCACCGATCGGACTCAGGCCATCCAATCTTCCGGCCGACACGGCGAGCCGCGACCGCCGTTCAGCGATTCGGCGTTGCCAGGCTTCCAGGAGCGCCCGGGCCGACCGTCGAGTCCGCTCCGCCTCCGTCCGGGTCCGGCGGCGGAGCCCCTGGACCAGTTCGCCCGCCCGGGCCCGCAGTTCGATGGTCAGTGTCGCCGCGTCCTCGGTAACACCTTCGGCAGCTGCGGAAGGGGTCGGGGCCCGCACGTCCGCCACCAGGTCGGAGATCGTGACGTCGATTTCGTGTCCCACGGCGGACACCGTCGGAATTGGACAACTCCCGATCGCCCGAGCCAGCGATTCGTCGTTGAACTCCCACAAGTCCTCGATCGAACCGCCGCCTCTCGTGAGCACGATGACATCGGAGGAGCCATCCCGCACCAGCCGCTCGAGCGCCGCCTCGATCTCGAGCGCTGCTCCTTCGCCCTGGACCCGGCAGTCGGACACGAGCACCCGGGTCCACGGGGCTCGGCGACGGATCACGGCAAGCATATCACGGAGCGCCGCTCCGGATCGGGACGTCACGATTCCGACGGTCGTGGGAACCCGGGGCAGTGGACGCTTTCTGGCGGGTTCGAACAACCCCTCAGCCTGAAGCTTCTGCCGCAGACGCTCGAACGCCAGACGCCACAGTCCCTCTCCCTTCGCATCGAGCCGGCGAACCACGAACTGGTACTGCCCGCGAGACTCGTACAGGGTGAGCGAGCCGAACGCGAACACCTCCATGCCCTCCTCGGGCTCCGTCGGAAGGCGAGCTGCGTCGGAGCGCCACATGACGGCCTGGATCTGGGCGGAGTCGTCCCGCAGGCTGAACCAGCGATGTCCGGAGCGGTGCGGTCTCCAGTTCGCGATCTCGCCGCGAATCCAGAGCGGAGCGAAGCTCTGTTCGAGCAAATGACGGACGGCCGCGTTGACCTCGGACACCGGTACGGCCGTCTCCGGGCTGGCGCCCGGCTTCGGAGTCAGCCCAGGATCAAGGTCAGCGGTCCCGGATTCATTGTCGCGTCCGTCGAACATCGGGATCTGGCTCTCGCTCACGAATATCGCCCGTAGCGGGCCGTCCCCGGCAACGCGCGGACGGTCAGTCTGATCCGGCCATCCGGCCAGCGGCGGTCACCGTGTTCTTGAGGAGCATCGCGATCGTCATCGGGCCGACACCGCCGGGAACGGGAGTGATCCACGAGGCCTTTTCCTTCGCTTCGTCGAACGCCACGTCACCGACCAGCCGGTACCCCTTCTCCGTCGTGGGATCTTCCACCCGGTTGACGCCGACATCGATGACGACGGCGCCTTCACGAACCATGTCGCCGGTCACCGATTCCGGTCGACCGACAGCCACGATGAGCAGATCCGCGAGCTGGCAGATCCCTGCCAGGTCCTCCGAGCGACTGTGCGCGACGGTCACCGTGGCGTTGGCCCACGGCTCTTTCTGAGACAGGATCGTTGCCATTGGTCGGCCTACGATGTTCGACCTTCCGACGATCACGGCATGTTTGCCGGAGGGATCCCAGCCGATGTGCTTCAGCATGACCTGGACACCGTGCGGCGTGCAGGGTCGAAAGGCATTCGAATCGCCGCCGGACATGCGACCCACATTGACCGGGTGGAACCCGTCCACGTCCTTCTCTGGCAGAATTCGCTCGGTTACCGTCCTCTCGTCCACGTGATCCGGTAGCGGCAACTGGACCAGAATTCCGTGGATCGAGGAATCAGCGTTCCATTCGTCCAGGATCGCCAGGATCTCTTCCTGGGAGGTGTCCACCGGAAGGCGGGCATCGATGTTTCGAATACCGACCTCGGCGCACTTCTTCTCCTTCATTCCCACGTACACTCGGGAGGCAGGGTCATCGCCGACCAGCATGACGGCCAGGCAGGGCTCGATCCCCCGCTCATGAAGCGCATGGGCCTCGACCTTGACTTCCGCACGAACGGACGCGGCGATCGCATTGCCATCTATGAGTTTCGCGGACATCGATTCCTCCGGCTGGTTTCGGTTCGAACGGCTTGCTCGAGGGTTCCGCTCAGCGGGCGAAATTTACCGCCCGCGTCTCGCGTACGACGACGACCTTGATCTGCCCGGGATACTGCAGTTCGTCTTCAATCCGGCGCGCCGTCTTTTCGCTCAGCTCCGCCATCTCCTCATCGGTAATCTTCTCCGGCATGACGAGAATCCGGATCTCGCGGCCCGCCTGGATCGCGTACACCTTCGATACACCGGCATATGATCGAGCGATTTCCTCAAGCGTTTCGAGACGCTTCACGTAGTGCTCGAACGACTCGCGGCGGGCGCCCGGCCGAGCGCCTGAGATCGCGTCGGCGGCAGTCACCAGGAACGTCTCCGGATAGCGCGCCGGCTCCTCACCATGGTGCGCGACGATCGCGTTCAATACCGCGTCCGGCTCGTCGTGGCGCTTGCAGAGCTCGAAGCCGATTTCGACGTGGCTCCCCTCCTGGGTGTGCGTAAGTCCCTTACCGATATCATGCAGCAGGCCCATGCGTTTCGTCATCTCGACGTCCAACCCCAGTTCCGCCGCCATGTTGGCCGCGAGCAGAGCGACCTCCCTGCCATGCTGAAGCTGGTTCTGCCCGTAAGACGTGCGGTATCGGAGTTTGCCCAGCACTTCGACCAGCTGTGGGTGAAGGCCATGAATTCCGAGCTCGTACAGGACCTGCTCCGCGGCCTCCTGCATCTCGGCCTTGACGTCCTCGGATGCTTTCTCGACGACCTCTTCGATCCGGCCGGGGTGAATTCGGCCATCGGAAACGAGGCGCTCCATCGCGATCCGTGCAATCTCGCGCCGGATCGGATCAAAACTTGAAAGGATAACGGCTTCCGGCGTGTCATCTACGACGACGTCGACACCGGTGGCATGCTCGAACGAGCGAATGTTACGGCCCTCGCGCCCGATGATCCGGCCCTTCATGTCGTCACTGGGGAGAGGCACGACGGACACGGTGATCTCGGACGAGTGGTCCACGGCCATCCGTTGAATGGACATGGAGATGATCTTCTTCGCCTCGCGTTCCGCCTCGCGCCGGCTTCGCTCGCGAATCTCCCGGACGGTCTGCGCCGCCTCGGCCTTGGCTTCCTCTTCGATCCGTTCGATTAGCTCGGAGCGTGCGTCTTGGACGGTGACGCGACGCGCTCCTGGCGCTGATCCACGACGTCGAGCTTCTTTTCGAGCGACTCTTCTCGCTCCAGGGTCCGTTTCTCGAGCCGCTCGATCTCTACCCGTCGATCCTCTACGTCACGAAGCTGCTCGTCCCGGAGACGGAAGCCCTCTTCCTTCCCCGCGAGCTCCGCCGACCGTTTGAGTGTGCCCGCCTCCCGCTCGGCTGCCTCGAGGATTCCCGCGGCTTCGGACTGCGCTGTGCCCCGGGTCAATTCGGCCTGGCGCGCCTCGATTCGTCTGCCGACGAGGATGCCGACCACGGCTCCGACGATCGCTCCTGCGGCTGCCGCGATCAGGGCGCTTAAGAGTTCCATTCTATCGGCTCCATCGATCTATTTGCTGAACGGCCGTCATTCGGCCTGTCTATGCGCACAAAAAACGGCCGGCGGTACCCGCGGGTCCGCCGGCCTCCGGCTCATCATGGTCCACGGCGACGTAAGCTGCAGTGCACCTTTAATTTATGCCGAAACTGGGCCGGCATTTCCGCCGACACAGGCCGTTGAACGCCCGATCAGAAAGTGTCCGAAACCGGTCCGCGTCGCAAGGAGCGCCCGGGAATCGCAGCCCTGCGCCGGCTCGACCGATCAATCATTCCTCGGGGGTCAGACTTCCCTGTTCAACCGCTTCTGCAGCGCCGTGCCCGAGGGCGACATCGACCCTTGCTCGTAGACCAGCAAGACGCTCGGCGAGCATCCGCGACTGCGATTGGCTCGCCGCCCTGGTCCGGAACATCTGGTCTGTTATCTGCATCGCAGCAAGGATTGCTGCCTTGTGAGGCTCCGGGACTTTGGCCCGGACGTGCGCCTCCTGAATCAGGTCATCGACATGCTGCGCACAAGCGACGGTGTACTCCTCGCCCTTGTCGGAGCGAATGGAATACTCCTCTCCGAATATCGTGACGCGGACCGGATTGTTCCCTTCTTCCAAGTCGCCCTCCGGATCGTGGTCAGTCGGCCGTTTCGTCCTCGATCACCAGCAGACGTCCGCGAATGCGGCCCGCCCGCTCCCTGGCTTCTTCGATAACCGCCCTGAGACGCGAGTTTTCGTCTCCCAGCTCGCGCAGGCGGCGCTCCAGAGCCTCCGGGTCGGAACCGTCAACCTTGGATTTTCGCAGGGTCTCCTCTAGGCGTCGGTAACGGGCCTCGGCCCCCTGCGCCCGTTCCCGCAGCGACGCGAGTTCCTCGAGCAAAGACCCTACGGCTCTTTCCAGCCCTTCGAGCTCTCGCTCGACGGCGGCTCCGTCAGGAGGCGCGGATTCGGACATCGAGCTCTTCCTCCAATTGGTGCACGATGCCGGCAACGGCCTCGTCCACTTCCGGATCGGTGAGCGTACGATCGGGAGCGCGGAAGACGAGGCGCCAGGCAAGACTGCGCCGGCCCTCCTCAACCTTGTCACCTTCGTACACGTCGAACAAGCGTGCGGACGTCAGCAGCGGAGGTGCCGCCGCCAGAATTGTCCGTTCCACCTCGGCGACCGGAACGGATGTCGCCAGCGTGAACGCGAGATCGCGTGAGACTGCCGGATACTGCGGAAGGCTCTGATACTCGCGCAGATCGTCCGTACGGATCGGATCGAGACGAAACTCGCCAGCGAATACCGGAGCGGACCAGCGAGGCTCGTCGAGCATAGTCGCCTTCACCTGTCCCGCAACGCCAGTGAATCGGTCATTCCCCCCAATCCGAACCGCTGCCTCACCCAGCCACGATTCGAACCCGAGCGGTCGGGCCGAGAGTCCGTCGGGCTCGACACCGGTCCCTACGGTCCCCAGCCCGAATTCCTCCGCCAACTCCTCGACGAGTCCCACGAGGTCCCAGATATCGGCGTCCGGTGACTCGGCGCTCCAATGGGCAGGCACCCTGGCACCCGTGAGCACAAACGCGAATCTGCGTTCTTCCGCGAATGGGTTTGCCGCGTCCCGCTGTTCCGGAGTCGCGTTCGTCGGAAGATCGGCAGGGCTTCCATCGCGCCGACCGAACACGGTGCCGACCTCGAATAGACGGACGTCCCTGTGTCCCCTGGACCAGTTGTGCTCTACCCGGCTCAGCAGCACGGGCACGAGATCCGTGCGCAAGAAGCCCTCGGCGCCGGACAGCGGATTGAGAAGCGGAATCCGGCTGTCTGCCGAGCGACTCTCAGGGACGAAAGGCACGCTTCGCGCCTCGTGGAACCCCCTCGCGACGAGGAGTTGCCGGACTTCGCCGGCCCTGCTCCGATCATCGCAGTCGGGAACGCCACTCGGACGGAAACTCCTCAGCTCGCGGGGAAATGAGTCGTATCCGAACCGGCGGGCTACTTCTTCCAGCAGGTCCGCCTCGGTCGTGACGTCGCCTCTCCAGCCTGGTACGGTCACGAACAAGACGTCGGATTCGTCCGCCTCCGGTCGTGTGTGAAATCCAATCGGAGCGATGAGCCGCGTTACTTCGTTGGCCGACAGGTCGAGGCCGAGCACCTGGCGGGATCTCGAAATCCGCAACGTCACGACCCTGTCCGACGGAGGCTGAGTCCCGACCCGGATTCCGTCTGGATCGGCTTCCCCCCCGGCAATCGCCAGGATCAGCTCGACGCAGCGGCGGATCGCGCCCTCCTGTCCCGTCTCGTCGATACCACGCTCGAACCGGTAAGACGCGTCGGTCGAAAGCCCCGTCTCACGAGCCGTATGTCTCGTGTGCCGCGGATCGAACGCAGCGCACTCGATCAGCAGGTCCGTCGTGTCCCGCGTGACCTCGCTGTCCTCGCCCCCCATCACTCCCGCCAGAGCGATCGCGGCTTTCGCGTCCGCAATCACAGTGGCAACCGGGGTCAACTCGTGGTCCGCGCCGTCCAGCGTCCGGAGCTTCTCGCTAGCTCGTGCGGCCCGAACCCGGATTTCGGAGCCACCGATCTTCGCGAGATCGAAGGCATGCAGCGGCTGGTTCAACTCCAGGAGGACGTAATTCGTCGCATCAACGACGTTGTTGATCGGACGGGCTCCGGCGCCACGCAGGCGGGCCTGCAGCCATTCCGGAGAAGGCCCGACGGTGATGCCACGCACGATCGCCCCGAGATAACGATGGCATCGTTCCGCGTCCTCGATTACGATCCGCACGCCACCGGACTCCGCCTCGCCCACGCCGTCCACCCACCCGGCGTCCCAGCTCGGGCCGTCGAATGGCGGCAAGACCACGCCGGGACCGTCGTCCGGCACTAGTTCTCGGGCCACACCCACGTGGCACGCGAGGTCGATCCGATTCGGGGTCAGGTCCAGTTCGAGCCGGGCATCGGGCAGGGCCATCGCCTCCACAAAGCTCTGTCCGACGACGAAGTCACCATCCAGCCGGAGAATCCCGCCCGCGTCGCGTCCCAGCCCCAGTTCCTTCTCCGAACACAGCATGCCGTGGCTCATCTCACCACGAATCTTACGCGACTCGATCTCGAATCCTCCGGGCAGCGACGCGCCGGGCGCCACATACGGATACAGCGACCCCTGTTCGACGTTAGGAGCTCCGCACACCACGTCGATGAGCTCTCCCCTTCCCGCGTCCACCCGGCACAGGGTTAGCCGGTCCGCGTTGGGATGCTTGCCCGCCTCTACGACCCGGGCCACGACGATTCCGTCGAGACCGTTCCCCACCGGAACAACGCGATCGACCGGGATCGCCTGCATGCTCAGTCGGTCGGCCAGTTCGGTGGCCGTCCCCTGTATGCCGGGCGCGAGCGCCCTCAGCCAGTTGACCGAGATGTCCATCAGTCGAACTGCTCGAGAAAGGAAACGTCGCCCTCGTACAGCAGACGGATGTCCGGGACGCGGTACCGGAGCATGGCGATCCGGCCCGGACCCATGCCGAAAGCGTAACCCGTGTATTTCTCGGCATCGTAGCCGACCGCCTCGAACACCGCCGGGTTGACCATTCCGCTGCCCATGATCTCGACCCAGCCAGTCCCCTTGCAGGTCGGGCAGCCGGAGCCCTCGCAAGTCGATGGCCGACCGGAATTCGATAAAATCGATTCCTTCATCCACGGCCAGACCCTCGATCTGCTCGAACGCGGGCGCGTGCGATGCGTCCCACGGATCGCGGCGGAATACCAGCCCGGGAGCGAGTACTCGAATCGGCGGATCGTGAGCAAGCATCACGCGCGCCTGGACCGGCGACGTGTGTGTGCGAAGCAGCATCCCGTCATCCAGGTAGAACGTGTCATGCATGTCCGCCGCGGGATGATCCAGCGGGATGTTCAGCGCCGTGAAGTTGTGCCAGTCGGTCTCGATTTCCGGGCCGGTCGAAACCGTGAAGCCGATCTCGCGGAAAATCTCGCAGATTTCATCGATCACCCGGGTGACCGGATGGACACCACCGCGCCAGCTCCGACGCCCGGGCAGTGTGAGATCGACGACGGTGGTGGGAGCCGAGGCGGCCGCGGCCGCCTCGATCTCGGACAGGCGAAGCTCGAGCGTCGTCTCGAGCTCGTTCTTCACCCGGTTTCCGGTCTGTCCTGTCTGCGGCTTCTCCTCTACCGGGAGGTCACGGAGTTCCGACATCGCCTGTGATATGTGGCCGCTTCGTCCCAGGTATTCTACCCTCGCCTGCTCGACCTCATCACGGTCTGTCGCCGACCGGATGGCAGAGATACCGCGCTGGCGGATTTCCTCCAGGCGTTCACGCAGGGAGCGGCCGTCGGTCGCCATTCGCCCTCAGGCTCGACTCAGTTCCCGTGCTCCCGGGCGATCCGCGCCAGCTCGGCGAACGCCTCCGGCTCACGGATGGCCAGGTCCGCCAGGACCTTGCGATTCAACTCGACGCCCGCCTTGCGGAGACCGCTGATGAACCGGGAATACGACAGATCGTGCTGCCTGGCTCCCGCGTTGATCCGGGCGATCCACAGGCGGCGGAAGTCCCGCTTCCTGACCCGGCGATCGCGGTACGAATACGCCCAGCCCCGCTCGACAGCATTCTTGGCCGTACGATAGAGCTTGGAGCGCGCTCCGAACTGACCGCGCGCCTCCTTGAGAATCTTCTTCTTTCGCTTATTCCGAGCGACGCTGCTTGTAGCTCGCGGCATCGTTCCACTCTCTTTCCTTCTGCACGCCCTGATCCGGCGGGTTCAGCCCGGCACGGGCGAATCGGTCCTGGACGCCGTCCCCCCCGGGCACGGCGCGCCTCTGTCTGTTCGGCGATCAACCGCCGGCGAGAAGTCGTTTCACCCGCTTCACGTCCGCTTTCGACACGAGAGTCGACTTCCGGAGATTCCGCTTCCGCTTCGGGCTCTTCTTCGTGAGGATGTGGCTATGATACGCCTTATTCCTCTTGTATTTCCCACTCCCCGTCTTCGTGAATCGCTTCGCGGCGGAGCGGTTCGTCTTCATCTTGGGCATTGCTTCCAGTCCTCTCCCTATGTACTCCGGGGTGCCACCAGCATCGTCATCTGGCGACCCTCCCGTTTTACGTCCGACTCGATCGTCGCGAGTTCGGCCAACTCTTCCTTGACACGGGTCAGAACTCGCTCACCGAGCTCCGGGTGGGTCATCTCCCGCCCCCGGAATCGGAGCGTGAATTTGACCTTATCACCCTCTTCGAGGAATCGCCTGGCGTGTCGAAGCTTGAAGTCGAAGTCATGCGTTTCGATCTTCGGCCGCATCTTGATCTCCTTTACGGTGACCGTATGCTGCTTCTTCTTCGCCTCCCGATTCTTCCTCGCCTGTTCGTACTTGTACTTCCCGTAATCCATGATCCGGCAGACCGGGGGCCTGGAGTTCGGGGCGACCTCTACAAGGTCGAGTCCGTGCTCCGCCGCCATCGCCCGTGCCTCGTCCGTCGGCACGATCCCGACCTGCTCACCCGTCTCGTCGATGAGTCTGACGGGACTGATCCGAATCCGCTCGTTTACTCGCAGATCTTCCTGGCTCACATCACCTCTTCATAGACCGTTTACACGTCCCACCGACCGGCACGGCCCGACGCCGATCGACAAGTAACAGAAAAGCCCGGTGCGGCTGAGCCGACCGGGCAAGAAAACACGACGACCCCCGGTCGCCCGGCGGTGCGTCGTCTCGTCTCGAACCCGGCAGCAGTCCCCGCGAATACCGCGGGACGCCGAAAGGTGGGAGGCCTCTCGCCTCCGCTTTCGCGTTTCAGGGCGCGAACATAGGGGAGATTGCCGGAAGTGTCAACGAAGAGGGAGCGGAATGACCCGGAAATCCATTCTCATGCGGATTGCCACATTGGCTCCCAAAGACCCCAACAGGCAGTGGACCGAACCGGGAGGAGGAAGACAGTCTCGCTAGCTCATGTTCCTGCCCTGCCACGAGATCCAGCACCAAGCACCCAGAGTACGGCGCAGGGCGCGATTCTTGCCAATTAGGTCCAGTGGACTCGCAATTCTGCGGGTAAGTTGCGGCTGCGCAGTCGCATCATCCGCTACAGACACGATGTTCCACAACCCGGGGGAATCATGATGAAAACGCTACGATTCTGCTTCGCGCTGCTGTTGGTTGCAGCGATCCTCACGCCGTCGGAGGCCTCGGCCCAGACCGTGATCGGGGCAAAGGCCGGCCTCAGTATTGCAAATGTGACGTTCAGCGGCGACGGAGTCAGCGCGAGTGCCGACAGCCGGACAGGCTTTGTCGGAGGCGCATTCGCGCAATTCGGCATCGGATCGCCCTGGTTTATCCAGCCGGAGGTGCTGTACGCGTCGAAGGGCTCCAAGGAGGACTCGGAGACTCTGGCCTTGAATTATGTTGAGGTTCCCTTGCTGTTCGGGGCAGCGTTTCCGCTCAGCAACAGTGCCCTTAAGCCGATGGTGTTCGCGGGACCTTCCGTGGCGTTCCTGTTGAGTTGCGATGAAGACGGCTTTGACTGCAAGGACGAAGTCAAGTCCGTGGACTTCGGCGTTGTGTTCGGAGGCGGAATCGAGTACGCGCTCGAGAGCATCACCCTGTTCCTCGACGGCCGTTACAATCTCGGTCTGACCGATGCCAACGACTCTTCCGAGCTATCCAGCCTGGACGTGAGC
>JBDGUZ010000029.1:0-29115 GCA_039585915.1 Gemmatimonadota bacterium
AGCACCGCGAGCGCTCGATGAGGATCTCCCGCCTTGCGATACGCATCTGCCAGTCGAGCGAACACGAGGCTCTCGGGCTGTCGGCTGAACTGTTCCTCGAACCGGCGAATCTCGTAGTCGGCAGACTCGTCGAGCGGCATTCCGTTCTCCCGGATTGGCGGTGTGCAGCGAGTGCGGCTCTGTAACGCCGTCTGACCGAAGTTAGGCATCACGTTTCCAGAGTGTCAAACCGTCGCAAGGCCTTTTTGTTGGTTGCCCGGGCGCCTTCTCGCCGGTAGGTTTGGACGCTTGTTTTCGGTCAGGCCGAAGGGTCGGACCCGCCCGGGGATCCCCCGGCTGCAAACCATGACGCTGGAGAGTTGTGCCGCATGTTCATGCGCTCGATTCGGGCAAATACGAAGTGGGTCATGCTGGTGATGGCCGTGGCGTTCGCCGCTTGGCTCGTCCTTGACTGGGTGCGCCAGAAGGACCAGGCGGCGACCCTCGGCGTGAACCCGATCGTCGTGGTCGTCAACGGGCAGGAAGTCCGGAACACGCGTTGGAGCGAATCTTACAGTTTCGCCATCGACCGTGCCCGAGCACTGACCGGCCGATCACTGAATGACGAAGAGGTCCGGCAGATCGAGAACGAAGCGTGGGAAGGAATGATCCAGGATATCCTGGTCGAACAGGAAATCGAACGACTCGGAATCGAGGTTACGGAGACCGAGATCCGGCAGGCGTTTCGGACGAACCCGCCTCCCGATCTGCTGCGACACCCTGCGTTCCAGACCAACGGTTCGTTCGACTATTCGAAGTACCAGGATTTCTTCAGAGATCCGTCGGTCGACGAGCAGCTGCTGCTCCAGATCGAGATGTACTATCGGCAGACTTTACCGCGGTCACGGCTCGCCCAGCAGATCTCCGGCGGCTCTGCGATGAGTGACGGAGAGGTGTGGCAGGCGTATCGCGATCAGAACGAGTCGGCCACGGTGAGCTATATTTCCATCAGTCCGGAAGCCGTCGCTCTGGATTCCGAGATCGAGGTTCCGGATGCCGAGGCGCGCCGGTACTATCGCCAGAACGCGGATCAGTTCGTCCGGCCGGCGACGGCCGTCGCCCTGCTCGCGAGCTTCTCCACTACGCCGACGGCCACTGATACCGCGGCCGCGGCCGCGCTGGCGGATTCCGTGCGAACCGCGATCGAAGCCGGAGAACTGACCTTCGATGATGCGGCGGCGGAGTTCTCATCCGATTCCCTGACGGCTACTCGTGGCGGGCTGCTCGGTCGTTTCGCCTCCGACCAACTCGCAGAGGCGATTGCCGAGTCCGTGTCGGATCTCGCCGTGGGTGACATCTCGCTCCCACTGCAGACGCCCGCAGGCTTCCGGATCTTCACTGTCACCGACCGGGTGCAAGACACACTCGCCGTTGCGCACATCCTGTTCCCGATCGTCCTGTCCGATGCCGGCGAAGACGAGATCTTCCGGAGCATGGACGAGTTTGAGGGAATCGCGCTGAATCAGGGGATCCAAGTGGCCGGCGACCAAATCGGTCTTCCGGTTCGCTCGAACGTGACCCTGACGGATGGATTCGACTTCGTTCCAGGTGCCGGATCTCTTGGCGTTGGCGTCGACTGGGCGGTCGATCCACTGACACCGCTGGAGGAAGTCAGCGAGTACTTCGAGAACGGGTCCGGGTTTCACATGCTGGAAGTCGTTTCGCGGACAGACGAAGGAACGTTCTCGTTCGAGGAAGTGCGGCCGCAGATCGAGGTGACGCTCCGTGCAGAAATGCGAACCCGGAGAGCCCTCGAGATCGTGGCAGGGAAGATGGACGAGGTCCGCGCTGCCCCGTCCCTGGAGGAAGCCGCTGAGTCTCTAGGATGGACGTACGGAGAGGCAGGACCTTTCCTCCGTGGTCAGTTCGTCCAGGGCCTCGGTCGAGGAACGGAGGCCGTGGGCGCCGCTTTCGGCGCGTTGCCGGGCACGATCCAGGGCCCGTATGACGCGGGCGATGCCATTGTCATTCTGCGAGTCGATGAACGCACTGAGCCGGACACGGAACGGTTCCAGGCGATGCGGGGCCAGCTGCGAGCACAGATGGAATCACAGCTGTCACAGACGAGCGTAGACCGTTGGGTCCAGGCCCTGCGGGAAAACGCGGAGATCGTCGATCTGCGCGACAGGCTTCGCGCGCCGGATCAGGCATGAGGACAGGGTACTGAAGATCGGGGGCCCGGGATTACCGATTCCGGGCCCAAAGCGCACCTTCAGGTCGAGTTCTGCTCCTGCTTCTCGCGCTCCGTGTTCGTCGTCCCGACATTGGAGTCCGCCGCGTTACTGATCTCCCGGAACTCGCCTTCGACCTCCTTCAAGGATCCCTTGAACTCCCGGATCCCCTTGCCGAGCGAACCTCCGATCTCCGGCAGGCGCTTCGCTCCGAACAGGAGGAGAACAATGAACAGGAGGATAAGTACTTCCCACATCCCGATATTTCCGAACATATGCGCACCTTCCGAAGGACGGGAGCGATCAGAGCAACGATCGCGAGAACCACGCCAGAAGTAGTATCCCTACTACGCTGAGAATGTTCAGTCTCAACACGAGCGGACCGAGCGTCACCGCAATGACGAGCAGGTCCACCGTGAGCGGACCGAGCGATGCGGCGACAGTCGTGATGAAGAACTCACGGGCCGCACTCGCCGGCAGCGCGATCGCCGCAAGCTCGGTGAGCAGCGAGCCGAGCAGCATGCCCCCGGCCACGATCAGACCAACCCTCTTCGCCGACGGTCGTCGGCGGCCGCCGAAGTCCATGCTCACTTCTGACGCTCCAGGACGAATTCCACGGTTAACCGCAGGATCTCGACTGCCGGGTCGTCCGGCAGCGGTTCCAGATAACGGCTCGCAGACGCCGCGTACGAACGCGCTGTCTTGCGGGCCTCCTCGAGGCCTCCGGCCTCCCGAACGAGTTCGATCACTTCGTTCACATGATCGTCGGCAGGGGCGGGAGCCGCGAACAGCTCATCGACGGTGCGTCGATCCTCTGCACTCAGGTGCGACAGCGCCGCAATGAGCGGCAGCGTGACCTTGTGTTCCTTGAGATCCAGTCCGTGCGGTTTTCCGGTGACCTCTGAGGAGACCGTGTAGTCGAGGAGGTCATCGACGATCTGGAACGCCATTCCCAGGTCGTGACCGTACCCCCCTAGGGCCCCCCGATACTCGGAACGGCCGACGAGTGCTCCGAGCTCGCACGCCGCAGACATCAGCGACGCTGTCTTGCAGTCGCACAGGCTGAAGTCGTCTTCGACCGTGGCACCGAGAGCGTCGTGAGCGGCCAACTGGCGCATCTCCCCTATCGACATTCGGTTCGAAGCGTTCGCTAGAAGCGAGATCGCTTCGACGTCGCCCATTCCCGTCACTTCGACCAGGGCCCGCGAGTACAGGTAGTCACCCATGATCACCGCAACCTGGTGACTCCAGCGGGAGTTGACCGTCGGCATGCCCCTGCGCTTTGGAGAATGATCCACTGCATCGTCGTGGACCAGCGTCGCAACGTGCATCAACTCGACGATCGCGGCGAGTCTGACCGCCTCGGGACCGGGGTGCCCCCCGACCTCGTTACACAGAAGAAGAAGGGTCGGACGAAGGTACTTTCCCCTGCGGGCGAACAGATACTCGCTGACTTCGTTGATCGCGCCGAAGTCCGCCGTGATCATACCGTGCAACTCCGCATCCACGACCGCGAGACGGTCACGGACGGGGGCCTGCAATGCGGTAAGCGTCGGAAGCGCGGCTTCGAGCATACTCTCCCTGGGGCTCAGATACGCGACGCATAGCCGCAGTCCTGAAGAACGACCGGATTATACCGTCACCGGGAGAGGGCGGACAACCGGCTGGCGGCATCCCGGAACGAGTCATCCATATCCACGACCCTGCGGAGCCGCAGTACGGCGCCGGCCTGATCCCCGCGCTCCTGAAGGAGCAGCGCGAGTCGGTACAGGACACCCAAGTTCGGAGACTCCTGGTTTCCCGGATGAGCCTCGGCAGTCTTCAAGATCTCGAGCGCCTCCTCGGACCGCCCCGCCCGCTCGAGACACTCAGCCATGACGTCCCAGGCGCGAATCGGATCCTGGAGCCCGGAGACGGCCCTCTGCAGCTCGGCGAGCGCCTCGTCCCACATGCCCATCTGTTTGAACGCGATTCCCAGCTCGAAATGCGCCTCCGCGTCACCCTCGAATGCGTCCTCGTCCGGTCCTGGATCCCGCAGGTCATCGAGGAGCGCGTCGAATTCCGCGCGGCCTTCCGCCACCTGCGAGGGATGCTGAACCGGATCAGATTCCGGGACGTCGGCAGGATTCGGAGCAGGGGCTCCGTCGACCGCCCTGGCACCCGGGGCGCCCGGAACGAAGGAGAGCTGCTCAAGAGAATCCCGCGCCTCCACGTTCTCCGGATCGATATCGAGGATCCGGGCATACACGGTACGAGCGTGACCGGCCGCGTTCTGTCGACGGAGACACGCGGCGAGACTCACGTACGACGAAAGCACCAGCTCCCGGTCGTTCAGCGTCAACGCGAACTCCGCCCTCTGATGATGCAGCACTACGTCGTCCGGCCGGAGTTCGAGCAGGCGATCGACGACCGCGGTGGCCTCGCGGAACTCTCGGGCATCCTCGAACATCTCCAGCGACCGGAACAGCTGGGAGACGGCTTCCGTTTCGCGCCCCTCCACGACCATTCGCTCGGCCGCTTCCCGAGCTCTGACCGGATCGGAGCGCTCGTCCGAGTTCGACATGACGGTCCCGATCGAATCGTCCTCGAGCTGATCGAGAAGATGATCGAGCGCTCCCAACGACGAAGAATCCACGGCAGTTGGCTCGTCGCCGGCCTGCTGAACAGATGGCTCGAGCTCGACCGGTGGAGGAGAAGCTGTCACCACCCAACCGAGCAATTCCCCCAGTCGGCCGGCTCCCGGGTGGCCTTCACCCCACCGCCCGACCAGTTCGTGCAGGACGGGCTCTACGGGGCCCGCCTGACCCAGATCCCGTACCCGCTCCACGACGGATATGGCCAGGTCCCACTCCGTTTCGGGGTCACGGGAGATGTCGAGAAGCATCGCGACCGCCCGTGAGGTGACGTGTTTCGGTCCGGTTGCCGCCTCGAAGAGCTCACGGATCGCCTCCTCGCGCAGGCCCATGGCAGAGTATGCGGCTCCGAGGTCGAGATGAGACCTGTGGTCTGTCCTGCCGGAATCCTCCGCCCGTCGGATCTGGTACTGCGCCAGCCTGGCGCGGAACAACAGGCCCTGAAGATCCGGGTTTAGGGCTCCAGAGCTCCGCTGTTCGGCGGTTACCTCTTCCAGTTCGAACGACGAAGATGCCGGATCCGTTGAGTCCGGCTCATCCTCCGGGAAGACATCCGGTTCCTGGAGAGCGCGCTCCTGGATAGCGGGCTCCTGGATGGCGGGCTCCTGGATGGCGGGCTCGGTCCGATCGTCGGGCTTCGTGATCGCAGTATCGACAGGCTCGGCCGGCTCGAGAATCTCCGCGATCCTCTCATGTGCCGCCTTCAGTCGTCCCGGCACTGCTATTCCGCGGCGCAGTTCCTCCACTGCGGCCGAGCTGAGTCCCATAGCCTGAAACGCGATACCGAGGTCGTAACGCAGCTCCGGTCCCACCCGATCAAGCTCTGGCTGAACGCGGGCTCGGAATCGTTTGAGCGCGTCAGCCACGGGCCCCTCCGGCGCGTCGGAGACTGCCGCTTCGTCATCGGGGACAGCAGGTCGTCCCACCTCGAGTGATGGCCCGTCGGGATCGAGTTCGACAAGGGCAGCACTCACCCGCTCTCCCAACCGGACTGCGGCCACCGGCTCCGACTCGATGGGCGGTTCGCCTGCCTCTTCGAGCTTGTCCGGCCCGACCGGAGAAGGCTCCGGCTGCGCCACCTCAGAGAGACTTTCGTTTAGCTCAGACGCACCGAGCTGCTCGATACGCTGCTCGAGTTCCTCGGTATCGAGTCCCTTTCGACGGCTGGCGTCCGATGCAAGGCGGAGTTGAGCCTGTGCCTGGTCCGGGTGACCACGCTCGGCCAGCGAGTCTGCTACATGGACGCGAATCGTCTCGTCCCCGGTGAGATTCACGAACTCCTGGACGGCTTCGATCGCTGCTCCGAGGCTCTTGGCCTTCTCCATTCGATCGACGTACTGGAGCGTGGAGGTTCGCGCTTCGGCGAGTAGTCCGGTGGCGGCGTGGAGAAGACCGAGGCGTCGGAACACGTCTGTTCTGTCGGGGGCTACCCTGAGAATCTTGTTGCACAGAGCGACGGCGCTCGTGGGAAGTCCGTTCTCGGCATAGCGATCAGCAGCCTGCTCATAGCACTCGACGGCCTGGGGCACCTCGCCGAGTCGGATATGAAGATCTCCGATCCGATTGAACAGCCCCAGTTCCGACGAGCCGTGCTGCAGCTCGTCGAAGCGCATGGCCTCGCGATAGAGAGCGATCGCCTTCCGCCAGTCCGACCGTTGCTCGGCTTTCCGAGCCTCGTGCTTGAGCCGCTGAAACGTCGTCATCGACCTCTCATTCGCCTTGCCACGCCCATACAGCCTCCTGCAGGTCACAATTCGGTATGGCGGTCTGCAACCACGCTGACGGGCGAGGTGAAGACCCCACCGGCCCGATCATCAACCGACGAAACGTCTTCCCGGGCGAAAGCCGCGGAGTTCCGCAGAGTTTCAGTATCCGGCGGACCCCGCCTCCCACCCGTCGGCCTGCCCCGCGCCGAGCATGTCGATCGTGATGTTCAAGAAACCGGCCACAGGGAGCGATTTCGATTCGCGGGGAGGAGCTATGGGTTCCGGGGCTTCAGTTCGTGCGCTGGTTGTAGTCGCCGTGGAGTTCTGGAGCGTCGCTGAGCCGCACACTGACCGAGAACAGCGTATTGCCATTAGGCGCGCGGGAGAACTGGAACGATGCGCGCCAGCGATGGAGGTCACGATCGAGGGTGATGTACTGGGTCCCGAATTCGCCCTGTGTGAAGTTGTACTGGGTGGTCCAGCGCACGGACCACCCGGGAGTGGGCTGAAACGTAAGGGTTCCGTCGATCGTCTGGCTCTCCCGCCCTCCTGATTCCGTCGGCCGGGCCCGGACGAGCGAATAGCGCAAGGAGGCGGTCCAGCTCCCGCCTCCGCGTGAATTCGCGAACGGATCGTTTCGATAGGACCCCTGGAACTCCCGCAGACGATATTGGGAGTCCACGCTCTGCGGGGACTCCGCGTCAGCGTTGGCCCGGTCGCGATCCGTTCCCGTCGAGGGTCCGAGGCCGAAGATGTCACCAAGCCCGGTCCCGGATCGAAGCGAGAAGCTCATGGCGAGCGATTCCATGAACGGTTTGAACCGTCGGTCCGATCCGATGCCCTCAAACAGGTCGTGTCTGATGTTTAATTGAAATCCGCGCATCAGGTCCGAGCTGAAGGCGTTGCTCAACTTCTCCGTGACGAGACTCGAACCCCCATCCTGCCTGGCAAAATCAAACGCCAGGGCGTCGGTGCGGATCCCCAGCAACTTCACGGTCCGGCTCTGCGGCCTGCGCGTCGGAGCGTTGACTCCTTCAAATACGCCCGTCGGATCACGAACTCCCCCGACGGGCCCGGTACCGAGAGCCACGGAATCGTCGGCCAGGACCTCGAGACCCTCCACCATCGCACCGATCGAGTCGACTACGACCAGCGAGTCCGGCCAGCCTCCTCCGACAGAGTCCGCCGGCAATCGCGGGCCCGGCTTCGAGCGGACCTTGGCCTCGAATGTCTGTGTGAAACCGACGCTGAGAGTATTCCGCGCTTCCGACGCAGCTCCCAGCCCCGGGATCTCGCTCACGGCCGAATCCACGCTTACGGCCGGAGAATAGGCCCAGGTGACCTGGGGTGAGAATTTGTGCCGGACACGCTCGAACGATCCGAATCCGGGATAGAATCCGAATACGTCGCTCGACACGGAGGCGCCGAAGCTCGCGCGCAAGGGTGCGGATACGAATCCCATGCTGAGCGTATCGAGATTGATCGACGTCCCGGAGATCTGTGCCGTGGGACGAAACGTCGTGGATCCGATGAGGTTTACCTGGTAATTCAGGCCCGCGCTCCAGCCCATCGTCTGCTCGAGGAGCGGCGTCAACTCTGTACCGACGGAATCGGCCGGAGTCAGGTCTGTGCGGCCGTAATCGGCACTGGCGCGGAGCGTCAGCTTCCGCAGCGTCAGGCTTCCGCTCGTAGACGCAGTAGTCGCATCGACGTCGGTGCCGAGGTCCAGCTCCACGATCCGCCGGTTCGCGCTCGCCGATCCGCTGAGCACGATGTTGTTGAACAGGCCCTGCCTGGAAACCGGGACCCGGAACAGCGTGAGCGGTGAGAACGACAGGTTCAGCGACGGGAGAGTACTCTCGACTCGATCGTCGTTCAGGTACTGACGGCGGCGGGCGCTCACGGAGAGGTTGGCAAATCGGAATCGATGATTCAGCCCGAGGTCGGAGTCGATCGTCTGCGTCTGCTCGTCCGGCCGGAAGCTCTGATCCTGGTAGATCTGCTTGTCCTGGATGTACTGGATCGAGGCTCGCAGCTGCGTGTTCAGACCGATACTCTGATCGTGATCGAGGTCGAACCGGAGATTCTTTCCGCTTTCACTGAAGCTCTGGCTGTACAGCAGGCCGCCACGGATGAATTTCTTCAACCACCGGTAGTTAAAGCGTCCGTTGACCCGGGTGTAGTCGCCGCTGTACCAGTCGACGCTGGCCTGGGCGTCCATGTAGTCGCTGATCGCCCAGTAGTACCCGAAATCGGTAACGTTTCTGCCGGCGCCGCTTGAAGTCTGCACGATATCGTTGAACCCGAAGCGGGGCGGGAGAATCCCACTCCGGCGTCCCTGCTTGATCTCCGACGCGAAGAAGGGCAACCAGAACACCGGCACGTTGCTGACGTAGAGCACGACCGGCCATGCGACGATCACGTCGTTGTTTACGAGCTTGATCTTCCGCGCATGGAAGGAGTAGTGCGGCTCCTCGATATCGCACGACGTGAACTGGCTGCGAGCCGCGAACAGAGTGTCCTGCGACTTCGGAATCACGTTTCCGATCACGCGCCAGTTCGCGCCCCGTTGGGCGAATTGCGTCTCGGCCCGATACACGGTCCCCGTCATCGACGCGAGATCGAAGTACAGGACCGAATCGCTCGTCACTTCCGTACCGTCGAGCCCCGCCAGTTCGATGTTTCGCCGTGCCTCCATGAACTGTACGGATCCGCGATACAGGATGGAATCCGCGACAAGCACGTCCCTCGCGCGGTTTAATTGGGCATCTCCGGCCAGTGAGAGTCTCTGAGTCTCGACCTCGATCTGCGCGTCCCTACCGCGGTACTCGAGCGCGTGGAAGCCGGGCAGCTCCATGAGAGCCTGAAACAGCGAGTCCCGGCTCGGAAAGCCGGCGGTGCCGCCTAGCTCCTGCCGTCGAGCTTCGACGTCGATCCTGGGGATCGTGTCGGCCGGGTTGATCCTGAGGCTGTCATCGAAAAACTCATCACCAGCACGCAGCGTGTCCTGCCCGGAGGGCACGGGGCGACGCCGGGGGGGCGTTTCCTGGGCAGCTGCCGGACCGGCGATGAACAGGGCGACCGCCCCGACCGCGAGGGGCAGGACCGGTTTCATACCCCGGCCGGCTCTTCGTCCGCCTCGGGTTCGTCGGACTCGTCTCTCTTGACCACGAGCCGAACGAGCCAGATCGACAACTCGTAAAGGAGGATCATCGGCGTGAACAGCATGAACATCGTCCCCACGTCGGCCGGCGTGAGCAGCGCCGCCGAGATCGCCAGGATCACAACCGCGTGACGACGGTACTTCCGCAGGCCATCCGGGGTCACGATGCCCAGCAGTCCCAGGAGGACCAGGACAACCGGCATCTCAAAGATGACACCGAATGCGATGATCAGCCGAGTGGCGAACTTCAGGTATTCGTCGATCGTGATGATAGGTTCCAGGCTCTCGGCCTGGAATCCGAGAAGGAAGTTGAGCCCCAGCGG
This sequence comes from Gemmatimonadota bacterium, assembly GCA_039585915.1. Taxonomy (GTDB): domain Bacteria; phylum Gemmatimonadota; class Gemmatimonadetes; order Palauibacterales; family Palauibacteraceae; genus Carthagonibacter. The sequence continues at coordinate 10,036 of JBDGUZ010000029.1, forward strand.
AAGAACGAAGAAGTACGCCATTGCGATTCCCGCGAGAAACAGCAGGAATCCGACCGCGATCGCCGGAATCACCAGACGTTTCTCGTGCTCGTACAGCGCCGGAGAGAAGAACGACCACGTCTGGAAGGCGATTACGGGGAGCGCCATGATGAATCCGACCACGAAGGCGAGCTTGAACGTCACTACGACGGGGGTCGTCGGGCTGGTGAACAACAGGTTCTGGCCCGGCATCACCTTCTGGAACGGGCGCTCGAGGAGTCCGATCACGTCGAGTTCCGTAACAATGAAGAATCCGAGCACCGCGCAGATCGCCAGCGCCACCAGCGCCCAGATGATTCGGCGGCGCAGCTCCTCGAGATGGTCCAGGAACGGCATCTCCGCCGCTTCGTTGGTCACGCCTGTTCTTCCTCCCCCTGTTCCTCCCCCGGACCCTTGAACATCTCCTGCTGACCTCGTGCCTCGTAACGGGCCCGGTTCACGAGCTCGCGTACTTCTTCCATGAACTCCGTCGTATCCTGGAAGTTTCGATATACCGAAGCGAAGCGAACGTACGCGACCTGATCGAGAGCCCTGAGGCGAGCCATCACCAGTTCTCCGATGAACTGGCTGCTGACTTCCCGCTCATCGAGCGCTTCCAGTTCCTCATCGACGTGGTCCACCATTTCCTCGATCCGCGCCAGCGATACCGGACGCTTCGCGCAGGCGATGCCGATGCTGCGAAGAAGCTTGGCACGGTCGAACGGCTCGATTGATCCGGATGTCTTCCGAATCGTCAGCTGTTCCTGCTCGATATGCTCATAGGTAGTGAAGCGGAAGCTGCAGCCGAGGCACTCACGACGGCGACGGATGGATCGCCCCGCCCGACTGGTTCGGGAATCGACGACGCGGTCCTCGACGTGGTCACATCTTGGGCAGCGCACGCGTTCTCCTCCGGGCTCGATCTGGCCCTTTTCGGTCCCGGGGGCGCCGGCGCCCGGCCTGTCGGATCAGCTACTCAGCCGGTCGAGCTCCCGCTGGGCCAATTCGAACTCGTCGCTGTCCGGGTACCCCTGGACCACCCGGTTGAAGAACGTGCGTGCGTCGTCGGCATTCCCGCGGCGGAGCTCTAGGAGCCCGCTCTTGTAGAGTGCCGTGGGCGCACGGCGCGAATTCGGATACAACTCCAGCACTCGCGCGTATTCGTCGAGCGCCGTCACAGCATCACCTTCCTCCGCGAACGTCTCCGCTCGGAAGAACTGGGCATCCGGTGCGAGTTCGTGATTCGGATACTGGGCGAGGAACTCGTCCAGCGCGGCGCGTGCCGTTCCGTACGATCCGCGACGGAACTGCCGAAGAGCCGCCTCGTAGAGTTCGTGCGGATCACCGGGTGCCGTCTCAGCCGCAGGTTGGCCGGTCACCTGTCCTGGCTGACCGCCGCCCCGGTCGACAGCCAGAGACGAATCCGGCGGCGCCATCGACATCAGGGCCAGGTCTCTCTGAGTCTGTCCCGTGAGCTCGATGAGCTGCGCGAGATTCGTATTCAGATCCTGGATCTGCCTCTGCAGATCGACGCGGCCCGTAATGTCGCGGCGCTGCTGGACACTCAGGCTGTCCAGCAGCACCGCACGCAACACCTGTATCTCCGAGATCAGGGCTTCCCGCTGAGACCGCTCGGACTCGAACTCGCCGACGAGCGTCGCCTGCAGGTCAGCCATGTCGCTCTTCGTGGCACAGCCGCCAACCGACGCGGCCACGGCACAGACAGCAATCGCGGAGCGAATCTTCACTTCAGCATCGCATTCGCGTTCGGGAGCACGAACTCATCGCGACGATTCTCCGCCCAGGCGCTTTCGTTCGCCCCCTGGGCGACAGGTCGCTCTTCACCATAGCTCACGGTGCGGAACATGCTGGCCGAGAGACCGAGGTGCACGAGATAGGTCTTCGCGGACTCTGCCCGCCGCTGACCCAGGGCCTGGTTGTACTCGAGCGAACCACGCTCGTCGGCATGGCCCTCGATCGTTACCCCGTGATTCGCGCCCTGTCGAACTCGAAGTGGATCCGATCCCGAACCACCATGATCGCACCCACGGCGTCGGCCAGCATCACGGCTCCGTCGGCGCACTCGGTTCCGGGATAGTCGCGGATGGCCTGCTCGAGCAGCATGCGAGCACGGTCATAATCGCCGTTCGCGATCGCCGTGCGCGCATCGGCGCACAGCTGCGCTGCCGCGGCTTCATACCGAGCGAGCTCGGCTGCAGCGAGACTGTCGGCGTTTGGTGTGGCCGTCACTGTCTCGTTGACGACTGGCGGGGGCGGCGGTGGAGCCTTTCCACTGCAGGCGGACAGTCCGATTGCCGTAACGGCGATCAGCGCTGCGAAACCGACCTTGAGACGCATTTCCGTACTCCTTGAAGCAAATGAATGACGAGGACGCGACAGGAGGACGAACTTCGACGCCCCGCCCGTGATTGAAACGACGCGCACCCGCGGTATCATACGCTTACCACGTGAGCTTGCCAAGCGGTCGGAAGCGCTATATCGCGCATTCAGAGCGAGGTGGACCAGGATGACAATTGATCGACCCGTCCGGACGTGAGATTGCGCACTCGCCCCGTGACCGTATCGAGAATCAACAACCCCGATCCGTTGCGTCCCGTCGATGAGAATACCAGGTGCCTTCCGTCCGGTGCCCAGCTCGGATCTTCGTTGCTTCCGCGAGACGTGAGTACCCGGCGGTCGGACCCGTCCGGCCCGACCGTCACGATCTGGAACGAACTCTCGATCCAGGCCTGATACGCGATCCGATCTCCCCTCGGCGACCAGTCCGGTGACGTGGCGTACCCCCGTTCGCCGTACACGTACCGACTGAGGATTCGGGGCTCGCCTCTTCCCTCCCGTGGAATGACGTAAATGTGCGGTAATCCGAGTGGTGACGAGGTCATCACGAGTTGACGTCCATCCGGGGAGTAGCCGCCGTTCAGGGTCTCTCCGACAGACGTATAGGTGACGCGTCGGCCGCAACACAGGGGTTGCCGCTGGAGCTCGAACAGTTCCGTGTGGTCTCCCTCGGTTCGCGCGTACAGAATATGACGCCCATCCGGCGAATACACGGGTGTCACGTTGAGACCCTCTTCGGCCGACACGGTCTGCACGGCCCCCGAACCGAGATTTTTCTCGTATGCTACCGGGCCTCCGTTCACGTACGAAACGTACAGCAGGTGCGAGCCGTCCGGAGACAGGTCCGGAGAGTAGACGATCGAGTTGTCGTTCGTCAGACGGCGCGCGTTCTCCCCATCCGAGTCCACGATCCAGATATCCGACACACCGTCGTCCGTCTTGCGGCGAAACACGATTCGCGTCGCCGCCATACCGGTTTCCGTGGTCGCCCACCGGACGACCTCATCGGAGACGCGGTGCACGGCCATTCGAAATCCGGACGACCCCGCCGCAGGAAGGCTGAACGCCTTTACTTCCTTCAACTCTCCGAATACGACGTCATGCAGACTGACGCGCAGAACCGGGGCCGAAGTGCTGCCGGAAACCTGGCTCGACGCGAGCCATACGGCACCGAGCTGGTTCCACAACCCGTAATTCACAGCGCTGCCGGCCCGGAAGTCTCCCGGCACCTCGATCATCTCGAACCGATCGCTGAACTCCAGATCCTGGCGGAGAATCGCCTCGGCCACCCGGGCTACCTCTCCGAGGCCATCCGTGCTCTCGACCGGCGCCACGACCAGACCCGGCAGGTATCCTGGCGTATAGGTGATGCCGATCCGCACGTCTCCCGGCTCCTGCGCGATCGCGCTGACCGAGAGCACGAGCACCAGCACGACAGCCACGCCCCCCCTGATACGTGCCCTCCCTGCCACCGATCCGTTCATCGGGGGCGAATCGGCCCGGCCGGCGGAAAGGACTCGCAGCGGTGGTCTGATCATATTCACTCTCATCTCGTGGTCGGGTCGAAGAAGAAGGAAATCCGAAGACGATCGCGCGGCCAGGCTTCCGGCAGCGGACCGAACACCTTCGCCCTGCCGGCGGCCTCGATCGCGCCTCTCGCTTCGAGATCGAAGCCCATGTCACCCGACCTCGTCAGCATCTCGATCTCTTCAACCGAGCCGTCCTGTTCAATAACGAACACGACCTCGGCACGGAGATGCCTCCCACCGGCCGGCGGCCGCCAGTAGCGATTCACCTGACGAATGATATTCTGCAGATATGCAGGATCGACGAACGCGGCGCCCTCGAGCTGCACGTTGATCGTCTCTTCACCTTCCTCCGAGGAACGCGCCGGCTCGCGGGTTTCCTCGACGGGCGGCGGGATTTCCTCCACGACCGTCGGAAGCTCGGTCTGCGGAATCGGCTGCTCCGTCGGCTGAGGCGGAGGCGGGCGATTCTCCTCTTCCGCGGGCTGCGCGGGCTGCGGCTTGAGGCGCTCCGGCGCTGATTCATCGGACGCAGCCACAAGCCGGACCCTGTACGTCTGGGCGGGAAGAACGCGCGGGCGCATCGTCGCCGAGCCGATGACGAGCAGAATTCCGAACACGAGGTGCAGAATCGTTGAGGCGAGAAGCGCCCCCGGCGGCGGTCGACGCGAGGGTCGCGCCGTCCGCTCCTCCTGCGATGCGTCCCGGGTTTCCGACAATCTACCGTTCGACAACCCGCTCCCCCGCCCTCACGATTTCGATTCGGACTCCGTCCCTGCTCAGCGCTCCAGCTCCGGCTCCGCTACGAGACTCACCGCCTCGATCTCAGCTCGCTTGAGCGTCCCGATGACCCACAGCACGGAGCCGTAGGCAACGTCCGTGTCTCCCTTCACATATACCGCCTCCGCCCCTCGACGCTCCACCAGCGCTCCGATCGCCGCCGAGAACTCGTCCCGGTTGACCTCGTCATCCTCGACGAAGATCCGGCCTTCCCGGTCGATGGAAATCACGAGCCCTTCGCTGACCTGGAGCGGCGCCGCCGGCGCCTTCGGAATCGTGACTTCGACACCTCCCTGGAGAATCGGGGCCGTAATCATGAAGATCACGAGCAGCGTAAATGCGACATCCACCAGGCTCGTCACGTTGATCTCGGCCCGGACCGGGAGTCCACCGTGGCCGTCGTTCCTCGAGGCCCGCCCGATCATACCCGGCCTTCCCTCGCCAGCGTTCCGATGAATTCGGCAGCAAAGCCCTCCAGCTCACCGGTGAACAGGCCGAGCTTCCCGGCGAAGTGGTTGTACGCGATCACGGCCGGGATCGCGACGGCGAGCCCGACGACCGTGGTGATCAGTGCTTCCGCGATTCCCGGAGCAACGGCCGCGATGTTGGCGCTTCCCTGGCTCGTGATTCCGATGAACGAATTCATGACCCCGACGACCGTGCCCAGCAGCCCCATCAGGGGGCTCACCGATCCGATGATCGCCAGCCACGTGAGTCCATGCGCCATGTCATCGCGTTCCTCGGAGAGTTCCTTCTCGAGCACGAGCCGGAGGGCCTCGAGCTGGGCCGGCGTGAGTCCCGGACCGGTATGCACCTCGTCCCGCAGGGCCGTCGGCCGCAACTCGGTAAAGAAATTCACTCCTCGGCGGAAAACGCGGGTGTATGGAGACTCGGGAAGACGCGTCAGGATCTGGTACACGTCCCGCAGCCCAGCCGCATCGTCCATCGCGGCCACGAACTCATCGCCGCTGGCCCGAACCCGGCGGAACTCTGACCATTTCCAGAAGATCAGTACCCAGGAGAGGAGCGAGAACGCCGCGAGGACGATCAGAATGATCTTCGTCATCGGCGTCGCGCCGAGAACGAGGTCCCACGGACGCGATGCCATCTGCTGGCCTGCCTGAAGCACTAATGGGAGTACGAAGAACGGCATGTCCTGAAACCTCAACTCTCTTTCGCGATGTGCTCGAACGTGTTTCGCAATCCCTGCTCGAGCGAAACCTCGGGAGCCCATCCGAGCCCCAGCAGCCTGTGCGTGCACAGACAGCTGCGGAGTAGCTCTCCGGTCCGCGCCGGCGCATGCTGCATTTCGACCTCCGTCCCGGCCTCAGAGATCAGGATCCGGCCGAGATCGACTACCGTCGTCTCCTGCTCAGTGGCGACGTTGAACGCCACATCGTCGATCGACTCCGGCTCCGGCAATGCGGCCTCAGTCAGCGCCAGATTGGCGCGGGCCACGTCTCCGGCGTACACGTAGTCCCGGGTCTGCAGACCGTCCCCAAACACAGTCAACGGCTCGCCCGCCAGTATCCTGCTACAGAAGACAGCGACTACACCGGCTTCCCCATTCGGATCCTGCCGCGGTCCGAAAACGTTCGAGTAGCGGAGCGCCGCACCCTCGATTCCGAACAGTTTGCGGAACGCGAACACGTAGTTTTCTCCGGTCAATTTGCTGACTCCATACCCCGAAACCGGTGCCTTCGGTGCCGTCTCGCCCACGGGCAGGTCGTTTGTCTCTCCGTAGACGACACCCCCCGAAGAGACGAACAGGAACCGTCCCACGTCGGCATCCCGGCATGCTTCGAGCAGGTTGAGCAGACCATCGATGTTGATCGACGCATCGTGACGTGGTCGCGACACAGACACGCGCACATCAATCTGCGCCGCATGATGATTCAGCAGATCGAATCGTCCATTCCGGACTAGTGCTCCCGCCGCATCCGACCGGATGTCCTCGACGACGAGTTCGACACCCTCGGGGACGTTCTGTCGCCTCCCCGAGCTCAGATCGTCGAGTGCCGTCACGTTCCAGCCCGCATCTCGATACGCTTCGCATACGTGGGACCCGATGAAACCTGCGCCGCCGGTCACGAGGACCCGCCGAGATCCGCTCACCTTATTCTCCAGATTCTGGCCGATGAAACCCGCCCCGCGCGGCTAACGGTTGCCACGCTCGAAGGCCGTGACGATCCGAATTCGCCGGGGAATTCGACCCGAAGCTACCGGGATCCGTCGGGGTGGGAAAGGCACGGTAAGCGCGGCGGGCCGGGTGCCCGCCGCGTCCTGGCTCGAAGGCCGGGGCTAGCCGGAGATTCGACCGGCGAGTCTGACGGGATTGCCCGCGCGAGTGCCCGGGTCCCGGATCTTGAACACGACGGCGGTCGATGTGCCGTCGGTCACCCGGACAACACGAATCTGGCAAAGAGCGTCGGTCGCCTCGGCCGCCTCCGGTGTCGGCACGAGGTGAGAAAACACCAGGAATTCATCGCCCACCCGCACTCCTGCCTGCCTGCCGACATCGATAAACACCTCGTCGTAAAGGCCCAGGATTTCCTGGTGCTCGATCGCAAAGGCGATGATCGTACCACTCAGCCGGGTCGAAGTATCTTCGATTTCGGACTCCGGATCGACGAAGAAATCCGCCGCCGGCATGACCAGATCACCAACCTGGTAATCGCCATAGACTTCCACGACCCGGGCACGCGCACTGTCGCCCGCCGCCCGCGTGATCTGCAGAATCGCCATCGATTCGAGCACGCTGCCCTGCGATCCGATCTTCCTCCCCCAGCGCACAGTCTGCAGAAAGTCACCGGGCGACGCGGACAGGTTGCCCATGTGAATGACCACTTCCTGGTTCAGCCGTGCCGACGTAGGAAGGCTGAGCTCGAGTGGATTTTCCTCGATCACCCGGAATGTCGTGCCAGTAGGCCCGAGTTCCGACGGATGCAGCAACCGGGTGGCCTGAAAGAAATCGCTCAGACTTACGACACTCAACCGAGCCGCCGCATCGACCTCCAGGCCTGACTCCGACAGGAATCGATCCGAGCGCGTCTGGAAGATGGTGTTCGACAGGTCTGCCGAGCCGACAGGACGCCCGCGACTCTCCTGATAGGCGGTCGCCTTCGATCGGTCGTATGGGATGTTCGAGGTCGGGACGACGCCTCCCCCCGGAATCCGCAGCCGCTCACCGGGATAAATCCAGTGAGGATCCTGCACGACATCGGGATTCAGCTGGAAGATCTCGGGCCAGCGAAATGGATTCGCCAGGTAGCTACCCGCGAGACCCCACAGGGTATCTCCGCGCCGCACCTCGTGCCGCGGCGCTTCACGTTCGGGCGTCTCCTGGGCCCACACCCCCTCGACCGGGCCGAGCCATAGCGCGAGCGCTCCAGCAGCCGCCATCGCCGTACGGGCCTTCGTGTTCATCCTCTGCTCCTCAGAACGGCAGGTCGTCCTCCGGCGTCAGTGAATCGCTCGAGAACTCGTCGAACGAATCCTTCGCCGGCGATGGGCCGCCGCGAGATGGTCCCGGCGAACGCGCGGGCGCATCGAAATCCGCCTTCTCACCGCGCCCGCCCAGCATGATCATCTCTCGACCCCGTATCTCCGTGATGTACCGCGTCTGGCCTTCCTTGTCCTCGTACTGCCGGTACTCGATCGACCCTTCGACGTAGACCCGGTCGCCACGTTTGAGATAACTCTCGCAGACCTCCGCGAGCTTGTCCCAGAAAATGACCCTGTGCCACTCGGTCTTCTCCTGCTGTTGACCCTGCCGGTCGTTCCAGCGGCGACTCGTAGCCACCGAGAGGTTTGCAACTCTCGCGCCGCTCGTGGTTGTGCGCAACTCGGGATCTGCCCCGAGGTTTCCAATGATCTGAATGCGGTTCAGGGAACGTGACATGCCGGCCTCGTAATTCGTTGATGTAACAGGTTTTCGGTGAAGGTACCGTCCGTGGCGCCTTCGGTCAGGGAACGTGCCGTAACCTTCATACTAGGCGCGGCTCCGAAGCGGTGTCAACGTGCCGAATTCTGCAGATTGAGTCTCATCACGCACGCATCTTCGTGCGGTCCGCTATAGTAGCCAGTCCGCCGCCCGACGGTCTCGAACCCTGCTGTCTCACACAGCAGGCGGGCAGCCTTGTTGCTTTCCCGGACTTCGAGATACAGCGTGCCGGCTCTACGTAGCCTTGCTTCCTCGATCGAGCGATCGAGCAGGGTCCGGCCGATCCCACGCCCCCGCTGTTCCGGATCGACGGCGAGATCGCCCAGTTCTCCTTCGTCCGCGCTGAACCACAGCACCGCGAACCCGACGACCACTCCGTCTGCCTCCGCCGAGAGCAGGGACGCGCTGGGGCGTCTCATTAGAGCGCGAAACGTGCTTTCCTGCCACGGCATGCCGAATGATTGTCGCTCGATCCGCATCACGTCCGGAATGTCGGCCGGCCACATGGCCCGAATGGCGACCGGAGCACGGGAACGGTGCTCGGAATTCATCCCGCCGGTTCGCGCTCGGCCGAGGACGCTCGAACGTACCGGGGCTCCCAGGTCTCGGGATGCTCGACGCGTCCGAGTTCCGGGACGCGTCCGACGAGGTCGAGCAGGCTCGCCGCGCCCGGCTCGCCGGCGGCCGGGGGGAGGACGTTTACCTGCAGGCGTTTCGCCTGCTGCGTCAGCGCCCCGGGAATGTCGGCGGCCAGAGTCCATTCGAATGGAGGCTCCAACCGTGAGAGAATAACGTCGAATGGCTCAGCTACCGGCTCGAATTCCTGAATGAATTCGGGATAGAGCACGTAACCGGCGGCATAAACCTGTCCCCGACGGGCATCGATTGCCGCGCATACCCGACCACTCGCTCCTGAACCCGCGGCGATCGCCGCAAGGCTCGAATAGGCGAAAAGTTCGGCGCCGGTTGCTGCCCGGATCCCTTTCGCCAGCGCCGCCGCGATTCGCACACCTGTGAACGAGCCCGGCCCCGATCCGACTACGACGCGCCGGATGTCGGCCGGGTCAAATCCAGCGGATTCGAGCAGGCGGTCGATCTCCGGAAGGACGGATTCGGAGTGGACTGCCTGCACGGAGAGTCGCGACGCAGCGAGAACTTCCCCGTCCAGCCCCAGCGCAATGCTCCCCGTGCGCGTGCTCGTATCCAGCGCCAGCGTCAGCACGAAACCTCCGGCGGGCAGGGCGGCGGTGGAGCTGCACCGGCGGACCGGATCGAGACCCGGCGTGTTTCCGGCTGCTTCGTGAATCCGAGTTCGATGTCCCACCGATCGGCTGGAAGCCAGTCCCCTGCCCGATCCGCCCATTCCACGAACACGGCTTCTTCTCTCTCGAGCAACTCGGGCCATCCCGCATCGACCAGCAGACCTGGAGTCTCCAGGCGATACAGATCGGCATGCCACACGGGGCTACCGTCGGAGGACTCATGGCGGATCACGAGCGTGAATGTTGGACTGGGAACCGACCCCGCTACCCCCACTCCGCGACAGGCCGCCCGCACCAGAGTCGACTTGCCGGCACCGAGCGGTCCGTACAGGCAAACGAACGCCTTCGCTTCGATCGCGGCACGCCCAAGCTCGGCACCCCAGCGTTCCAGCGACTGCTGATCGAACTCCCGCGGTATGCCGGTTGGAGCGGAATTCGCGCGCTCCGGGCTCACGATCTGCTTCCCGGGCGGACGCCGGCGCGGCGATCGGTCCCACGTCGTCGACTTCGCGGCGCGGCTCCCGTCTCGAGCTGCGCCTTCACGTCGAACAGCTCATCCCGCAAGCGGGCGGCACGCTCGAAGTCGAGAGACTGCGCCGCTTCGCGCATCTCCTGCTCAAGCTGATGAACGAGTACTTCGGGATCCGGAGCGTCATATCCGGCCGCCGGCTCAGCCACTGCCGCTCCCGGCTCTTTCTCTTTCCCGTCGACTACTCGCACGTCCGCCACGGCAGTCGTGAATCGGACATCCTGCACCGATTTTCGGATGGACTGCGGGGTAATTCCGTGCTCCTCGTTGTATCTGGCCTGTACAGCGCGCCTTCGGTCGGTCTCGTCGATCGCACGTTCCATTGAGCCGGTGATCCTGTCCGCGTACAGGATCGCCGTGCCGTTCAAATTCCGCGCTGCCCGGCCGATCGTCTGGACCAGGGAGGTCTCCGATCGCAGGAATCCCTCCTTATCGGCATCGAGGATCGCTACCAGCGAAACCTCCGGCAGATCTAGCCCTTCCCGGAGCAGGTTGATTCCGACGAGCACGTCGAAGTTGCCCAGGCGCAGGCCTCGGAGGATTTCCACGCGTTCGATCGTGTTGATGTCGCTGTGCATGTAACGGACACGTACCCCGCGGGCGGCGAGAAAGTCGGTGAGATCCTCCGACATTCGTTTCGTCAGCGTCGTAACCAGTACCCGCTCACCTCGACTCGTTCGAGCGCGAATCTCCTCGAGCAGATCATCTACCTGCGTCGCCACCGGCCTCACCTCGACGGGTGGATCGAGCAGGCCCGTCGGCCGGATCAGCTGCTCCGTGACGACACCTCCCGACTTCTGGAGCTCGTGTGCTGCGGGCGTGGCGCTCATGAACACGACCGCCGGAACCAGATCCTCCCACTCCTCGAATTCCAGCGGCCGGTTGTCCAGGGCCGACGGAAGGCGGAAGCCGTGTTCCACCAGAGTCAATTTGCGGCTCCGGTCCCCCTTGTACATAGCTCCGATCTGCGGCACCGAGACGTGCGATTCGTCCACGATCACCAGGTAGTCGTCTGGAAAATAGTCGAGCAGGCAGTACGGCCTCTCGCCGGGCTTACGTCCATCGAAGTACCGGGAGTAGTTTTCGATCCCCGGACAGAGACCGACTTCTCGCAGCATCTCCACATCGAAGCGGGTGCGGCTCTCCAGGCGCTGTGCCTCGAGCAGTCTGCCGGCTTTTCTCAGTTCGAACAGACGCTCCTCCAGCTCGGTGAGGATACCGTCGATCGACCTCTCCAGGCGGTCCGGCTCGATCGCGTAATGGGTCGCCGGAAAAATGGCCGTCTGGTCCAGTTCGGTGATCGTCCGACCGGTCAGCGGATCGATCTTCGTAATTCGCTCGATCTCGTCTCCGAACAGCTCGATCCGCACCGCCTGCTCCTCGTACGCGGGCAGCACTTCGATCACGTCTCCTCGCACACGGAACGTACCGCGTCTGAGATCGAGATCGTTGCGGCCGTACTGGATCGAGACCAGGTCGGACAGGATTTCTCGCCGGGTTATCGTCCGGCCGCGACCGAGTGTGAGCATCATCTCCCGGTACGCGCGTGGATCCCCGAGACCGTAGATCGCCGATACCGAGGCGACGACGATCACGTCCCGGCGTTCCATCAGGGCAGAGGTCGCTCTCAGGCGCAGACGGTCGATGTCATCATTGATCGACGAGTCCTTCTCGATGTACGTATCGGTGCGAGGGACATATGCTTCCGGCTGATAGTAGTCGTAATACGAGATGAAGAACTCGACCGCATTCGTGGGGAAGAACTGGCGCAGCTCACCGTATAGCTGGGCCGCCAGCGTCTTGTTGTGACTCATGACCAGGGTCGGCCGGCCGGTCTCCTGGATCACGCCCGCCATCGTGACTGTCTTCCCGCTTCCGGTTACGCCCAGCAGGGTCTGCCAGCGCCGCCCGGTTGCCACTCCCTCGGCGAGATCTACGATCGCCGCCGGCTGATCTCCGGTCGGTGTGAATGGAAGCCGCAGCTGAAACTGATTCGTGGACAATACCGCAATCCGTTGTTGCCGAAGTGAGACCCGGGTTGACCGGCCACCGTCTCCGCCGCCACGTTGCGCCGTTCGCGCGGCCCGAACAAGACTGGAGACACCCCGGAGGAACCCCGTGATCGCCCGTATGTTCGCAGTTCGACGATCCTGGCGCGCGCATAGCAGTGCGCTCATCGCGATCGGTACCGTGCTCGTCGGTTCGGGGTGTACCGACAGCGAGACGAGTGTGAGAGCGGAACAGCTGGAATCGCTTCGGCAGGAGCGACGCGAGCTCGTGAAGCGATTCGGCTATGTCCAGTCCAGCATTCGGAGGACCCAGGGTGCGGCCCTGGACGATCCGGGCGTGCGCGTGGCGCAGGACTCGTTCTACACCGAGCTGAGGCGCTTCATGCAGCGGGAGAACCCCGAAGCCGTAGAGCTTCTGGACCGGGCAGCGAGGATCGGGAGCGACGTCGAACGGATGTCGGGACCAGTTCCGATGATGACCGGAGAGCCCGTAACGGCCGAGCAGCAGCAGTCGGTAGTGGGCGAGCTGGCGGAGACCGAGCGCGATCTGCGTCCGTACGTTCAGCGGGCCCTGGCGGATCCGGCGGTGCAGGTCGCGTTCGCGGAGCTGCAGAACAGACTCATTGCGCAGATGACGCTCCTGGACCCAAATGCGCCCGGGACAATCCGCCGGATGAACGAAACCGCGGAGGAGATCCGGCAGGTGGACATACAGATCGCCGAGCTGGAAAGCGGTCCCTGAACTGCAGTGAATTCGCCGGTCGGCTCAATCCGGCTCGGGCTCGGCCCGCATCGTGGAGCTGAGCGTCAGGTCGCTGTCGCCGAGGCTCTCCTTACGTTCCACGGCAAGCACTCCCTTCACACGCCGGATCTGACGCATCACCTTCTTCAGGTGCGCCAGGTTCTCCACCTCGATGACGAACTGGCCCTGCATACCTCCCTCAACCGCCTGGATGTCGGCGGACTGGATGTTCGTCCCCGTATCGCTGATCGAGCGGGCGATGTCCGCGAACAGTCCGTGCCGATCCGTCCCTTCCATCAGGATGCGGACCAGGAAGCGCTGCGAGCCGTCGACGTCCCAGTCGATATGGATACGACGCTCGGGAAGGTCGGGAAGGTTGAGGATGTTTGGACAATCCTGTCGATGAATCGAGATCCCGCGACCCACCGTTATGTAGCCCATTACATCGTCCCCGGGGACGGGCTGGCAGCACTGGGAATAGCGGACCATCAGGTTGTCCATGCCCTGGATCCGGACTCCCCTCGATCCGCTCCACACGCGCTTCACGAGCTTGTGAAGCGGGCTCGGGTCCTTCTCGTGAGGGACCTCTTCGGACTCCTCGCGCAGGACCGCCCGGGCCACGCGTGTGAGCCCGACATCCCCGCGGCCCACAGCCGCGTGGAGCCCTTCGATTCCGCCCTCGATACCGAGAACGCCCGCGGCATCGACCAGCTGTGACTCCTCGGGCTTGGCCCGTCTCTTTTTCCACTCCCGCGCCAGGATCTCCCGCCCGAGGCGAGCTGCGATGTCCTGCTCCTCGTGCCGGATCCACTGACGAATCCGATGCCGCGCCCGCGTCGTACACACGAATCCGAGCCAATCACGACTCGGGGTCTGCGAATCGTTGGTCAGAATCTCGACGGTGTCACCGTTCTTCAGAGGCCGGGACAGTTGAGCGATCCGCCCGTTGACCTTGGCGCCTCCACAGTGGATTCCGATCTCGGTGTGGACCGCGAACGCGAAGTCAATCGGGGTCGCCCCCTTGGGCAGCTGTTTCACATCGCCAGCAGGAGTGAATACGAAGATCTCGTCCTGGAACAGGTCGATCTTGAGGAATTCGAGAAACTCGTCCGGCTCTCGCGTTTCCTGCTGCCACTCCAGCACCTGCCGGAACCAAGTGAGGGTCTCGTCGACCTCGTCTCCGGCGGTCCCCTCCTTGTACCGCCAGTGCGCAGCGATCCCGAGTTCCGCGGTCCGGTGCATTTCCTCCGTGCGTAGCTGAATTTCGTACAGGCGACCGCCGGGACCGAAGATCGTGGTATGCAGGCTCTGGTACAGGTTGGACTTCGGCGTGGCGATGTAGTCGTGGAATCGCTCCGTGAGCGGTGTCCACTGGTTGTGGATCACTCCAAGAGCGTGGTAGCAGTCCCGGATCGAGGGGAGCACGACGCGCACGGCGAGCACATCGTAGATTTCTTCGTACGGTTTCTGGCGCAGCTGCATCTTCCGGTGAATCGACCACAGGTGCTTTGCCCGCCCTTCGACTCGACAGACGAGTCCGGCATCCAGCAGCTCTTCGCGCAACGGACCCACCATTCGGCCGATCAGGCTTTCCCGTTCACTGCGCTTCTCCGCGATCGTGTCCGCCACAGCGCGGTATTCCTCCGGCTCGAGGAACTTGAACGCCAGATCCTCCAGCTCCCAGCGGACGCGCGCCATCCCGAGGCGGTGTGCGAGCGGCGCGTAGATCTCCTTGGTCTCGAGCGCGATTCGTCTCTGCCGATCACGATCGAGGTGTTCCAGGGTGCGCATGTTGTGTAGCCGGTCGGCGAGCTTCACGATGATCACGCGTGCGTCCCGCGCCATCGACAGCAGGAGTTTGCGATAGCTCTCAACCTGCCGCTCGGCCAGCGAACGGATCTCGACCCGGGAGATCTTGGTCAGCGCCTCTACGATAGTCGCGATCTCGTCGCCGAATTCCTGCCGGATTTCCTCGACCGTGGATCCGCTGTCCTCCACCACGTCGTGAAGGAACGACGCCGCGATGCTCACCGTGTCCGGGTGGATCTCGGCCAGGATCGTGGCGACGGCGATACAGTGCGTGATGTAGTCCTCGCCGGAGCTTCGCTTCTGTCCTTCGTGCCTGACGGCGCTGAACTGAAAGGCCAGCGTGAGAAGGTCGAGGTCCAGCTTGTCCTCGTTGCCCCGGATCGAGGCGAGAAACTCCGGCGGCAGGGCGCGCGTGTCGGCGTCCGTTGTGGGAACGGACAGCTCCTCGTTCGTCCTGACCTCGGTGGAATCCGGTGACACGAAGGCCCTTTCGTTGGTGCGTTTCCCGGCCGTCCTACACCGATCGGAGCTTCCGGGTTGCGTACCTGATCATAGGGTCGGCGCGCGAAACGTGCCAAGCGAACGTCAGGGGCCAGGGGTTCGGGCCGCGGCGCGGGTCCGCAACTGGTCCGGCATGGCGGGAATCAGCAGCCCTCGCTCGAGCAGACTTACGAACGAGCCGTCGCCCAGCACGATGTGATCGCGAACCGGGATTCCGAGCAGTCGTCCGCTCTCGACCAGTTGCTGCGTGACCTCGAGGTCTTCGGGTGACGGATCCGGATCACCGGAAGGGTGGTTGTGGGCCAGGATGCAACTCGCGGCCGCCAGCGCGATCGCCGGAGCGAACACTTCGCGCGGATGCACGAGCGACGAGTTCAGCAGCCCGACCGTGATCCTGCGCTCGCTGAGTATCCTGTTCTGGGTGTCGAGGTAGATCGCCCAGAATTCCTCCTGCTTCCTGTCGCGCAGCATCGGTCCGAGACGGAGGAACACATCGCGCGGTCCGCGGATCCGGACGCTACGGCGGGCTGGCTCGGCGGTGGCCCTCCGTCCGAGTTCGAACGCGGCGACGACGGCGCAGGCACGCGCCGGGCCGATCCCGGGCGCCGTGGCCAGCTCCCTGGGATCGGCCGCTCCGAGCCGACGCAGAGATCCGCCGTAGCGGACCAGCACCTCGGATGCGAGGTCGATCGCAGTCCGTCCGGCGGCCCCCGAACCCAGGAGCACGGCGAGAAGCTCACGGGCAGTGAGAGTGCTCGGCGGATGCGTGGACAGACGCTCACGTGGCCGGTCTGCGGGCGGCCATTCCCGGATCGCTGGGGTCACGGAGAGAGAGTGGGGTGGTGGCTCACCGTGGGATCAAGTGGCGGGTCCTCTCACGATATCGCCTTACTGTAGCGTCACTCACTGTCGCGTGTAAGCGATTTTACTACAGCATGATACCTAAGAGTATATAAACTTGATTCTGGTATATTGGCCGTTGTTCGCCTCAGACCGCGTAGCGGGCGAGGCAACTCCGGAGCGCGCCTTACGAGCGAAGCAAAGGCAGCGCGCGCAGGAGATGCCTCGCCCGCTGCCCGGCACCCGAACCGATCGTTATCCAGCTGCCCCGTGACACTTCTTGAACTTCTTCCCGCTACCGCACGGGCACGGCTCATTCCGCCCGACGCTTTCGAACTCCTCGGCGAGCGCCGCCGAGACGGGTGCCTGCCTCGGCCCGATCCCCGCGAGCTCTGGTGTTTCGGGTGCTCCGATTCCGCGTGCTGACTTCGCCCCGGTGTCCATCGCCGTAGCCGCGACGCCGGTGGCCGCCATCGCGGGAGCTGCCTGGCGCCGTGCCACGGGCGCGGGCGCTCCGCTTCCAGCACCGGTCCCGATCACGTCCGACGGTCCGCTCATCGACGTGACCTGCGGAGCGCGCAGCACGGGCCGCGTCTCCAGTTGGGCCCGGAACAGCAGACTCGCGACACTGCGCCGGATGTCTGCCATCAGGTCCACAAAGGATTCGTAGGCTTCCTTCTTGTACTCGACGAGCGGGTCCTTCTGACCGTAGGACCGATAGTGGATCGACGTCCGCAGGTGGTCCAGGTCGTACAGGTGGTCCTTCCACTTTTCGTCGATCACCGACAGCACCACGAAGCTCAGAACCCGCTCCCAGGTGTCCCCGAAGCTGTCCAGCTTCTGGTGATACGCTTCGTGCGCGTGTTCCACGATGGCCTGCTCGAGCGCCTCGGTGTCGGGCCACGGGTAATCCGCCGGGCTCACATCGTCCAGATTGAGGAACGATGTGACCAGGAAATAGTCCAGCAGCAGCCGCTCCCGCAGCCCCTTGAGGTCCCAGTCGTCGGCGTGGCTGCCATGCTCGACGATGCGGGCGAACTCGATGCGGATCGACCGCTCGATCATGTCCCACGTTTCGCCCTTCAGGTCCTCGCCACCCTCGAGCGCGAACAGCCGAAGATCGTAGATCACCTCCCGCTGCTGGTTCATCACGTCGTCGTATTCGAGGAGTCGCTTCCGGGCCTCGAAGTTCTGGAGCTCGACCCGCCGCTGGGCCCGTTCGATCGACTTGGTCATCCACGGGTGGGTAATGACCTCGCCCTCCTCGGCCCCAAGCTTGTCCATCACCCGCGCCACCCGGTCGGTCCCGAACAGGCGCATCAGGTCGTCTTCGAGCGACAGGAAGAAGCTGCTCGAACCTGGATCCCCCTGGCGGCCGGCGCGTCCCCTCAACTGGCGGTCGATCCGCCGCGATTCGTGCCGCTCGGTCCCGAGGATCTGAAGCCCGCACGGAGGATCTCCGTAGCAGCCGAGTGTCGTTACCTGGTCCTGGGTCAGGTCCGCCGACTCGTCTACCTGTCCGAACGCCGGGATGTTCGACTCGATACCACACACCCCGCACTTGACGACGCCGGCGCCGAGTTTGATGTCGGTTCCGCGGCCGGCCATGTTCGTGGCGATCGTGATCGCGCCCGGGTGTCCGGCGCGGGCCACGATCTCGGCCTCCCTCTCGTGCTGCTTCGCGTTCAGCACCTCGTGCGCCAGCCCGCGGCGTTTGAGCATCCGGGCCAGGGTCTCCGACACGTCGACACTGGTCGTACCGACCAGGATCGGAAGTCCGCGCAGGTGCATGCGTTCGATCTCGTCCAGCAGCGCCGCATACTTCTCCCGCTTCGTCCTGTACAGGAGGTCTTCCCCGTCCATCCGGCGGATCGGGCGGTTTGTGGGAATCACGACGACTTCGAGCCCGTAGATCTCGTGGAACTCGGCCTCTTCCGTCTCCGCCGTACCGGTCATGCCGGCCAGCTTCGAGTACATCCGGAAGTAGTTCTGAATCGTGATCGTCGCGAGAGTCTGAGTCTCGCCGCGAACGCTGACCCCTTCCTTCGCCTCGACGGCCTGGTGAAGTCCGTCGCTCCACCGTCGTCCGGTCATCTTCCGGCCTGTGAACTCATCGACGATGATCACTTCGCCGCCCTCGACCACGTACTCCACGTCCTTCTCGTACAGCGCGTGTCCCTTCACGAGCTGGTGGATGATGTGCAGTCGCTCCGACTTCTCGGCGTAGTCCCGTTCGAGTTGCTGAACCTGATCCCGTTTCTCGTCCGGGCTCAGCTTCTCGTTATCTTCGACCTTCTTGACCGATTCCGAGATGTCCGGGACGACAAACGCCTCCGGATCTCCGGGGCTCAGGAGGTCCTGCCCCTTCTCGCTGATCTGGATCGTGTGACCCTTCTCATCGGTCGTGAACAGCAGCAATTCGTCGACCTCGGCCATCGCCTTCTCGCGCATCAGGGCGGCCTCGGATCGCTGCACGAGCTGCTTGACCCCGGTTTCGTTGAGCAGCTTCATCAGCCGCTTGTTCTTCGGGGCTCCGCGCTGCGCAGCAAGCAGCTGTTTGCCGGTCTGGAATTCGTTTGCCTCCTCTGATTCCTCCTCCATCGCCTTGAGCCCCTTCTCCGCTTCCCCCACGCGCTCGTTGACGATGTGCAGCTGCTTGCGCACCAGGTTCGCAACCTGTGCATTGTGCTTCTTGTAGATCTGTTGATCGTCCGCCTTGCCGACCGGGCCCGAGATGATGAGCGGCGTCCGGGCCTCGTCCAC
>JBDGUZ010000030.1:0-17122 GCA_039585915.1 Gemmatimonadota bacterium
CCAGGCCCAGGAAGGGGCGATCTCGGGCACCGTTACCGACATGACGGGACTCGGACTGTCTGCTGTCGAGGTCGAAGTCCTGCGGGCCGACGGGAGCGTCGTAGCTGGCGAGTTCTCGTCCACCAGCGGTGCCTACCGGATCACCGGCGTTCCGACCGGGACGTACACCGTCCAATTCACGCTCCCCGGCTGGGAGATCGTGCAGGAGGAGGGCGTCACGGTACTTTCCGGACAGACGACGTCCGTGAGCGCGGGTCTGGCTGAACGCAGCTTCAACCTGAACCCGATCACCGTCACCACGTCGAGGCGGGTCGAGAAAGCGCTCGACGCGCCTGCCGCTGTCGAAGTGGTGTCGCGCGAGGCGATCGAAGCGAGACCGACGGTCACTCCGGTCGACCACGTGAAGGAGCAGGCAGGCGTCGACTTCGTGAACACGGGACTGCAGAGCAACTACGTCGTAGTCCGCGGATTCAACAATGTATTCTCCGGTGCCACGCTCAATCTGACGGACTTCCGGATCTCGCGCGTGCCGTCGCTCCGGGTGAACATCTCCTACTTCAATCCGACGACGAACTCCGACCTCGACCGGGTCGAGGTGGTGCTCGGTCCAGGTTCCGCTCTGTACGGTCCGAACGCCGCCAACGGCGTCATCCACTTCCTCACCCAGTCGCCGATCGACGATCCCGGCATCACCCTGTCGGTGGCGCCGGGGGTCCGGCGCCAGGGTGAAAATGCTCCCGACAACCTGGAGTCGACTACCGAGTGGACGGGTCAGGCCGAAGGTCGAGTCGCGTGGGCCAACGAGGCGAAGACGTTCGGCATCAAAGTCTCTGGCAGTTACTTCGGCGGTGAGGACTTCAGGTACAACGATCCGGTCGAAGTGGGCGCGCGCGGGGCTGCCACTGCCTGCCAGGCTGCCAACTACAACCCGGTGGAACAACCCCTGTGCCTGAACTTCGTGGGAGACCTCGACAACCCGGCCGAGCTCAAGACTCGGGTCGACAACGTCGCCAACGGCCGTGACTACGACATCAAGCGCTGGGGGTTCGACGTGCGGTCGGACTTCCGACCTTCGGACGACGTGTCGATCGTGCTGTCCGGCGGACGTACCCAGGCGATCAACAGCGTCGACCTCACAGGCATCGGCGCCGGACAGGTGCAGGACTGGGGCTACTCGTATGTACAGGGACGTGCGAGATGGAAACGCCTGTTCGGCCAGATATTCTGGAATGGCAACGACAACGATAAGAGCTACCTGCTTCGTTCCGGGCGCCCCCTGATTGACAAGTCGTATCAGACCGTCGCTCAGCTTCAGCACGGATTTGACTTCAATCCGAAGCACGGACTGACGTACGGATTGGACTTCCTGTACACGAATCCGAAGTCTGAAGGAACGATCAACGGGCGACATGAGGATGATGATGACCTGACCGAAATCGGCGGGTATGTACAGTACGACGGGCGATTCAGCGACAAGTGGAACTTCGTCGCGGCTGCCCGCGTGGACGACAACTCGCGGCTCGAGGACCTCGTCTTCTCGCCCCGTGCGGCACTCGTTTTCAAGCCGACGCCCGAGCGCAGCATCCGGGCGAGCTACAACCGGGCGTTTTCCACCCCGAATACGCTCAACCTGTTCCTCGACATTTCGGCGCAGCCGATCAACCTCTTCGGACCCTTCTTCTACGAGGGCCGGGCCCAGGGGGTGACCGAGAATGGATTCACGTTCGAGCGCGATTCCGGGATCCCGCAGCATATGTCCCCATTCAACGTTACCGGCATCGATCCGGGCACAGGGATGCCGGTATTCGATCCTCGAGACCTGATGGCAACGAATTCCGCCAACCTCTGGTCCGAGGCACAGACTGCGTTCGGCGCCGTGACCCAGGGCACTTGTGCGGCCGGACCGAGTGCCGAGTGTGATGCCCTTGGTGCCGCTTTCGGATCCTTCCTGGCTACCGGAGCTCCGCCGGACGGAGCCGTTCCTATCGTCGCGGGCATCCTCAATCCGGAAACCGCCAAGTTCGTTAACGCGACTACTGATCTCGCTGCCATTCCGGACGTTCCGGCGCTCGAGCCGACGATCTGGCAGACGTTTGAGATCGGGTATAAGGGTCTCCTGCTCGGCAGCAATCTCTTGCTCGGGGCAAACGTCTACTTTACGGACGTGGACAATTTTGTCTCGGCCCTGGAGCCATTCACGCCAAACGTGTTCCTGAGCGGGCAGGAATTGGCTGGCTACCTGATTTCCCAAGGGGTAACCGTGGACCAGGCGACCCTGATTGCGGGGACCGTCGGGTCAGCACAGACCGAGGATGGACTCGTGGGTCTTCCGCTCGGCGTGATGGCGCCGACGACCGCCGGTGGGAGTGTAACGTCTCCGATTCTTCTCACCTATCGGAACCTGGGCGACTTCAACTACTTCGGAGCCGACGCCTCACTCACGTACATCCTGAACGACCAATGGGAGCTCGGTGCCACGATTTCGTGGGTCGAGAAGGACGAATTCGAAACGGAAACGTCGAACGGAGGTACCCGTTTCGTATCCCTGAATGCGCCGAAATGGAAGGGCTCGGCCATGGTCGGCTACCGAACTCCGCAGGGTGGCCTGAGCGGTGCCGTACGTGGTCGGTACGTGGACGGGTTCCCGGTCGCGTCGGGCGTGTATACTGGCCACACGGATTCCTACGCCGTGTTCGATCTGAACGTCGGCTACATGTTCCGGAACACCGGTTTCGGAGTGCAGCTCGACATCACGAATATTTTGGACGACGACTACCAGAGTTTCGTGGGAGTGCCGCATTTCGGACGTTACACGATGCTCCGGTTCATCTATCACACGGGTTTCTGACCCGCCTGCCCCTCGCCGTTCGCAGTGAGGGACCTTCGCAACATCTGAGCGGGGCGCCTTCGGGCGCCCCGCTTCGCGTCTGCCATCCGATCGCCCGGCTCCTGAAACAGGGAACGAGCCTCCGTCTGGCGTGTTTCGAGTGCGTGCCCTCACATTCGGTCTCGCGCGGCCGGATCGGGTATAGTGTGTGCGTCGCAAGGTGGCGACTCGGATTCGACACGGGACGTGGTGGAGCGGAGCGATCGCGATGGCGTCAGACGGATGGACCTGGGGGAAGACCGGCTGTGCATCCGTGTGCTTCGCTTTGATCGCGATCGGCTGCGGAAGCGGGAATCCGGATGTGGAGGGCCCGTCCACCGTTCGGGTGCAGCATGTCGCACTGGCCCTCGACGGGTACCGGGATCGCGGCTTTCTCGCCGGTACGATCGAGTTCCCTGTCGTCGGACGTCTCATTCTGCTGCAGGGTCCTGCCGACTCCGCATGGCTCGGGTTCGCCGCTTCCATGTCCCCCGCTGCGCTCCGGTTCTCGAAGGACGGAGACCTGTACTCCGCCCGCTACCAGGTCCGGCTGCGCGCGATCGCGGGCTCCGACACTGTGCTGAGCTGGAATCGGCGTGAAACCGTGCGAGTGGATGGTTTTCCGGAGACGGTGAGCCGCGAGGAGCGCGTCTTCTTTCAGGAGTTCGTCACTCTTCCGCCGGGGCAATACGAAGTCGATGTGGCGCTCCGCGAACTCACCTCCCGCCGAGAAGTCCAGCAGGCCTTTCAAGTCTCCTGGCCCCCGGAAGGGGATGACGGAAGCCGACTGTCGGAGCCGCAGCCGGTATTCCATGCGGTGGCTCGCGAGGCCTTCGAGCAGTCGCCCCCGATGCTGGTGGCGCCGCGCGCAACCGTGAGTGCGGGCCGGGAGCCACTGCGCCTGGTGGTGGAAGGTGGATCCGGCGAAGCCGGGCAGCTGGTCGTCGAGCTGCTTGCCGAGGCTGACTCCGGAGTGCCGCTGTGGAGGGACACGGTCGAGCTCCTTCGCACGGAGGGCGGACCTTCAACTGCGATCGGCCCTCTTCCGCAGCGCCGGGTGCCGCCGGGCGTGGTAAGCCTCCGAGTCTGGCGACCGGACTCCGGAACCGTGCGCGAGACGGCGCTCCTGGTGACGCTTGATGATGAATGGGCGTTTCCGGACTTCGCCTCTGCCGCGGAGCATCTCGAATACGCCGTCTCCCGGGACACTCTGAACATGTGGCTGCTCGCCGTGCCAGCGGACAGGGTCCGAATGTGGGAGCAGTTCTGGGACGACACGGATCCCGATCCATCGACGCTTCCGAACGAGTTTCTCCGTCTCTACTTTGACCGGATGTCCATTGCGAACGATCGCTATGCCGAGCCTGGAATTCCGGGCTGGAAGACGGACCGGGGCCGCGCATTCGTGCAACTTGGACCGTCTGATCAGGAGATCGCGCGTAGACCGAGGAGGCAGGGTGAGTTTCCGGAGATCGAGTGGCTGTATGACGAATCCGTCTCATTCCATGTTCGGCTCATCTTTCAGGATTCCGGCGGCGACGGTGTATATTCTCTTGACCGGCGATCGCGGACGGCGCTGGCAGACGCGGTGAGGCGGTTGAGATCGATCCAGAAGCAGGAACGGGACGCAGCTATGGCGACGACTCCGGTCGAGGAGTCGGGCTCTTGAGCCGGGTATGGACTGTACGGAAGGCCGGGACATCGCCGCGCGTCCCATGGCCGCGTGCAGTATCGGCACTAGCGATCCTCGTGTTGTTCCAGGTCGCCGGGAGCGCTGTGGGCTCGCTTACCGGAGCTATCGTCCCGCAGGACAGTCCTGCGCCCGGGACGGACAGCCTGATTCCGCAGGCGCGCCCCGCGCTTCTTGCGGTCGAAGATCTTCCACCTGTCTCACCCGACCTCGGTCGCGCCGACAGCTTGTTGGCGGACGGACTCCCGCTCGCGGCCAGCAGACTTCTCGCTGCGGAACTGGCGGCGGCCGGACCGGACGCTCTGCCCACGGTCGTGCTGGCGGCGGCACGGGCCCAGGCCCAGCTCCGGTCGTGGGGTACAGTGCGACGCCTGCTGGCCGAGCGGACCTGGCTCGACAGCCTGGGTGGCGGCGAGGGTCGGCTCCTCCAGGCCCGGGCAGATCTGGAAGGCGGCGACGCCACGGCCGCGCTCGAACACTTCGATATGGTCCTGCCCGGGCTCCGCGATGGAGGAGCCCGCGATCCCTACTTACAGGCGCTGGTCGGCCGCGCCCGCGCCCTGCAACGCCTCGGTCGAGATACGGAAGCAGCAGACACGTGGCTCGAGGCTGCCCGGGCGGCTCCCGAGATCTCGCCCTGGTTACGTCTGTCCGCTGTTCAGTCACTGGGCCGGGCCGGTGAGCCCGACCGGGCGTCCGAGGTTTCAGCCACGCTGTCGGGGGAACAAGCGGTTTCCCGGGATTCCGTCCAGATCGAAGTTGCCCGAGCAGCCTTCGCGTCCGGGGACACGGCGCGCGGGCTCGCGCTGGCCGACTCGCTTTCGGCCCGCGGAGCGGCTCTGCTCGCAGGACAGTGGCTCGTTCCGGCGCTGCTGGAACGGGGTGACACGGCGGCCGCTATGCGTGCGGCGCGGCAGTCATTGGAGCTTCGCCGGGCGGACGCCTCGGTCGGCGAAACGTACCTGGCCCTCGATACCACCCTGTCGGCCCTGCGGCTCGTTGCCGAGTCCGACCTGGCCTCCGGTCGCTCAAGGCGGGCGGTGGAACTGCTGCAAGAGCTTCTGGACCAGGTGCCGGAATCGGAGCGTGCGTCGGCCAGGCTGGCCCTCGCCGAGGCGTGGTTCGCCCGCGGTCGATATACGGACGTGAGGCGAGTGCTCGCACCGTGGCTCGAGGGTGCCGAGGGCAAACCCCCGGGAGACTCCGACCGGCTGCGCTCGGAAGCGCTGTTTCTGGCTGGCCGTGCCTGGTATCGACAGGGAGGCCAGGCCGAGGCGATAGCTCTGTGGCGCCAGGTCGCCGATGTCTCCGGCGCTCCGGATGGTGCCTATGCGGCGTTCATGATCGCTGACATCAAGCACGATCGAGGAGACCTGGCAGGGGCGGCGAGCGCGTACGAGAAAACGGTCGAGCGTCACCCGAGATCGGGATATGCCGGAACGGCCATGTTCCGGCTCGGGATGCTCTCGTTGCTCGAAGAACAGCCGGATGACGCGGTACAGTACTTTGATACGTATCGCAGGAGATCTCCCGGCGGAAACTGGTATCACGCCGCGGTCTACTGGTCCGCTCGCTCCCGCGAAGCCGCGGGCGACAGCGCGGCGGCCAGGGCCCTGTTTCGGGAGGCCATCGGCTACGACCCGCTCGGCTACTACGGCGTGCTGGCAGCCGCATCCCTTGGACTCGACGCCTGGGACCAGGTTCCGCGCCGCGCCATGGCGCCTCTCTCACCGGCTCGCCCGGTGGACACGTCGCTGCTCGACCGGATGGATGCCCTGCGGGACCTGGGATGGCGAAATCGAGGCATCAGGGAGCTCTCGACCCGTGACAGGACGGGCGAGACCTCGGCCGTTCGGCTGCGCCTGGCCCTCCTGCTTAACGAGCGGGGGTGGACCTGGCAGGGAACGGCGCTGGCCGACGCGGTGCGCCGTTCCGGCTCGGGGGCGTGGTCTGACGACCTGCTCAGGGGCGTCTATCCGCTGATCTACGCGGATGCGCTGGAGGCAGCTGCGGACAGGCACCGGCTGGATCCGGCACTCGTGGCCGCGATAACCCGTCGGGAGTCGCAGTTCGACCGCGAGGTGGCATCACACGCCGGTGCCGTCGGCCTGATGCAGATTCTTCCCAGAACCGGAGCCGAACTGGCGCGACGCAGCGGGATCGCGGGGTTTGAAGCGGACCAGCTGAAAGTCGCCGACGTGAATCTTGCCCTCGGGACCCTGTACCTGCGCGAATTGCTCGATCGGAATGGCGGATCACTGGCGCCGGCGCTGATCTCCTACAACGCGGGACCGCATCGGTACGCGAGGTGGCGTGATTTCCCCGAGTTTTCGGCCGATGCGGAGCTCATGGTCGAGCGGATTCCGTTCCGCGAGACGCGGATCTACGTGAAGACGATCACGGCATACAGGCACATTTACCGTCGCCTGTGGGGGCTCGGAGCGGATCCGGTTGACGATCCACCGGCCGACCGGTAGCATGGCCGAAGGCCGTGCTCAATCACGGGCGGCCGTCAGTTGTTTCCTTCAGCAGGAGGACGTCCATGTCCAAGGGCCGGGTCAAGTGGTTCCACGACTCCAAGGGTTACGGATTCATCGAGGACGAGGGCGGACGAGACATCTTCGTCCACTATTCCTCGATCACGACCGACGGATACAAGACTCTCGCCGAAGGGCAGGAGGTCGAGTACGAGTTGCTGGAGGGAGACAAGGGCCTCCGGGCCACCAACGTCGTAAAGGTCTGACGCGCCTCTTCATCAACGAGCGGCGATGGCTCCTCGAAACGGCGCCCCGGCGAACGCGACCCGGGGCGCTTCTGCGTCCCCCCCTGCCCATGAGAGCCCCACGACTTTGAACGAGCTGACGCACGACCGCCCCACGCTGTACCTGCTGGACGGACACGCGCTCATCTACCGGGCGTTCTTCGCCATGATCAGCCGGCCGCTCACGACGTCGAAGGGCGAGAACACATCCGCACCGTTCGGCCTGTCCCGATTTCTCGTCCGAATCTTCGACGAATACCGGCCCGACTACGTGGGAGTCGTGCTCGACGCGGGAGACAGCTACAGGACGGAACTGTACGAGGACTACAAGGCGACCCGCGAGAAGATGCCAGAAGAGCTCGCCGCCTCGATGAATCGCTGCCGGGAGGTCGTCGAGGCGTTCCACGTTCCGGTGATCGAGATCGAGGGGTGGGAGGCGGACGACGTCATTGGCACGCTTGCGCGGCAGGCCTCAGACCAGGGCCTGCAAACCGTGATCGTGTCCGGAGACAAGGACTTCTATCAGCTGATCGACGATGACGTTCATCTCCTGAACCCGGGCAGACGCGGGCCCGGAGCGGTGGAGGAGGCTGAAGTGACACCGCAGAACGCCTCCGAACGCCTCGGCGTGCCCCCACGGCTCGTGGTCGACTATCTGGCCCTGATCGGTGACAGCTCCGACAACGTGCCCGGTGTACGCGGTATCGGTCCCAAGACGGCGCCGGGACTGCTGGAGCGATATGGCTCGCTGGAACAACTGCTCGAGAGTGCCGAGGAGGTGGAGCGTGCCGGTGTACGCAAAGCTCTGCTCGAGCATTCCGACCTCGCAAAGCTGTCGAAAGAACTCGTCACCATCCGAACCGATGTCCCGGTCGAGCTCGACCTCGAGGCACTGCGTCGCGGGCCGCCGGATCGAGCCCGCCTGCGTGAGCTGTTCCTCGACCTCGAGTTCCACACGATGGCTCGCGAGTACGCTCCGGAAGAGCCGGGCCCGACTGAGAGTGCGCCGGGTCGGCCGTCCGAGGAGCGATCCTACGAAACCGTGCTCGATCCGGAACACCTGGCCGCCGTGCTGTCCGAGCTCCGGCAGGCGGTGACGATCGCGGTCGATACCGAGACCACTTCGATCGATCCGATGCGCGCGAGACTCGTAGGGGTCTCGCTCTCCTCGGAACCGGGTAAAGCGTGGTATCTCCCGTTCGCGCATCTGCCGCCGGCGAGCGTTCCAGACGCCGACGGCAACCCCAGCTTCGCTTTCGATACGGTCGAGGTGCCGAATCTCCCGCCAGTGACATCCGAGGCGATGTCAGATCTGCGCGAGCTCCTCGCGGATCCCGAGTTGGCAAAGGTCGGTCACAACATCAAGTACGACATGATCGTACTTGAGCGGGCGGGAGCTCCACTCGGGGGCGTCGACTTCGACACGTCGCTCGCCTCGTACGTCCTCGACCCTGGAAAGCGGGCTCACAGCCTCGACGTGCTCGGTCTCGAGAGGCTGAAACGCAAGCTGATCTCGTATTCCGACGTGTGCGGGAACGGCCGGGCACAGATCCCGTTTTCGGAAGTTCCGCTCGATCGCGCTACCGAGTATGCGGCCGAGGACGCGGACGTCACCCTCGAATTGTTCGCACTGCTCAAGGAGGACCTCGAGACGCACGAGATGCTGGATCTGCTGCACGAGGTGGAGATGCCGCTTGTGTCGGTTCTGGCATCGATGGAGATGCGCGGGGTGGGAATCGACAGGCCATTCTTCGACCGGCTGGCTGAGAAGTTCGCCGGAGAACTCGAGCAGGTCGAAGACGAGATCCGGAAGCTGGCGGGCAGCGAGGTGAATCTGCGCTCGGTCCCCCAGTTGCGGACGCTGCTGTTCGAGAAGCTCGAGCTTCCGGTCGTAAAGAAGACGAAAACAGGTCCATCCACGGACGAATCAGTTCTCTCCCAACTCGCCGAGGAGGGCCACCAGGTCCCGAGGCTGATCCTCGAGTACCGTGAACTCGACAAGCTCGATTCGACGTATGTCCGAAAGCTTCCAACCATGGTGAATCCGGAGACCGGTCGGATTCACACGAGTTTCAACCAGACTGTCGCGGCGACCGGCCGGCTCTCGTCGTCCGACCCGAACCTTCAGAACATCCCTATCCGCTCACCACTGGGGCGTGAGATCCGGAAGGGGTTCGTGCCCCGGGACGGTCACCTGTTCGTCGCTGCCGATTACTCGCAGATCGAGCTTCGGGTCCTCGCTCACCTGTCCGGCGACCCGGCCTTCGTGAATGCGTTCCGCAGCGGTGGCGACATTCACCGGGAAACGGCAGCGCGGATCTTCGGCGTCGCTCCGGAGTCGGTGAATTCCGCGATGCGTGACCGCGCGAAGACGATCAACTTCGGGTTGATCTACGGACAGGGACCGGTGGCGCTCGCGCGGCAGCTGGGAATCTCTCGCACAGAGGCAGATGAGTTCATCCAGGCCTACTTCGAACGCTTCGCCGGGGTCCGTGACTACCTGGAGACTATGAAGGAGACGGCACGAGAAAAGGGGTACGTCGAGACCTTGCTCGGTCGCCGCCGGTACATTCCGGAGATCCGCTCACGCAATCCCGGGGTGCGCGGTTTCGGCGAGCGAACGGCCACGAACTCACCGATCCAGGGCACAGCCGCCGATCTGATCAAACTGGCGATGATCCACCTGCACGACCGACTCGGAGACGGACCGATCCGCATGCTGCTGCAGGTGCATGACGAACTGCTGTTCGAAGTGCCGGAGGACGAAGTCGACGACGCGATCCGCATCGTAACCGAGGAGATGGAAGGGGCGATCGAACTGTCGGTGCCGCTGCGGGTGGACGTCGGCTCCGGTGTTTCGTGGTACGACACCAAGGGCGGCTGACGAGCTACAGCGGAGCGCGAAACGCGGGAGTGACGGACACCATCCACTCCCACTCGCCGCCGTCGAGCCCGCGGGCCACGTCGATCCGCACGAAATCGTAGAACAGTGACAGTCCGGCGCCGAGCGACGTGCGCACGTTGCCGGTGGCCTTGGCCCCGACCCGTTCCGCCGCAGCTCCACCCACACTGCCGAGGTGCGTCCAGCCAGCCGCCGCGAGCCCGCGGACGCGCACCCACGGGTGCCACAGCGATCGTGAGATCGCAACGTTGGCAAAGGCTGCCGCGTCCCCGGCGAACGGCCTGAATTCGTAACCCGGGACCGTTCCCCGCCCGCCGAGCAACAGCAGTCGCTGTTCCGGCAGGGTGCCCGTGCCGAACCCGGCGCCAGCCGAACTTTCCCACGACCAGGTGGCGTCGGGTTCCCGGGGCCGGGTTGAGAGCGCCACCACCCACCGTGTGTACCCGAAGTCGGCCAGGGCCGACAGCTCAGAATTCAGCGACAGAGTCGAACTCGAGCCGAGCCAGGTTCCCAGTCCGCGTTCCGCCCCGAGCTCGAGGCGCAGGTCCGCTCCGTCGGTGATCGGCCTCACGGCCCGTGCATCAGCGCTCCCGAGCGGATTGAGCTCGAGACTCGCCTCGTCCTGTTGCTCCCACACCACCGCTGCCCGCCCCAGCCCGATCGAGCCGAGGGGGGTCGTGATCCCCAGACTCCCCCCACTGCGGAAGTAGGGGTCAGTCCAGTCGTCTCCGCGTAATGTGGCTCCGATCGTGGACACCAGGCCCGAAGCGGCGCTGAACGGCCCGATGTCGGTGAGCTCGTTCACCCAGCCGGCGGCGGTCAGCGAACTGCTGCCGAGAGTCCAGTCGAGCCCGCCACGGACTTCGGCACTGCCTCGTCCGAATGCCCATCCGCCGCTGCCCGTGAGCGTACGGACCCCGTCGATCTCCCACCGCACCCCGGCGCCGGCGAATACCCCCTCGGCCCGCCGAACCCGGAACGCCGATGAGATACTCGGTATGAACAGGCGGACGGACGCGTCGCCCCCGAGGTAGTGTCCTGTCGCGATCGACGCCGCTTCCGACCTGACCTCTGCGAGTCGGATCGAGTCCGTGACGACGTCGTCCGGCCAGGCCTGCAGTTCCGGGGTGAGCCACCCGGCGTATCGCTCGAGTTCCGCCGCGGGCCTGGCCTGGACAGTGTGCCCCGTCCCTACCCCACCGCGACCGCGCGGCTCGAGGTCATAGTCGAGCACACGGAAGCTGGCCCTGATGGTCGAGCCGAACGGCAGTTCCATGAATTCCATTCGGCGCCGGATCTCTACGCGCTGCGACGTCGGAAGCCAGTACTTTCCATGCACGAGGCCGTTCTCGAGTTCGATGCTGACGGTTACGAGTCGCGGGTCGAGGTACGATGCGGGGGTGAAGCCGACTGCGAGCCGGGTGAGTGCGCTGGAACTGCGATCAAGGTCCATGGTGCCCACGACGGCCGGCTGAGACGGGTCACGCGGTCGGACCTCGAGCCGGTACAGACGCTTCCATTGGCCGAGGACTTCCATCGCGAGCGAGTCCACGAGCCGAAATTCGTATCGCTGCAGAGCGTCACGGGCGAGCGGGTGCGGGGCGTGCCGGATTTCGTCGCCCTCGCCGACCCGAATCCGATCTCCGTAGTTGTCGACGACGAGCGTGAGATGGTCCACGTGGTAGTGGAGCCGGGTCGGAAGCCATTCTGTCACTCGGCGGCCGACGATCTCCTGCATCGAACCGAGACCCTGACGCCACCGGAACTCGAGCGCGACCTGGTCCGCCCGGACCGCCTGCTGTCCCTGACCGCCCCCGAAATCCGCGATGAAGTGAACGTGTCCCTCGGCGTACAGGTCGAACCCCTGCAGCGTGCTGTCTCCCCAGGTATGGCGTCGGGCCTCGATCGCGGCCTCGACGAGCTCGATCGCACGGACGTCGTTCCATTCCGATGCCCCTTCCGTTTCCTGGCCCGCGACCGATGCGGGCAGGCAGACGAGCAGGATCGGTAACGACTTCCAACCGGCTCGGGACGCGCGCGACATCATGCGTCGCGCGCCGCAGCGTGCAGTGAGATGAATCACCAGAGGGAGTACCGGCCAGCCGGACGAGGGTTTCGTGGGTGTTCGGGACTCAGCCCTCCTGGAACAGCTCCTCCTGGGGTTCCTCTTCCTCCGAGGGATCCCGGTCGGCAAGGGCCCGGAGACGCCGAATCCAGAAATCTGCGTCCAGCCCTCCCTCCCGCTTCAACAGACGCCGGAGGACGGGAGGCATATCGGCCAATTCTTCGAGCAGACTCTCGAGTGCCACGCGCGTCTCAGACGCACGCGCGGCATCGTCCGGAAGGCTTGCCATCTCGCTGAGGATCGTGTGCTCGGAGCGTGAGGCGAGGATCGGTTCCTCGCGGGTGGCGACAAACACTTCTGTTCGCCGCCCGGGACCACGGCCCTCCTCGATCGGGAGCAGTCCGACGATTTCGTCCGAACGCCAGAATTTCCCGTAGCCCAGGTAGATCATTCGGCCCGGAAGGATGTTCACGGCCCCTCCTGTGGACAGCGGTTCATACGGTTCGTCGTGAAAGTGTCCGGCGCACGGAGCCGGTGCAAGCGGAGCGGTCGGGGGTGGCGCTGAAGCCTCCGTGGAGGCAGGGTACTTGCACTGCTACGATCAGTCCATTTCCCGTCGGGAAGGACTCCTGAACGTAGACCTGCGAACGGAGCAACGCACCGTGGCCAAGATTCGAAAGCAAGTGGCGCTCCAGTATCATTCCGGGGGCCGGCCTGGGAAGATCGAAGTCATTCCCACGAAGCCGTGCGCTACCAGCAAGGACCTGTCGCTCGCGTACACGCCCGGCGTGGCCGAGCCGTGTAGAGAAATTCACAAGGACGTCGAGAACGTCTACAAGTACACGGCACGCGGCAACCTCGTTGCCGTCGTTTCGAACGGTACGGCGATTCTCGGCCTTGGAGATCTCGGTCCCGAGGCGTCGAAGCCGGTGATGGAAGGCAAGGGCGTGCTGTTCAAGCGGTTCGCGGACATCGACGTTTTCGATCTGGAGATCAATGCATCCACTCCGGCCGACGTAATCCGGTTCTGCGAGATGCTCGAACCGACAGTCGGAGGGATCAACCTCGAGGACATTCACGCCCCGGACTGCTTCGAGATCGAGCAGACCCTGAAGGAGCGCCTGGACATCCCGGTGTTCCACGACGACCAGCACGGGACGGCGATCATCTCCGGTGCCGCGCTGATCAACGCGCTGGAACTGGTGGACAAGAAGATCGAAGACGTACGGGTTGTATTCTCCGGCGCCGGTGCGGCGGCCATCGCGACTGCGTGGCACTACGAACGGCTCGGGGCGAACCGGGAGAACCTGTGGTTCGTCGATTCAAAGGGCGTGATCAGCACGAAGCGGGACAACCTGACCCCACAGAAGGTCCGCTACGCCGTCGACACCGAAGCGGAGACCCTCGCAGACGCCCTGGTGGATGCCGATGTGTTCATCGGACTGTCGATCGGCGGTCTCATGACCTCCGACATGGTCAAATCGATGGCGAGGGACCCGATCGTGTTCGCGATGGCGAACCCCGATCCGGAGATCCTGCCCGAGGACGCCCTGGCGGCGCGTGAAGATGTGATCATGGCCACGGGGCGCTCCGACTACCCGAACCAGGTGAACAACGTCCTCGGGTTCCCGTTCATCTTCCGCGGGGCCCTCGACGTCCGGGCCAGCACGATCAACGACGAGATGTTCATCGCCGCCACGAAGGCGCTGGCCGACCTGGCAAAAGAAGATGTGCCGGAATCGGTGTCGGCCGCCTACGAGGGGCGACACCTCCACTTCGGCCGCGACTACCTGATCCCGACACCGTTTGACCAGCGAGTCCTGATCCGCGAGGCGTCTGCCGTCGCGCAGGCAGCGATGGACACGGGTGTGGCCCGGAAAGCGGTCGACATCGACGAGTACAAGCACGAGCTCGAGGCGCGGCTGGGGCCGGGGCGCGAGCTGATGCGATCGATCATGGAGAAGGCGAAACGGACGCCGAAGCGGATCGTCCTGCCGGAGGGTGAAGAGCCGGTCGTCGTGCGCGCCTCACACTCGATCATCGAGGAACAGCTCGGTACGCCGATTCTGCTCGGAGACCCGGATCGAATCCGACAGATCGCGGCGGATGCCGAGATCGATCTTGATGGCGTGGAGATTCTCGACCCCGGCGCCTCGGATATGTTCGAGGATTACTCGCAGGCGCTTTTCCAACGGCGGATGCGCAAGGGAGTCACGATCAGGAACGCCCGCAGCCTCATGCGCCAGCCGATTTACTACGCGGCGATGATGGTGGAGCGCGGGGACGCCGATACCCTGATCGGCGGCGCGAATACGAGCTACCCGAATTCGCTCCGCCCGGCTCTGCAGACGATCGACTTGCTGCCCGGAATCGAGAAAGTGGCGAGTCTGTACATGATGGTGTTTCAGGATCGACTGTACTTCTTCGCGGACACGACGGTGAACATCGATCCCGACGCGGAAATGCTCGCGGATACGACTGAGATGACGGCCGACTTCGTTCGGCGGCTCGGAATCGAGCCCTATGTCGCCATGCTCTCATTCTCGAACTTCGGCTCGGCGCCCCATGCAGAGTCGTCCAAGGTCAAGGAGGCCGTGCGACGGGTCAAGGAACGCAGGCCCGACATCAGCGTCGAGGGCGAGATGCAGGCAGACACCGCGGTCGTGAAAGGTCTTCTTCAGGAATCTTACCCGTTCTCGAACCTGAGACGGCCGGCGAATGTGTTGATTTTTCCGAACCTGGCCGCGGCCAACACCTCGTACAAGCTGCTGTCCCACCTCGGTGGTGCCGAGGCGATCGGGCCAGTCCTTCTCGGCTTGAGCAAGCCCGTGCACATCACCCAGAGGGGTGCCACGGTGGCCGAGATCACAAACCTCACGGCAATCAGTGTCGTCGATGCCGAACAGCGTCGACGACAGAACGGAGGCGACAGCGGATCCTGACCGCAGGACTCCAGGCGTGATCGTGGACGGGGTGAGAGCCACCGGCGCACGCACGGTCCGCGATCCCCTGTGGGGGAACGTGACGCTCGATCGAGCCGCCGCATCCATCGTTGACGCTCCGGAGTTCCAGCGTCTCCGACGGGTGAAACAGCTGGGTTTCGCCCACCTCGTGTATCCGGGCGCGGTTCACACCCGCTTCCTTCATGCGCTCGGCGTATACCACCTGACCGGTCGGGCGATCGAAACGCTGGACCGGAAGGGCGTTATGTCAGGGTTGAGCGACGATGAGGCGGCTGCCATTCCAGTGGTCCGGCTCGCGGCGCTGCTGCATGACGTTGGGCACTACGCCTTCTCTCATGCGATGGAAGAGCTGGAAGCGGAGGCGATTCCCGGCCACCACGAGGAGGCGGCGGGCCGGTTCCTCGAAGCACCGGAGATCCGCTCTGCGCTGGCATTGTCGGGCGAGGGATCCGCCGATCTCGTCATGAAGCTGATCCGTGGATCCTCGAACCATCCTCTCCAGGGGCTTGTTTCCGGCTCGCTCGACCTGGACAAGATCGACTACCTGCGTCGTGACAGCCTGTTCTGCGGCGTACCGTACGGTGCCGTGGACGTAGAGCGGTTACTGGAATCGCTCACCCTGGCCCGGGAATCAGACGACTCTCCGCTCGAAGTGGCGGTGACGGAAAAGGGACTCAGCGCACTCGAGTCGCTGCTGTTTGCCAAGTACCAGATGTTCCGCAACGTCTATTGGCACCACGGCGTACGCTCGGCGACGGTGGCATTCCGGCGTCTCGTCGAAGGCGCCCTGGAGGACGGGTTGCTCGACCGCGAGGATCTCGCCGGCCCGACGGACGAGGAGCTCCTCGGTCTGCTGGCGTCCCGCATGCGGGATCAGCCTGCTTCGCCGATCCTGCGGGACCTCCTGGCCGCGCTGATCCACCGCCGTCTCCCGAAACGGGTCTTGGAACTGCAGGGAGACGAGTTGCCGGCAGGAATCGCGCAGTGGGTTCCGGGCAATCGGGAGCTGGTACGACGTGTGGAGGATCGCCTTGCCCTCGAATGGGCGAGAGAACCCGGCTCGGTGTTTTTGGACTATCCCTCGAATCCCAACATGCTGCAACTCGGGTTGCTGCTCGTTCGGCGACGCGGAGACGTGCAACGACTGACGTCCGAAGGGGAGGAGCACCTGATCGACCTGCCGCGTCTCGGGCGCTCCCTGCACCAGGCGACGCGAGCTCTGCGGGTGATGTGTCTGGAGCCGGTGGAAGTCCTGAGTACCGGACCGTTGCTGGATCTGCTGTCAGCACCCGCGAGGCAGGTCGAGTCCCGTCTCGCGGATGATCGATCCCTGTTCTGACCCTGCAGTCTACTCCAGCTCCTCGACATGGACGACGAGCGCCGTGACATTGTCGATTCCTCCCGCCAGGTTCGCCTCGCTCACCAGCCTTGAGGCGGCGGCTTCGGACTCATCGACGGCCCGCAGCACCTGAGCGATCCTGTCTTCGTCGACCATGTCGGAAAGTCCGTCCGAACACAGCAGGAATCGGTCTCCGGCCTGGATTTCACCAACATGGAGATCCGGGGCAGGAACCGGGTCGGTGCCCAGGGCACGCGTGATGATATTGGATTGCGGGTGGCGGAACGCTTGCTCCCGGGAGATCACACCGCGCTCCACCTGCTCTTCCACCCACGAGTGATCGGTCGTGATCCGGTCGAAACTGTCGTCGCGCAACAGATATGCCCGACTGTCACCAATGTGTCCTACGATGTAGTTGTCATCGGGACGCAGAACCATGACGGTCGCCGTGGTTCCCATTCCACCGCGGTTTGAATCCTCGCGTGCCTGGCGGATGATCTCGCTTCCGGCTTCACGAAACACCTCCAGGAAGAGCG
>JBDGUZ010000031.1:0-16646 GCA_039585915.1 Gemmatimonadota bacterium
CACCGGCGCTGGGCCGGGGCTCTGCTTCGCGCCTCCGGTGTGACGGTCCGGGCCGATGGGCTCGAGAATATCGAACCCGGCGATCCAGTGATCCTCGTGTCGAACCATCAGTCGAGTTTCGACATCTTTTCGCTGTTCCATGCTCTTCCGGCCTCGATCCGCTTTGTGGCGAAGAGCGAGCTGGCGCAGATTCCGATTCTGGCGCAGGCAATGCGATCTGCGGGGCACGTGTTCATCGACCGGGCCGACCGGCGTGGCTCTGCCGGCGCGATGCGACTCGCGGGAGATCGGCTGCGCGCGGAGAGACTCTGCCTCGGGCTGTTTCCAGAAGGGACCCGATCGCGGGACGGCCGGCTCGGACAGTTCAAGAAAGGCAGCTTCGTGCTCGCCATCGAGACGCAGCTCCCGATCGTGCCGATAGCAGTAGACGGTGGCTGGCGCCTGGCCGGAAAAGGACGGATCCGGCCAGGAGAGGTGAGAATCAGGGTGGGGAAGCCGATCCCCACGGCGGGGAAAACTCCGGCGGACCGGGACGTCGTGCTGGCGGAGGTCAGGGCGGCCGTGACGGAACTTCTGGTGTCACTGCGCGACGAGTCGGGAGACCCGACTCCAATCTGATCGGGGCCCGGAACGGGTCCGGGCCCCGATGTCGGCCGACTGGACTACTGGCTGTCCGGCGTGAAGAAGATCGGGATCCCGCCCTCGGTCGGCGCGATCACCATGTTGTTCTGGCCGTTCGCGACCTCACCCAGCACCTCCAGGTACCTCCAGTACAGGTAGCGCTGTCCGGAAACTCCGGTCAGGCTCGTCGCGATGATGTCCTGGGCGTCACGGATGCCCTCGGCCTCGGCCCGCTTCTGGTTCGCCTGCTCGGCCACGACCTGGGTCTGATACGCTTCTGCCTGGACCTGCTGCTCACGAGCGAGCTTCGACTCGATCGCCTCGCGCAGCGTGGCCGGCGGCACGATCTCCCGTACGAAGAAATCGGTGATGTAGATGCCACGCGGCTCGAGCCTGTCGGCCATCAGTTCTTCGATCCGGTCTCCGATCGCTGCCCTGTCCTGTGACAGGATCGAGGCGGCTGGAATCTCGGCGACTGCGTCGCGCACGGCCGAGCGGTAAGTGTTGTACACGAATTCGTGAATGGCCGTCGGCTCGCCGATCGTGAGATACAGGGTCACCGCCGAATCAGGCTCGATCCGGTAGCGGAACGCGGCGTCGACTTCGATCTGCAACTGGTCTGAGGTCAGGGCCGCCAGTCGCTCGGCGCCGCCCTGGCGCGGGTACTGCACCTCCCGGGTCGAGTAATTCGTCCACGACCGCAGGATCGAGTGGTAGAGGCCCTGTCGATACGGCTGCTCGCCGACGGCACCTGTCACGGGGTTCCGTCGGACTCCGACTTCGTATTCGTTGACCCGGTTGAAGCCAAAAAACAGGACCGCAACGAGGGCGGCTCCGGCAAGCACGATCCCGGCAGCCCCTGCCTTCTGCATCAGATTCTCGAGCATCTGTCCATCCTTGGAGTTCGGGTCCGATCACAGTGAGACCGATGCCTGCAATTCGATCTGCGGACGGCATCTTGTCTGACTCCTTCCAACATCACAATTTGCGTGCATCGCCGGGCGGATGACAGCCTGCGATCGGCCATGAGTCACCTGGAGCGATTTCCATGTCCAGTATACAGACGATCCACGCGCGAGAGATCCTGGATTCGCGCGGCAACCCGACGGTCGAAGTCGCGGTCAGGCTGGCGAGCGGCGTCGGCGGTCGGGCGGCAGTTCCGAGTGGTGCGTCGACCGGTGCGCACGAGGCCGTCGAACTGAGAGACGGAGATCCGGCTCGGTACGGGGGCAAGGGTGTCCTTCGGGCCGTGGCCAACGTCAACGGAGAAATTGCCGAGGCCCTGCGTGGCTCCGAGGCCGACGAGCAGGGTTCTGTCGACCGGAGACTGATCGACCTCGACGGGACCCCGAACAAGGCCCGTCTCGGGGCGAATGCGATTCTCGGCGTGTCGATGGGGGTCGCGCGTGCGGTCGCCGCTGAACGCGAGGTGCCACTGTTCATGCAGCTCGGCTCGAAGGACAGCACGGTGCTTCCAGTGCCGTTGATGAACATTCTCAACGGTGGTGCGCACGCGGACAACAGTGTCGACATCCAGGAGTTCATGGTCGTTCCGATCGGCGCTTCGAGCTTTGCCGAGGGACTGCGCGCTGGAGCCGAGGTGTTCCACGCGCTGAAGGAACGTCTCAGCGCAGAGGGCTACAGCACATCCGTCGGGGACGAGGGCGGCGTGGCTCCCAACCTGGGATCGAACCGCGACGCACTGGACGTGATCCTCACGGCGATCGAGGCGGCGGGCTACCGCCCGGGCGAAGATGTGGCCCTGGCCCTGGACAGCGCCGCGACCGAACTGTATGACAGGGAAACCGGCGAGTATGACTTCGCCGGATCCGGAGAGGGCCGGAAGTCGTCCGAGGAACTGGTCGATATGTACGCCGACTGGATCGACTGGTACCCGATCGTGTCGATTGAGGACGGGCTCGACGAGGATGATTGGGCCGGTTGGCGTCTGCTTACCGAACGCCTGGGTGACAGGGTCCAGATTGTCGGCGATGATCTGTTCGTTACCAACGTCGCGCGGCTGAGCCGGGGAATAGAGGAAGGCATTGCGAACTCCATCCTGATCAAGCTGAACCAGATCGGCACGGTGAC
Organism: Gemmatimonadota bacterium; assembly: GCA_039585915.1. GTDB lineage: Bacteria > Gemmatimonadota > Gemmatimonadetes > Palauibacterales > Palauibacteraceae > Carthagonibacter. Next base: position 2,713 of record JBDGUZ010000031.1, read on the forward strand.
GGAGACTCTCGATACGATCCGGATGGCATCCGAGGCCGGGTATACGAGCGTGATCTCCCATCGCAGCGGCGAGACCGAGGATACGTTCATCGCCGATCTCGCGGTCGCTACCAATGCGGGTCAGATCAAGACTGGATCGGCATGCCGGTCGGAGCGGGTAGCCAAGTACAACCGGCTGCTTCGGATCGAGGAGCGTCTCGGCGATGCGGCGACCTATCCGGGCCGGAGCGCCTATGTCTGAACGCGTCGATCGACTCGGGTTCCGGGGACTGGTGGTGGCCCTGTGGGTAGGGACCGCCTACTACCTGGTGTTCGGCGGGGTGTACAGCGTGTTCGACATGCAGGAGCTGGGCGCACAGCGCGATGCTGCGAACGTGAGGATCGACAGGCTGATCGCGCGGACGGATTCGCTCATTCATCGCGGTGACAGCCTCGCTACGATGCCGGCGGCGATCGAGCGGGTGGCCCGGGAAGAATTCGGACTGATTCGGGACGGGGAACTGCTGGTGCGCTTCCGGTCCCCTGCCGCGGACAGCGGAACGCTTGACGACTGACGGGGTCGTTCCTACAATGGCCGCCCCTCAGTAGCAGGAACGCCCGGCAGGGTAGCTCAGTCGGTCAGAGCGGGGGACTCATAAGCCCTAGGTCGCGGGTTCGAATCCCGCCCCTGCCACTCGAATAAGAGAAAGCCCCAACGCGACTTGCGATCAGCTGTGGCATCCGCCCGGCTGTGAGACTATTCTTCTCTACCCCCTCTCCAGCCGCGTCGGCCCCCTCTCTGACGCGACACCACCTGCAGTTCCGGCCCGAGCCGCACCCGCCAAGGAGTCGTGTTATGCGAAAGCTGCTCGCCGTACTAGTCGTGGCCCCGGTCGCGATCGTGCTCGCGAACGGTTGCAGTGATTTTCCAACCGAGCCCGATGCCACGCCGACTTTCGTGAAGCCAGTGCCCATACTGATAGAGGACTACGACTTCTTGCGCATGCAATTCAAGAATAACAAGTCTACGGGGGAGCTAACGATCAAGATTACCTTCAAGAACATGGGCACTGTTTCATGCAGCACCATTTGGCCACACATAAGCCTGAGGGCGAGAGCGCAGGGCTCAACCACTTGGCCCCCGGGAGCGTACGTCATACCCGTGTGTGATGAACCGGGCGGTGCAGGAGGGTCCGAGACCTGGATACTCGAGAATCTCACTAAGGGCATTTGGGAGTTTGAGGCCACGCTGGATGACAGCAGTCCCGACGTGGATCTCATCCTGAAGCAGTATACCGTGAGGTAATCGCTGCTTGACCGCTCAGCGGAGCGCTGCAAGGCGCCCGGTTCCGGCCGGGCGCTTTTATTTTGGGCTAAATCCGCGCTGGACGTTCCCGAACGGGAGCGCTGCCGTGCTAGGGCAGTGTACATGGCGGGTGGCCGCAAAGTGAGGACAGCCGCTTCGCTTTTCGCCCCCCGGTCTGCTGCGGTAACCGCATTGATTTGTTATACTATAGACACCCTTCCTCGCGGTCCGGCCCCGAACATCATATGTGGCCAGACCCCTCCTCCTGGCCTGTCGTGAACTCCGTTCAGGAGGTGTCCCGTGCGCAAGCTGCTCGCCCTACTTCTGCTCGTCCCGTTCGCCGCGGTGCTCGTATTCGGCTGCGACGAAGTACCTACGGAGCCCGAGACCGCTGTCGCTGCGACGACGGCAGAAGACTCGTCAACTCCGATGGCAGCAAGAGCTGCGCCGCAGGTGAAGCCAGCGCAACTGTCGGGCGTCTTTGTGGATGGTTACGCGGCAGGGGAATCGAGCACCTCACGAAAGAATGCGACGGTACCTTGCCCGGAGGGGAAATGGCCCATTTCAGGAGGGTTCGAGATTACCAACAGTAGTAACGACTACGCGGTGCTCAAGAACCGCCCGGTTCGGCTCAGCGGCGCTGGGGGGTGGGAAGTCGAAGCAAAGCGAACAGCTGGTTCCGCTTCGTGGAATCTCATTGCCTGGGCCATATGTGTGGATGCCGAGCCAGCCACTCCGTAACGCGTTCAAACATGAACTTTGATTGTCAGCGCCCGGTTGTCTCGCCACTGCGGCGGCACGCCGGGCGCTTTGCTTCGGATGTATCCGCGCTGGACGTTCCCGGACGGGAGCGCGGTCGTGCTGGGGCAGTGTACGTGGCGGGTGGCCGCAAAGTGAGAACAGGTGCCTCGCATTTGCGCGCACGTTGGCGCGCGGGATGCTAAACTTGATGCAGCCCCCTCATTCGTTGGCTGGCCGCTTCCCCCCGGCGCACCGGTCGCGTTGGTTCATTGCGACCTCTCCTGGCCCCAGGAGGCCGCAGCGCACAGGAGGTATCTCATGCGCTGGCGTATCCCACTCGTCGTAGTACTTACACTGTTCGTGGCTGTGAGCTGCGATCAGCAACCTGTTGAACCGCCGGCAGACGGTTCCATTGTCACGACGGTTCCGACCTTTGCCAACGGCGCCACAGTCTTCCGAGGCGATTTCGGGTGTGCCGTGGTGGACGGCAACGGACATTGGTTCCCGCCAGACTGGACGTACTGCGGGACGGAAGTCGCGACATACAGCCAGAATGGAAACGCCTCGATCACGGTCCAGGTATCGGGCGTTCCGAACTCGACCGGGAAGACCGTCCATTGGGGTCCCTACAATCCGGGGAGCGATTGGGCAGCCTCGTATCCTGAGCTCACCGGCCCCCCGTACCCGTGCTACCTGTTGGGAACGGACCGAGACTACGACAACCCGCTGTACACGGTGAAGTGGAAGGCGACCGTCACGCCCGGTGGACAGGGCACACTCAAATGCCACTACAAACACGATTTGGCGTTCAACTGTGAGGATTATGGCAACTGCGCCCCGGATTGAACTGGTCGCTTCGTTCGGGGGGTATTCACACAGGCTCGCATCAACATTCGAGAGGTGACAGGGTTTGTGTTGGGGTGCCCGTCATAGAGGTGCCCGGTGGTCTTGCCCAGGGCTCGAATGCCTTCGGTGGGCGGCCGGGCGCTTCGCTTTGGGGTATACGCGCTGGACCTTCCAGTACGGGAGCGCTGTTTGACGCCTTTATAGCAGGCGAGCTTTGCCCCTTCCTGGCAGATGGCTGGCTGTATCAGGGCACGCATGATATGAACCTCAACGGGAGTTGGAGTGCTGACTTCTCCAAAGGGCACGAGCAGATGATGGGCACCGGCCTCGTGTACGACCACGCGGGCAATCCATATACCTACACCGAAAAGCAGAAGTACGTGGAGGGCAAGGGCTGGACGCACGAGTCTATCGTATTCGAGTGATCTGCGTTGCAGGCTGAACCCACAAGAAGCGCCCGGCCCCTGGTCGGGCGCTTCGCTTTGGGCTGTCACTCCTCCGGCCGCACCTGAATACGGTCTGCTCGTTGCCGGAGCACATCACGAGTCCCCGGCGCGTTCAACGTGCTCTCATCTGTGACAGCGATTGTGACAGGAATTGTGACAAGAACTGTGACAGACGTTTCATCGCGAGTGGTTCTGTGATCTACAGAAAGCCGCATACTTTGGGGACGTTGTTGTGCATGTGGTGGTGTGCCGGCGGCCATCTGTTGCCTCATAAGCCCTGGGTCGCGGGTGTATCGCACGCTCTGCGTGCTCAATGTCTCGTTGCGCTCAACGCCGAATCCTGCCCCTTCAATTCTGATCTTGGCAGGCTCCAGCGAGATTCGTGTCCGGGCGCGTCTGGAGTATTCGCTACCGCCGTGAAACGCTACAGGCACACGTTCGGGAGTCTTTGACAATACTCGGTGGGCGGTTACGATACGGGGTCAGATAGGGGGGAATCCGTACCCGATCCTGGCGGTCGCCAATTGTCTGCACCCGTCCCACCCCAGCTCTCGGCACTGCTGCAAGCGTCCGACGACGTTACCCGTAGTCGGGCATGGACTGAATTCCTCGACGAGTACAGCAGGCTTCTGATCGCCACGACCCGCAAGGCCGCAGCGAACCATGACGGTGCCATGGATCATTACGCCTATATCCTCGACGAGCTCCGCCAGGATGACTTCCGTCGTCTTCGTTCCTTTGCGGGAGAGGGTCGGGGAAAATTCACGACCTGGCTGGTCGTGGTCGCGCGTCGATTGTGTGTCGACCACCATCGCCAGACACACGGACGAGCCCAACCCGGACCGGCTCCGGGGCACGCCGAATCCGTCGATCAAATCGCCCGTCGAAACCTGGCCGATCTCGTGGCGGGAGAGATCGATTGGGAGCGCATCGAGGACAATGGCAGCCTGCAGCCCGACGGGGGAGCGCAGATCAGGGAGCAACGACAGGCGCTGGTGGAAGCGGTCGAGCGGCTCGATATCACGGATCAACTGCTCTTGAAGCTGCGGTTCGAGGATGACATTCCGATCGGTATGATCGGACCGGTGGTCGGAATGAACTCGCGCTGGCAGGTGAACCGGCGCATGAAGCTCGTTCTGGCTCGATTGCGGGACGAGCTCGAGGCCGGTGGATTCACCGAACCGTAATACGGCGCACAGTCGGCCTCGCGCATCCGTGTGATTGTAGTAGAGCGGGCCCGTACGAGTGAACTCAACCGGAAAGGGATCCGGCATTGACGGACCATGACCACCTTTCTCCCGATCTCATCGCCGCCTACTTGGCCCGAGAGACCTCGGAAGACGAGAACCAGGAAGCGCAACGGCATCTGCTGACGTGCGCTGAATGCCGCCGGGATACGGCCGAGGCGGCGGAGCTCGCCAGGGACCGGAGGCCCCGGCGCTGGGTCCCGATCGCGATTCCTGCGGCTGCCGCTGCGATCGCCCTGTTGATGCTCGTTCCCGGCCGTGGGCCGATTACCGATACGATGATCATTCGCGGTCCGGGAGCCGAAGGCGTTCAGCACTTCGCCGCTGTGATGCCGGCAGAAGGCGCGTCGGTTCGCGGCGACAGCGTGACGTTTCTGTGGAGGAGTGAAGGATCCGACGTGCATTACGTGCTGACCGTGACGGACCAGAGTGGTGATGTCGTGTGGACGGCAGGAACGCAGGACACGAGCCTTGTGCCGCCCCGGGAGATAGGCCTCAAGGCCGACGGGGTATACTTCTGGTACGTGGATGCGCTCCTCACGGATGCCAGATCTTCAACGACCGGAGTGCGTGAATTCATCATTCGACCATGAACGCGAGTTCGTCATCGGCGCTTCTCGTGGCCCTCATGTGCCTCACGGGATGCTCGGGTGAGGAGCGGGATGAATCGACCGCGGGGATGTTGTCACCTGCAGTGGAATCTGCAGTCTCCGGTGTCTCCCCGAATGCATATGACTCCCTATTCGCGAGCGCTGAGGAGATCTACTTCGCGGGCGAGTACGACAGTGCGCTGGCCGCCCTCGGGAAAGTCCGCGAACGGGCGGACAGAGAGGTGGCAACAGAGGCCGAGGCCCGGGCTCTGACCTGGATCGGCCTGGCACACTACAAGCTGGGAAATCATGAACAGTCGAGGGTGGTTGGCGAACAGGCGCTCGCGCTGAAGGTCGAGCATTCGCTCACGGATCAGTATTCCCGATCTTACAATGCGCTCGGGCTGCTGGCGTGGACCGAGAATCGGTTCTCAGAAGCGGAGTTGCTGTTCGGGCGTGCCGCTACCGCCGCCGGTGAAGCGCACGACAGCCGCGCACGGGCAGTGGCGCTCGGAAACCTCGCACTCGTTCAGACCGAGCTGGGACAATTCAGCCAAGCCCGCGCCGGGTTCGAGGAAATGCAGGTCACGATGGCCGAACTGGGTGAGGTCCGACTCGAAGGGAACTCCCTCAACAACCTCGGAATGCTGGAGATCCGACTGGGTGACCCGCGGGCCGCTATCCCACTCCTTCACCGGGCCCTCGCCCTGTACGACAGCATCGATTACGACACCGGGACGCAGAGCGCCCTCGGTCAGCTCGGCGTGGCCCATACGGACCTGGGCGACCCGGGCCAGGCGTTCGCCGTACTGGACAGCGCGTTCGCGCTGGCGTCGCGCCAGGGGCTGCGGCAGGAACAGGCCAGCATCCTGGAAGCGATGGCCGAGTTGTATCGGGCCGCAGGCGATTTCCCCCGTGCGCTCGAAGTGTACGACCGGGCCAAGACGATCAACGCCGAGCTGGGTGGGCTCGACGTCGAGACCGGGGCCGATCTCCGGGGTGAGGCCGACATCTATGTCCGGCTGGGTGACCTGGCGCGGGCGCGGGACACCACGCTCGAGGCGCTGAAGATCCACCGTGCCGCCGGGGCGCCGATGGAGGTATTGCTCGATCTCCTGGTCCTGGCCGAGATCCTCGACCGACTGGACAAGGGAGAGGAGGTCGATCGACGCATCGAGGAGGCCCGGTCCGTGGCGAGCGATCTGGGTGCCCGGGTGGCCCGGGTCGAACTTGGTCTCACAGAAGCCCGGATCGCCGACCGGAATAGACGGTCCAGCGAGGTTCTCACGATCATCGATCGGATCGAGCCCGACCTGTCGCGGGGTGGATACTCGGCAGAGTGGGAGGCCCGACTTCTGGAATCACGGGCCCGCGAGCGATTGGGCCAGACGGAACAGGCCGCTGCATCGGGTCGCCGCGCCCTGGCGACCGTCGAACGAGTCAGGCAGAATTTCGGCTCGGGGACGTTACGCACCGCTATGGTCGCCGATAAGCGGGAGGTCTACGAGCAGCTGATATCAGTACTGCTGCGGATGGGGGAGGTGGATGAGGCCTTCGTGGTGGCTGACGCCGCCAGGGGTCGCGTGTTGCTCGAACGCCTTCCCGCCGCTGGGAAAGCAACCCCCGAACGCTCAGCCCGCACGACCGCGTTCTCGGAAGGCGAATTGCTACTGGTCAGGATCGACCTCCTGGTCGAGAGCATCGACCTCATGGAAGAGACCCCTCCTGAAGAACTCACATCGGACCAGGCGCGCGAGCTGGCATCGTTGTATGGCCGGTTGACACGGGCCCGGCGCGAGTACGAAGGCCTGCTGGTGCTGGCGGCGGAATCGGCGCCCGACGAGTCCGCATTCCTTGGTGGTACGCGTGTCGAAGCCAGCGCCATCCGATCAGCCTTGGCTCCGGGCCAGTTGCTGATCGAGTATTTCGTGCCCGTGCAGGGCCCCGTGGTCGTGTTCGCCGTCTCCCGCGATGAAATCCGTGCAATGGAAAGCCCGATCGACGCCGACAACCTCGCCAGCCGGGTGCGGCTGACGCGCGATCTGATGGCTCGATCGGAAGAAAGCGGTGATCGTCTCGACTACCTGCTCGGGGGGCTGCACGAAGCTCTTCTGGAGCCTCTCCTTCATGCCGGACTCCTGAGCGCAGCAGACGAACTCGTAATCGTTCCGCACAGGGAGCTTGTCTACCTTCCGTTCGCCGCGCTTCGAGATCGCACGACCGGTCGGTACCTCGTCCAGGACTTCACCCTGCGTGTGCTGCCTTCCGCGGCCGCCCTCCCTGTGCTGGCACAGCGACCGGCGGTGACCGGAGGCCTGTCGCGAGGCTCGGCATTCGCACCTCTTGCCGATCGGTTGCCCGCGACCCGCATGGAGGTTCAGGCGGTTACCGACGAGAGTGGCAGGATCAAACGCTACGTCGGTTCCCGTGCCACGGAGCGGGCGGTACGAGGGGCGCTCGAGGACCGAGGCCTGGTCCACCTGGCTACCCACGGAATCCTGAACGTCCGGAACCCGATGTTCTCGCGGCTCGAACTGGCTCGAGGTGCCGTGGGTGATCCTGCCGACGACGGAAGACTGGAGGTCCACGAGCTACTCAGCCTGCGAATCGAGGCTCCGCTGGTCTTTCTCTCCGGCTGCGAGACCGGGGTGGGAGCGGCCCACTCGACGGCGTTTGCGCAGGGAGAGGACTTTGCCACCCTTGCCCAGGCGTTCCTTTTCTCGGGAGCGGGAAACGTCGTCGCGACTCTGTGGCCGGTGGAAGACGCCGGGGCCGCGGAATTCGCCGGTCAGTTCTATCGCCACTTAACCGGAGATGCCCCCGGTGTCGCCCTGGCAGAGGCCCAGCGCGCGATGCTGGTCCACGAGCGCTACGGGAATCCGTACTTCTGGGCAGCGTACCAGGTGGCGGGCTACAACGGCAGACGCGCAGCGCACATCCAGGCAGTATCATCCGTACCATAGGTATAGAGCCGAGGATTTAGATTCCTCATCCAGGCGGCCCCGCCTCGAAGTCCAACAACGGGGAGGCACCCGATGCCGAAGCACCGTTCTCTTCCACTTCGTGGGATCGTAGTGGCTGCAAGTGCATTCACGGGCCTGCTGGCCTGCACAGACTCGCAGTCTTCTAACCTGACGGAGCCATCGGTCCTGGCCGCAAAGGGTGGGCCCGCAGGCGCCAAGGTGAGGGTGACCGAGGCGATTCCCAGCGAGGCGCCGCAGGAGACTACTCTGACCGTAGAAGTCTTTGGCTCGGGCTTCGACGATGGCTCGGAGGTCAGATTCCTGGGGCCAGACGGGAGCGCCACAGGAATGGACGTCGTGACGTCGCCGTTCATGACTCCTGACGAGACGCTGATCGCCGAACTTACGATCGCCGCGGACGCCGATGTGGCCCTGTACGACATCGAGGTGACGACATCGCGTGGCAAGAAAGGGATCGGATCGGAGAAGTTCTCCGTGAAACTGAAGGGGGCACCGACTGATCTGCCGGTCAGCGCCACGTTCCGCGGCGTGACAGGTGATGAGAGCGGTGACGGAATCCTGAGCGACGGGGGCGGAGCTTATGAAGAAGCGGTCATACTGGTGATCGGAAATCTCATGCTGGATGCTCGAGTCGACATCCTGCGCGAGCTGTGCTTCGATTTCGACGGCCAGTCTGGAGCGCCATTCGGAGGGGCCTTCTGCGACGACGGCTACCTGACGACTGCGGACCCCGACCTGGAAGGTGGTCTTCCGGCAATGGGAGTGGGTAGCACCATGACGACCCGCGGCCAGGTAACCTGGGTCAAGAAGGACGCAGCCGGGAAAGGATACAACTGGTTCCTGCGGTTCGGGATGAATTGTGAGTCGGCTGACGTCGGCTCCGACCGGCTCACCGTGCTCCATCCGGACGAATCCACGTGGACTCTTGAGGGGGCGCACGCTGTGCTGTGCAAGATGCCGACGAAGGGACGCCCGGTGGCAATGGCGGCAGGGGAATTCTCCATGCCGTTCAAGCTAACGCTGGTCAAGTAGTTCCGAGTCCACCTGCCCCTTACGGATCAGGGATCATCCGACGCAGCGGATGATCCCTGATCCGTCTTTCGATCCCCTGAGCTCCGCTTGTCCTGACCACTTCTTTCGCTCCGAATCCCGGTCCGGGTCGGAACGCTGACTGCATCCCCCTCCGGCAACCGACTCCGTTTGAGGTCTCCTTCCCGGGGAACCTCTTCGCCCCGTTGCGGTTCTCAATTCCAGACCTGTACGAGGAGGAGGGGATGGTGTGGATCAGGAAGCGCCGGGAACCGGGTGACAGCGAGATCACTCCGTACGACACGTGGTTGAACCGTCGTCACTTCATCGGTCGGTCGGCGAAGGCAGCCGTGGCGAGCGCGCTCGTGCCCGGCCTGCTGTCGGCGTGCGACGTCGGTGGCGACACGGAGATCGCCCGGGTCGCGGCTGCTCCCGGTGCTGGTGGCAAGTCAGGTGGGCAGGGGAGTGCCCGCAGTCGAGTTTCAGGGTCGCAGGAGGCCTCTGACGGCCCCTCACAGGACCGGGACTGGACGACTGTCCGCTCCGAGCTCGACGAGCCGTTGAACTCGTGGGAGGACGTGACCACGTACAACAACTTCTTCGAGTTCGGAACGGGAAAGGACGATCCCTCGCGCCACGCACACTCGCTCCGGCCGCGGCCCTGGTCGGTATCGATCGAGGGAGAGGTAGGGAAGCCGGGAGTGTACGATCTGGAGGACTTCCTCAAGCCTCATCTCGTGGAGGACCGGGTGTACCGCCTGCGCTGCGTCGAGGCATGGTCGATGGTGATTCCGTGGCGAGGCGTGCCCCTGGGCGACGTGATCCGGCGCGTCGAACCGACCTCGAAGGCTCGATTCGTCGAAATGACAACGCTGCTGGATGAGGAGCAGATGCCGGGTCAGAGACGTCGAGTTCTCGACTGGCCGTACGTCGAGGCGCTCAGGCTCGATGAAGCGCTGCATCCGCTGACGCTCCTGGCCACCGGTGTGTACGGGCGGGATCTTCCCAACCAGAACGGCGCCCCGCTGCGGCTCGTGGTGCCCTGGAAGTATGGGTTCAAGAGCGTCAAGTCGATCGTCCGGATCCGATTCCTCGACAGCATGCCCCGAACGACCTGGGCCGTGTCGGCCCCACGTGAATACGGGTTCTACGCGAACGTGAATCCGGATGTGGATCACCCGAGATGGACCCAGTCCCGGGAGCGTCGGCTGGGTGAATTCCGCCGCCGTCCGACTTCAATGTTCAACGGCTACGCGGACCAAGTGAGCTCGCTGTATTCGGGCATGGATCTGCGGCAGAACTTCTGACCGTGCGCGACCGGGTGCGGGCCATGAAGGCAGTGATCTGGGTTCTGGGCCTGGTTCCCGCCACGCTGATCGTCGTGGATTATCTGCGCGGTCGGCTCGGCGCGAATCCGATCGAGGAGGTACTGCACCGGCTCGGCTGGTGGGCGCTGGTGATCCTCCTGATCAGTCTCGCGATCACGCCATTGCGCCGGATCACAGGCTGGAACCGGGTCATTCGTTACAGGCGGCTCGTCGGACTGTTCGCGTTCGCCTACGCAACCCTTCACCTGCTGGGATACGTGGTGCTGGACCAGTGGTTCGCCTGGAGGTACATCGCCGAGGATATCGCTGAGAAGCCGTTTATCCTGGCCGGATTCTCCGCCTGGCTCCTGCTCCTTCCGCTCGCGATCACGTCCACCACCGGCTGGATCCGCCGACTGGGCAGGCGGTGGGTGATCCTGCACCGGCTCGTGTACGTGGCGGCGGCGCTCGGGACGCTCCACTTCTTCTGGCGTGTCAAGGCGGACACCCGGGCGCCGATTCTGTTCGTGCTGGTTCTGGCGACGTTGTTGCTGCTCCGGACACCTCCGGTGGGTCGGAAGCTCGCGGTATGGAGGGGCAGTCGGGCCGAAATCAGAAACGGCGGGCACCGGAGTGCCCGCCGTCGCGATGATCAGGTCCCCGCTCCGGGTCCCTAGGTTGCCCGGAGCGGCTCTACTCCCCGTGAGCCGGTTCGCGCCTCCACCTTGCGCAGTTCGGCCGAGGAGGATTTTCTCCCGTCGAAGAGAACGGTACCATCAATCGAGCGGCCGTCCTCTCTCAGAGTTCCCTTGAACGCTGCCTGCCCATCGATTTCGAGACACAGCCGGCCTTCTTCGAACGACACCCCGTCCGCGTGCTTCACGACCGGCCGAGGACCGTCATTCACCAGGACTCTGGCGCTAAGGCTGCCATCGTCCGCCCGCCGGATTTCGAGCAGGGAAGCGACTGTCCGCGTGGCGTCCGGCCGACGGAGCGACGACCCCGCCACCCACTTCCACACGCCGACGATGTCGTCCGTCGCGCCGACGCCAAACGGTTCGAGCATGGCCTGGTCTGCGGCGCCGGACACGAACATTCCACCCCACAGTACCGCCACCGAGAGAACGGCCTTGACCGTCTCCATCCCTGTTCGCTGTGCGTCGTACCACATTCTGTGACCCCCTGCGCTCTCGACGATCGGCCCTGCCGTCGTCGTTCTGTCGCTCACTTGCTCTACCGGTACAAGAGCAACCCCCGTGCCAGTCCTGATGAGATTCGGTAAGAGAATGACTGACAGGAAGTTACGGGTCCATGACATGTGTTGGAGACCTTGCGGTACGCGTCCGGTCCCGGAACCCTGTGTGTCGAATCCGAACACTCCCACGTGTCGTCACCACGAAACGCTGCCCACCCTGGCCGGCGGCTCCGCTTGCACCAGGTAGTCTGGAGCGCATACGTTCGGCCGCCGTCAGTACGGCTTCCCGGCTTCATCATCGATCATGGACGCCGCTTCGCAAGACAGACCGAGGAGACATGACGTGCCACACATCCCGGAGAGCTACATACTGCTCGGCCAGGTGTCGCTGATTCCGCTGGTCGGTATCGCAGCTGCGCTCATCGCGTCCCGCGTTCCAAGCCTCCGCGCCGACACCTGACCCTGCGGCCCGCTCCGGCGGGTCTGGACCTGTGTCCGGCCTCCCGCCGTCCACCCGTCGACGGGGTGCCGGACGTCGCCTATTCTACGACCATGCGAATCGTAACCGACGATCTGCCGTTCCCGTCCCGGGACGGAGACCCCGTGGCACTGATCCGGTTGACCGGTGAACTGACCACGAAGGCTCGTCGGACACGCGCGCGCTTTCAGCGGCGTCTTGCTCGAAATATCCAGGCTTCATTCGCGGCGTCAGGACAGAATTGTGAGCTGCGAGAGAGCTGGAGCCGGCTGCTCGTGCGCCTGGAGCCCGGAGGGTCATTCGACCCGCTGGAGAGAGTATTCGGAATCAGCAGTTTTTCCGTGCTCGACGGTGCGTGCGAAGCACGCATGGATGAAATCGTAGAGATGGGAGCAGCGCTGTACGGGGAGCGGGTACGCGGTCGTCGATTTGCGGTGCGGTCGCGCCGGAGCGGTTCTCATCCCTTCAACTCGATGGACGTCGCCGTACGGCTTGGTGCCGCCCTCAACGAGGGGGCCACGGTCGACCTCAGTAATCCTGAAATTGAGGTCTTCGTCGAGGTCCGAGGGAACCAGACGTACTTCTTCTCGTCGAAATCCAACGGAGCCGGTGGACTCCCGCTCAGGGTAGAGGGGAAGGCCGTGTCCCTGCTGTCGGGAGGGTTCGATTCGCCTGTGGCATCGTGGATGATGCTGCGCCGTGGCGTCGCTCTGGACTATGTGTTCTGCAATCTGGGCGGTGAGGCGTACCGTCGGATGGTGCTCGAGGTCGCGAAACTGCTGACCGAGCGCTGGAGCCACGGTACGAGTCCCGTCGTGCACGTCGTTGACTTCGTTCCTGTGGTCGAGGAACTCAAGCGGGAAGTCAGTCCCGCGCTCCTTCAGGTCGCGCTGAAGCGCCAGATGTATCGGGTCGCGAACCGGATTGCCGGTAAGGTCCGGGCGGATGCGATCGTGACAGGAGAGGCCGTCGGACAGGTCTCGTCGCAGACCCTGGCCAATCTGAGAGCGATCGACGCAGTGAGCCGTCGGCCCGTGCTGCGACCGCTCGTCGGGATGGACAAGGAAGATATCATCGAACTGTCCAGAAAGGTCGGCACCTACGCACTGTCGGCCCGTGTCCAGGAACACTGCGCGATCACTGACGATAGACCTGCTACGGCAGCCCGGTCCCGGGTTCTCGATGCAGCGGAAGTCGGCCTGGATCCCGGGCTCCTTCGCGTCCTCATCGACGAGGCAGAGCGAGTGGACGTACGGGCGCTGGACCTCGTAGAGCTCGCGGGCCGGGCCCTGTTCGTGGATCGAGATCCCCCCGGGTCGATACGGGTGGACATGCGGCCGTTGGATGCGAGAGATGCCGTTCCGTGGCCGGGGGCCGTTGTTCGATCCTATGATGATCTGGCGCGTGGATTCAAGGAGTTCGACCCCGCACGGCCTGTCGTTCTGGTATGCGCGCAGGGACTTCTCAGCGCGCAGATCGCGGAGCGAATGCAAGAGGTGGGACTCGAGGCATACAGTCTTAAAGGTGGAGAGCGCGGACTGCGGCGGGTGGTCGAGGCAGAGCAGGCGTCCCCCACTGAATCGAAGGAGCACGGGACGTGAGCGAGACAGCAGCTGGCGTACACGACATGCTGCAGCAGATCCGCGAGGTCGGGGATCCGCCAGCTCACGTGGCGCTGATCATGGACGGGAATGGCCGCTGGGCTCGTGAGCGGGGACGTCCTCGCTGGATGGGACATCGGGAGGGGATGAAAGCCGTGCGGAGGTGTGTGGAGGCCTCTCTTGAA
>JBDGUZ010000032.1:0-25735 GCA_039585915.1 Gemmatimonadota bacterium
AAGGTCAACCCCGCGATCGCGATCGCGCTGTTGCATTCGCTCCGGGCCACGGACACACCGGACGAAGTCATCGAGGACGAATCATTTCGATTCAGCCTGCCCAGGCGCCTGGGCCTGAACGAGGTGGTCGACGCCCAGCTGCGGCGCTATGCCGAGATCAGGGACCGCCGGGGTGTGATCTCTCCTGATGAGTACGGCAATCTGCTTCAGCTGATCGACAGGCGGCCGGATGCCGTCGCCGTGTTCGCTGCCGCCGGCCGGAACCTGGCGGAGGCCAGGTTTTCGGAGGCGAGCTCGTTCGACCGCCTCCGGGGTCGGTTCACGCCCGCTCGGCTGCGCCGCAGGAAGCTGATCCGGGCGATGTCCAGCGTGGCCCGCGCCCTCGAACCGGGGGCGCCGATCCTGCCCGTCGCCGAATCCGAAGCCGACGGCATCGACGTACTCGAGCCCCCGTTGGCCACCACCACGGCCGATGGAGCCGGGTGCGCGTTGATGACCGCGGCACTGGACGTGTGTGCCGTTCGAGTCGGCCGCGACACGGCTCGCCTGAGCCACGTACTGTGCGTCGGCCGGGGCGACGACCGCTGCCGGTGGATCACGTCGGGTCCGGACCCGTCTGACTGAACGACCCCGTGTCTTTTCCGCCGGCCGGCGGTTCGACATGGACCACCACGCCAGTGAACCCCGCATCCAGCAGCTTCCGTTCGACGGTGTCGGCGATCTCATGCCCCCGTTCGACCGTGATTCCGCCTTCGACGATCACCGTGAGCTCGGCGAACGCCTCCGCTTCCAGGCTGCCGCGCGATTTCACATCTGTCACGCTCAGCACGCCGGGAACCGGTCCAATGTAGTTCCGTATCCGGGATGCTTCGATGGCCCGTGAATCCACGAGCACCGGAATCGTTCCGCGAAGGATCTCATAGCCACTCTTCGCGATCAGGGCGGCGACGACGATCGCCAGCCAGGCGTCCGCGTCGTCCCAACCCAGGGCTACGAGCCCGAGGCCGCCAATCACGCTGAGCGTGACCAGCACGTCGGCGGCCGTGTGGCGGGCATCAGCCGACAGTACCGGTGATCGGAGGCGACTGGCCGCCCGAGCTTCGCCCGTGGCGACGAGCGTGTTCACGATCATCGTCCCACCGAGCAGGAGGAAGGTCAGCGAATCGACCTGTGGAGGACTCGAGGATCCGAACAGGCGCCCGACGGCCCCTGACACGAGTTCGAATCCGGCTATCGACAGGAAGCTGACGACCGCCAGCGCCGCCAGCGTCTCGTATTTTCCGTGTCCGTACGGGTGCTCTTCGTCGGGCGGCTCCGCGGCCACGTTCACCGCGAGCAGACCGACCACGTTATTCATCGCGTCCACGCCTGAGTGAGCGGCGTCACCCAGTACGGCCAGCGAACCGGCGCGCAGGCCGACGAACAGCTTCACGGCTACGACGAGGAGATTCGCGGCGAGGACCAGCCACAGGATCCGTCGGACCCGGTCGAGTCGGCCGACCACGCCGGGTCCGCTGGTTGGCATCAGCGATCGAACCGCCGGACAACCCAGTCCATCAGCATCTCGAACGGGCTGACGCGCGGCGCTCTTCCGGTGCTTTCGTACTTCCCGACAAGCCCCGGATATCCGAGCCCCACCCAGATGCCCACGGCGAATGCGAGCACCGCGAGGGTGACGAGAATGATCAGCAGCGTACGGTCGTTCATATCAGCGAAACGCCGCTGCTCAATTGCCTGTCACGTCCGCCGTACGCCCGGGAGGTTGGGGCATCGAATGGCAATCGGTGCAGAAGTTGTCGACATAGTGCTGCTCACGATCCCGGTGGCATACCTGGCAGGCCTCCCGGGTCCACGCTGACAGCCACGATACCTCGTCTCCGTGACATGCGGCACAATTCCCGTGGGCCTCCGCCGGGTGAATCGCCTTCACGTCTGTCCGGTGGCACGATCTGCACGAGGACTCCGGCCGGTGGTGAGATTCGTGACAGGCCATGCACTGAACGCCGGCGGCGCTGTTCGCCACTCCGGAATGGCACGTCGAGCAGGAAAGCCCGGCGTCCACGTGGGGCGAATGGAGGAACGAACCTTCCGGCCGATCGATCGATCTCGAAGGAACTCCCGTTCCCGACTCGTGACACGTCGTGCACGGAACGGAGTCGCCGAGCCCATGATGGCAGTCTGCGCATCCCTCTCGATTCTCGAATTGCATTCCACCGTGATCGTCGAGCGATGTGTGGCAGGTGGAGCACGGAAGTCCCGCGGACTCGACGTGCGGGCCGTGCGAGAACGGTCCCCCCATCCATTCCGTTCCCTGGGTCTCGATTCCGAGGTGGCATCGCAGACAGACGTCCTCCCCTACCGACGGTCCAATGTCCACAGACGGCACATCGAACTCGATGCCGCCGACAGTGCTCGCCTGGTCAACGAAATCGAGCGACGCCCTCAGCAGTTCGTCGGCAAATACGATGTTGTGGGCTCCCCGGCCGACCCGTACCAGATCCAAGTTTTCTCTCGCCAGTCTCAACAGGCTGTCCGATGTCGCCCGAAGCTCGGTCGATCCGCTACCAGGTGCACGCTCAGCCTGTTCGACTACTCCCTCGACTCGAGCGAGCCGATCGTTCATCTCGTCCTGCCACGAGGGCAGGATGTTGGCGTACTGAATCCCGTGGCACGACATACACGTCGCTTCGCCGGCCACCTGGACCTGCTCATGTCCTTCGACTTCCCGCGCCAGGCCATGGCAGCTTCCGCATGACACCCGCGCGAGATACATGGCGCTCGGGGCATCGCCTGCACCGTGCCCGCCGATCCCGCTGTACAGTTGCCGCTGCGCTTCGTGCGTTCCCTGGTGGCAGGAGACGCAGTCGAGCTCGAAGGTTTCCCGCAACTCCACCTGTCGGTGCGCAATCGGGAGATGACACAGCTCGCACTCGATGTTGTGGTCGGCGAGATGGACCTGGTGTACCAGGGTCGTGTTCTCGTATTCGGCGACCCGTTCAGGCTCGTTGTGGCAGCCGTAGCACCGGGACTGGTCAGCGGCTCCGTCGCCCGAAGTCACTCGCTCATGACAGGAGACGCACGACACCATGTCCCTCACGTACTGCGGATGATCCACCACGATCCCGGCCGATGTGAGGACCCGCGGGACATCCACGTGACAGCCGGTGCATCCCGCGATCGGCTGGCCTTCCGGCCGGTCCTTGAAGTGGCACAGGAAACAGGTGGATCCCGTGACCGCCACGTGGTTACCCTGAACCATCTGGGAGTGGCAGCTCGTGCAGCGGAGCTCCTTGCCGCGACGCAGTTCGCCGAGGTGGCTGGCGTGGTCGAAGTTGATGCCATCGAAATCGACGTCGCCTTCCAACTTTCGCTCGGTATGGCACCCGGACCGCAGGCAGGCGGCATCCTCAATCTCGGCCCAGGGCTTCGTCCCATACGCTCCCGTCACGTACTTCACCACCTGATTCGCCGCCTGCAGCTTGCCCATCGCTTCGGCCTTGATACCCGGCGCGTAATGGCAGCGAATGCACGGAACGCCGTTGTGCGATGACTCTGCCCACGAATCGTAGTACGGCTCCATGTTGTGGCAGTTGGTGCAGAATGCCGGCTGTGCGCTGTATTCGATGAACCCGACCGCGGTCAGGCTGAGCATGATGACACCCAGTATTCCGATCAGAATTACTGTTCGGATCGTCTTCTGACCCTCCGGGATAAGCTTCGAGCGGATCGACATCTCTGCGCGGCCTTCCTCGCTAAGCCCTGCGGAGACGGAAATGCGCCAGTACGGCGATCGACAGCGCGAAGAACCACAACGGAATGAGCAGCAGCCGATGCTCCCAGCGTTCTTCTGCAGCGACTTCTGCCGTCGCTTCGATTCCTTTCGTGATCGACGAGACCCTCAGCTCCAGGTCCGTCAACCGTTCGGCATCGAGGCTGTGGTGAACCTTGGCGATCTGCCGGAATTCCGTCAGCGCATTCCTGTACCGGAAGCGAGCGTCCGACGTCTGGCGCCCGGCCAGGACGAGCTCGGAGATCGCGTCCCTGGCCGACTCCATCTCCCGCTCGGCCCGGACCACTCCCTCCTCGACTTGCTCGCCGACCTGAGCTGCCGCGTCCCCCTCCGCGTGGCAGTCCGTGCAAGTCTCGGCTATCGCCTCCGAGTCTACCCTCTCCGTGCCGTGATTCGTATGACAGGTCGTGCACCCGAGGACAACTATCCCCGTTTCCGTGGTATCGCCGTGTGGTCCGCTCACCAGCGCCCGCCTCACATCGATATGACACCGACCGCACACATTAGTGATCTCCCCGACGTCTGGTGGAAGTGCCGCATGCGAACCGTGACAGCCGATACAGCTGGGCGACGCAAAATTGTCTTCTTCGTAAATGGCTCTGCCGTGGCTGCTGTGGCGAAACTCCTCGAGTTGGCCGATTCCCAGGCCGTACGGCTCCATCATCTCCACGTCTGTATGGCAGCGACCACAGGTATCTGGGATGTTCTTCGGGAACGTCGCGCTCCGGGCGTCGCTCGATGGCAGTGTCGTATGGGGGTCGTGGCAGTCCGAGCATGTCGGCGCATCCTGGTTGCCCGCCTCCAGTAGCTGACCGTGACGACTCGTCCTCAACTCCGCGAACTGGTCCGCGGGAAGTCCGTACTGCCGCATCTGGTCCGGATCCGCATGGCAATTCGAGCAGATCTCGACCGTCTGGAGCTTGTCGGGAGCGCCGACGAATTCGCCCGCGTGCGCCGGCTCGACCTCGAGCACATCCGGGTTGCCTCCGTGGCAGTCGTGGCAACGGATTCCCCATTCCGAATGCACGCCCTGGACGAACGCTCGGCGCTTGTCGGCGTGGCAGACCAGGCAGCCGTACGACGTCTCGCTAGCCGGGGTTGAGAGCTCTGGATGCCGCGTGTCCTGGGCCGGAGCCGGCTGCGCCGTCGTTGCAAGGACCGCGGCGACCAGAATCGGGCGGACAAGTGCGGTGGTCATTCCACTACCTCTTCCGTTACCTCTCCGCCCGATTCGATCGCCCCGGTTTCTCCACCGAGGCTCGGATCCGAAACCAGCGGCAGAGCCCTTTCCTCCAGCAGCTCCTGCGGAATCGTGTCGGAGCCGACTGGAACCGTGACCTGGTGACCTATCACCCATGCGATGATGAAGCCTCCAAACAGGATGATCCCCAGGATTGCGACGAATGGTCTCTTGCGGAGATCGGTCTCCGGCTTGCGGTCGAATAACGGAACGAGGGCGAGCGCTGCGGAGAGGAGGAGCGCCACGAGCACACCGACCGGTCCGACGAAGCGCAGCAGCGCGATCGTCACGTCCACGAGAACCCAGGTGGAGACCAGTTCGTCGGGTGCGTAGAACGGCGTCGCCGGATCGCCGACCGGTCTCGGGAACAGGGCCGCGAGAGTCCCGACTGCAGCGATCAGGAACACCGAAACGACGAGGATTCGCATGAGGTGGTCCGGGTAGAACGGGGTACCCTCATCATCCGGCATCTCTTCGGAGCCCGCGATTCCGTGGCCGCGGACGATCACGAAGTGCAGCGAAATGAGTCCGAAGGCCAGCCACGGAAGCAGAATGACGTGCAGAGCGAAGAACCGGCTCAGGGTAGCGCTGGAAACGAATCGATCTCCGCGCATGAACATCGCGATCATCCCGCCGATCAACGGGATCCGTTCGACCCCGGACGTGAATTCGGCAGTCGCCCAGTATGCCCACTGGTCCCACGGCAGCAGGTATCCAGTCACACCGAATAAGATGACCACGGCGAATAGGGCAATCCCCACGAACCAGCTCGTCTCGCGTGGAGGTTTATACGCGCCTGCAAACAGGATTCGCGCCATGTGTGCCAGCAGAGCAACGACGATCAGACTCGCCGCCCATACATGCATGTCGCGCAGGAGCCAGCCGAACGGAGCCTCCGACACGATGAACTGAATGCTCGGATACGCCTCTTCTACCGACGGCCGGTAGTAGAACGTCAGGAGCACGCCGCTCACGACGAGGATCATGAACAGGAAGTAGGCGATGCCTCCAAAAGCGTGTTTCCAACCGACGTTTGCGGGAAGTCGACGGCTCCATGATTCTCGAAGGGACTGATCGATGGGTACCCGTCGGTTTATCTTTCCGTACAACAAGCCAAGTACGCGTAATGCTCCCAGCAGAGCGGGATCAGCACTTTGCCTGACGTCGTCACGAAACTGGCTGAGCCACGAAGTGAGCTTTTCCTTCATCGTTTTCACCCCTGCTCGCGGGTCACGAAGACGAGCCCGTGTTGCACGCTTACGTCGTAGCGCCGGAGGGGGCGCGTGGTCAGCCCTTCAACGGCACGTCCTCGCAAGTCATACATCTGATGGCCGCAAGGCGAAACGACTCGGAAGGCCTGCTGGTCCCATTCGAGAATGCATCCGTCGAGGGTAGATGTCCCCTGGATGGCGTAAAACTCGGCATCTGAGATCCGCATGAGAAGCACGATCTCGTCGCCCCAGTTGTTCACCCGGCTCCCGCCCACCGGGATCGCGTCGATACGCCCCATCCGGAGCGCGCTCTGTCGGTCCGGCAGGGTCAGATGATCAGAGGGAACCGCGTAGAAAACGGCAAACAGGGTCAGCATCAAACCGAGCAGTATCACGAGTCCAGTGATCAGCTGCGACTCGAAGCCGCGTTCGGAGGAACTCATCGCATTATGTCCGGATTGAGAGCGATTGCCACGGATCAGTTTCGCCAGTCTTCCTGCCACCGAAGGCAGACGCGGGATCCACTGAGCACTCAAGTTATGGTCGGATCGCGCAGGTGGCCACCATGACCTAATTGCGGACGACAACCAGGTGAGCTTCGGCCGTCGCTGGCGATCCGCTGCACTCGCGCCGGTCACACGACGGGCCTAGTATGGGCTTCATCACACTGGACAGAGGCTGTGTTCAGGCTCGCACATGAGCCGTTCGCGCTGAATACATAGACGGGGGCGGATTTTCGGCCGCGCCCGTACACGAGCACCGTGACACAGGTGGTTCCGTATGTCCGTTCGGTCGACATGAGACTCTCGTCCCATCTGCCGCTGTGTTCGGTCCCGTTCTTTCTGATTCATTTCCTGGCGGTCTCGTCTGTTTGCGCCCAGGAACCGTCGGCTGCCGCACAGAGCGCAATTGCCGGGGCGGCCGTATTCGGTGAACAGGGTTGCGTCGCGTGTCACAGCGTTAATGGCGCTGGTGGCTCGGTTGGTCCCGACCTGCGGACGACCTCGTCGTCCACGGACGTATACGGGATCACGGCCGCGCTGTGGAACCATCTGCCGGAGATGGCGGCCCGGATGGACTCTCTCTCCATCCGACGACCTCGACTGAGCGATCGTGAAGCGGGCGACCTCGCGGCCTACCTCTACATGATCGGCGGAGCGGAGAGCGCAGGATCGGCGGACGCAGGCGCAGAACTGTTCCGGCAGTCGGGGTGCATTCGCTGCCATCGCGTGGGAACCTCCGGAGGAGTGATCGGACCGGCTCTCGACGGGATTCCATCGTTGCGCGGCCCGCACGGGCTGGCAGCGGGACTGTGGAACCACTCGGGCGCCATGATTCCGAGGATGAACGAGATGGGGATTCCATATCCCAGGCTGACCGCGGAAGACCTGTCGAACCTGGAAGCGTTTCTTCTCGCGTCTTCCCCGACCGACGACCATGTAACCGACGCGCCTTCCTGGGTTCTCCCCGGGGACTCGAACAGGGGTCGGGCGCTCGTCGAGCGACAGGGCTGCAGTTCGTGCCATACGATCGCAGGGCGAGGGGCCGGCAGCGCACCCGAGTTCGCAGTACCCGGAAGCAGGCGAAGCAACGGGGCATACCTCGCGGCTCTGTGGAACAAGGGTCCGGCGATGCGGGCGGCATTCGCTGCACGGGGGGAAGCCCCACCGAGCTTCGAACCGGGCGAAATGGCGGATCTCACAGCTTATCTTCAATCACTCGGATATTTCCAGACGGCGGGCGATGCCGCGAGGGGATCCGGAGTGGCACGAAACAGCGGTTGTCTGGAATGCCACGGCTGGGATGCCGATGGCCCGGCCGCCGGGGACCTGTCGCGAATCACTCCGCGCCCGGATGTCGCGGACCGAATGGCTGTACTGTGGAATCACCTGAATGTGCTGGACGCATCGGACCCATTGCACGGAGACTGGTCACAACTCGACCGGACGGAGATGGTCGACCTTCTCGAATTCCTCGGAGCGGCATCCCAATGAACAGGAACGTGACCGCCGCCGCAGTCGTCACAGTCGGACTCATCCTGTGCGCAGCGCCGGACGTGCTCGCACAGGACTCCCCGGACATGTGTATCGAATGTCACGGGGCGCTCAGCTCGGAGCCGCTGTCCGATCCGGTGGAGCAATTCGAGGCGGACCTTCACGCGGTAGCTGGATTCGGGTGCGTGGACTGCCATGGGGGCGACGCCTCGATTGCCGGTCCAGGGGGAATGGACCCGGCGCTCGGATTTCTCGGGTCTCCCACTGGCGAGGAAGTCGTCGTGGTATGCGGGCGGTGTCATTCCGATGCCGAATTCATGCGTCAATTCAATCCATCACTGCGCATCGACCAGGTCACGGAGTACTGGACCTCCCGCCACGGACAGCGACTCGCGGCGACGGGCGACACGGCGGTCGCGACCTGCTCGGACTGCCATTCCCCGCACAAGATCCGGCCGGCTTCGGACCCGAGGTCGACCGTCTACCCTCCGAATGTCGCTTCGACCTGCGGTCGGTGTCACGACGACTCAGCCCGTATGGCCGCCTTCGACATCCCGGTCGATCAGAATGACAAGTATGCGCGTTCGGTTCATCACGAGGCGCTGGTCGAAGGCGGCGATATCTCGGCACCCACCTGCAACGACTGTCACGGAAACCACGGAGCGGCACCACCAGGACTCTCGTGGGTGGGCAACGTCTGCGGCCAGTGTCACGCCGTGATGGCCGAGCAGTACGAGGAAAGCCGCCACGCACAGACCTTCGCGGCTCTGGGAATGCCCGGTTGTGCCACCTGTCACCGCAATCACGAGGTCCTCGAAGCGGGAGATTCCCTCCTCGGCCTGGGAGACGGCGCGGTGTGCACCACCTGTCACTCGGACGGCGATCCGGGGGGCAGCGCCGCGATGGCCATGCGAGCCGGAATCGACTCGCTCGTCGCCGAGATCGAGGCAGCGGCAACTGTGCTCCACGAGGCGGAGCAGGCAGGCATGGAAGTCAGTGCCGCCCAGGCGGACCTGACTAGTCGGGACAGTCCGCCTTGCAGGATCTTCGTGTACGCCGAATGGGTCTTATCGCGTCGGTCGCAATCATCCTGATGTTAATCCTCGCTCTCGTCCTCAAGATCCGGCAGATCGAGTCCGGCCCCGCCGACTCGCCTGGCCGAGCTTGACAGGAGTTCTTCATGTCCAAACCAGACCGTCCGACCACCGAGAGCCGGAGGGGCTTCGTCAACTGGCTCCTGGGAACGAGCGCCGGCGCGTTCGCCGTCTCGGCCCTGTATCCCGTCGTCCGATTCGTCGTGCCACCTTTGGAGGCGGAATCTGCTACGTCCAGCGTGACATTGCCGTTCACTCCGGCCGAGATCGGTTCCAACGAGGGAAAGCCGTTCCGGTTCGGAAATCGGCCCGGCCTTCTCGTACGGACACCAGGCGGTGAGCTGCGGGCGTTCTCGGCCGAGTGCACCCACCTCTCCTGCACAGTTCAGTACAGGACCGACGAGTCGCGGATATGGTGCGCCTGCCACAACGGCTTCTTCGACCTGAACGGCGCGAACGTTCAGGGCCCACCGCCCCGTCCGCTCGAGACATACGACGTGAACGTCCGAGGCGACCAGATCGTCGTCAGTCTGCGAGCGTGACGAGCATGAAGAACCACGAGTCCCGTCTGTCCGCCATCTGGAATTGGCTGGACGAGCGCATAGGTCTGGCTCCAGCCGTCTCACTCGCCCGGAAGAAAGAGGTTCCGGTCCACAAACACTCGATCTGGTACTACATGGGGGGAATGACCCTCTTCCTGTACCTGGTGCAGATCGCTACCGGAATTCTCCTGCTCATTTACTATCGACCGAGTGCAGATGAAGCGTACGAGTCCGTCCAGTTTCTGATGACAGACGTGAAGTTCGGGTGGCTGGTTCGATCGATCCACCACTGGGCCGCGAACTTGATGATCTTCATGGCGTTCATCCATCTGTTCAGCGTCCTGTTCATGAAGGCCTACCGGCCGCCCCGAGAGCTCACCTGGTTCTCGGGGGTGATTCTCCTGGTCCTGGCGCTCGCTTTCGGGTTCACGGGGTACCTGCTTCCCTGGAACGAGCTCGCGTTCTTCGCGACCAGAGTCGGCACGGAGATCGTAGGCGTCTTTCCGCTCGTTGGAGACTTCGCTCTCAAGATTGCGCGCGGCGGGACCGACGTGACGGGTGCGACGCTCACACGATTCTATGGCGTCCACGTTGCGATCCTGCCGGCCATAGCATTCTTGTTTCTCGGGCTCCATCTCCTCCTGGTCCAGAAACTGGGGATGAGCGTTCCACCGTCCATTGAGAACAGCGGGTCGCCGAAGAAAGCGATGAAGTTCGTTCCGAACTTCTTCCTGCGGGATGCGATCGGGTGGCTCGTCGCTGTAGCACTGCTGGCCACCCTCGCCGCCTTCCTCCCTGCTCACCTGGGAGTGAAGGCCGATCCGTTCGCCCCGGCGCCGGCGGGGATCAAGCCGGAATGGTATTTCATGTTCATGTTCCATCAGCTCAAGCTTCTTCCGGCGCATATCCTGGGTATCGAGGGAGAGCTGGTGGGCGTCATGGCGTTTGCGCTGGGCGGAGTGTTCCTGTTTCTGATTCCGTTTCTCGACCGGAATGCCGCAAGAGGGAAATCGAGTCCCATGTTCACATGGATCGGCATAGCAGTTCTTGCCTACATACTGGTTATGACCTACCTCGGCTACACGGCTGATCCCATGGGATGATACAGGAAGGAGACGGCTCTGAGCGACGGACGATCCGACCCCCGGACGGCAATGCCGTCCGGGGGTTTCGCTTGCGCGCAGGTCTGCGGAGAGATCAGTCTTGACGTGTGAATACGTGCACTTCTGAGCGGAGGACCGAATGAGCGACGGCCAGCATAGGGAAATCGACGTTCTCCTGCAGGAGAACCGTCGATTCGATCCACCTGCCGGATTCCGGGACCGGGCGCTCGTCAGCGACCAGCAGCCGTACGAGGAAGCGGCCCGTGACCGCGAGAGCTTCTGGGAGGGGTGGGCCCGCGAGCTGCACTGGTTCAAGCCGTGGGACAGGGTGCTCGAGTGGGAGGCCCCGTTCGCCAAGTGGTTCGTCGGCGGTCGCCTGAACGTGGCCTACAACTGCCTCGACCGGCACCTCGAGACGTGGCGCGCGAACAAGGCGGCCCTGATCTGGGAGGGCGAGCCCGGCGATCGAAAGGTCCTCACCTACAGGCAACTCCACCGCGAAGTGTGCCTGTTCGCCAACGCGCTCCGGTCGCTCGGCGTGAATCGCGGCGACCGCGTCGCGATTTACCTGCCGATGGTGCCCGAAGCCGCTGTCGCGATGCTGGCCTGCGCCCGGCTGGGCGCGCCGCACTCGGTCGTGTTCGGCGGCTTTTCGGCGCGCTCGCTGCGGGACCGGATCGTCGATGCGGGAGCGAAGGTCGTGATCACGGCGGACGGCGGGTACCGGAGGGGTCAGATCGTTCCTCTGAAGCGCACGACGGACGAGGCGATCGATGGCCTGGACTTCGTTGAGAGCGTGGTGATCGTACGGCGACGGGGGGCCGGAGATGGCGACGAGAGCTTCACGCACGTCGTCGAAGGGCGCGACCACTGGTACCACCGCCTGATCCAGGAGGCGTCTTCCGATTGTCCGGCCGAAGAGATGGACGCGGAGGACCCCCTGTTCATCCTTTACACCTCCGGCACGACCGGCCAGCCGAAGGGGATCGTGCATACGACCGGTGGCTACCTGACGCAGGTCGCTGCCACGACGAAGTGGGTATTCGACCTGAAGGACGAGGACGTCTACTGGTGCACGGCGGACATCGGCTGGATCACCGGCCACTCGTACATCGTGTACGGGCCGCTGGCCCTCGGCGCCACGATCATGATGTACGAGGGCGCCCCGGACTGGCCCGATCGGGGGAGGTTCTGGGAGCTATGCGAAAAGTACGGCGTGAGCGTGTTCTACACCGCACCCACGGCAATCCGCGCGTTCATGAAATGGGGCGTCGAGTGGCCCGGTCGTTACGACCTGTCGGCGCTGCGACTGCTGGGTACCGTGGGCGAGCCGATCAACCCGGAGGCCTGGACCTGGTACCAGAGGATTATCGGCGGCGGACGCTGTCCGATCGTCGACACGTGGTGGCAGACGGAGACCGGCGCGATCATGATCACGCCGCTGCCCGGGACGACGACTACGAAGCCCGGCTCCGCGACCGTCGCGTTCCCGGGCATCGAGGCGACGATCCTGGATCAGCAAGGCGCCGAGGCCGAGTCCGGCTACCTCGCCATTACCTCTCCGTGGCCCTCGATGCTCCGCGGGATCTGGGGGGACGAGCAGCGCTATCGTGACACCTACTGGTCGAAGTTCGAAGGCGTCTACTTCCCGGGCGACGGGGCCCGGGTGGACGAGGACGGCTACTTCTGGATCATGGGCCGGGTGGACGACGTGCTGAATGTCGCCGGACACAGGATCGGAACGATGGAAGTGGAGTCAGCGCTGGTGGACCACGAGGCGGTGGCGGAGGCGGCCGTCGTCGGTCGCGCCGACGAGATCAAGGGACAGGCGATCGCCGCGTTCGTGTCGCTGAAGGAGGGCATCGAGCCAGGCCCGACCCTGCGGGAGGAGTTGCGCGAACATGTGGCTACCCAGATCGGAGCGATCGCCCGGCCGGCGGACGTGATCGTCACGGCAGACCTCCCGAAGACCCGGAGCGGAAAGATCATGCGCCGGCTTCTGCGAGACATCGCCGACGGACGTGCGCTGGGCGACATGACGACCCTCGCCGACCCCGAAGTCGTGGAGCGTCTAAAACAGAGGTACGAGGAAGGATCCAGCGATTGAGAGCCGGTTGCAGGACAGAGCCCTTTCGGTAAGGTTTCGTATACGAAGCATTGAGTCGAAGGATCCGGCTGCTCGACCCTTAGAGAGAGTGCTTCCCGATGACTGAATCGAGAATGTTCCGTGCGATCGCGTTCGGTTCCCTTTTCCTGCTTCTGCCCGTCTTCGGCGCCTGCCTCGACCAGGACAGCGTGTACGGAGATGACCGTCCCGAGGGCACCGATCCGCCCACCGCGTCCAACGGCATGATCGGATACGCGAACGAGGTCACGGGCCAGACGGTCTGTGGGAACTGCCACGCGCTGCCGCAAGCGATGTGGAGCGGAACGAAACACTCGCATGCGTGGGAATCGCTTCAGGAGAGCGGACACGCGCAGGAATTCTGCGAAGGTTGTCATACCGTGTCCGCGCTTGGTAATGCCGCGACCGAACCGAGCGGATACACATCGACGGGCGACAGTCGGTACGTGGACGTGCAGTGCGAGAGTTGCCACGGGGCCGGGGACGAGCACGTGTCCGATCCCGAGGCGACGCAGCCGACGCCGTCGATGAAGGTCGTCGCCGAGGACGGTACGTACCTGAACTGCGCGGAATGCCACAACGGGACCCACCACCCATTCGTGGAACAGTGGGAATTGTCCCGGCACTCGACGGTGGTCGGGTTTGCCGCGGACAACCCGGAATGCGCGGGCTGTCACCGGGGCCAGGGCACGCTCCTCGAATGGGGCATGCGGGCGGAGTTCGAAGAGAAGTTCTCCGAGGAACCGCTTCCGGTCGTGTGCGGCGTCTGCCATTCTGCCCACGATGCGACGTTCGCCGGTCAGCTTCGATTCCCGGTTGAGACGACGAGCATCACCTTGCACCTGTGCGCGCGATGTCATAACCGGCGATCGGTGCCGGACGCGAACTCCTCGCACGGACTCGAGCCCCACTCACCGGAAGCCGAACTCCTCAAAGGCACGGCAGGTTGGTTCCCACCGGACGCCGGCTTTGCGCCGGGGACGCTCCTCAACTCGCATGGCAACGATACGAACCAGACTCTGTGCGCCAAGTGTCACGTGGAACCGTTCACGGTAACCGATGAGGCCACGGGCGAATTCGAGTTCCAGGCCGTGGGCCACACCTTCCAGGCGATTCCGTGCCTCGACGCGAACGGGATTCCGAACGGGGAGACGGATTGTGAGGTCTCCCAGACAGCGCGCAGCTGGAACGGATGCACCGGCGGCCCGTGTCACGGCAACACAACGGGACCCGAGGCGCTTCTCAAGAACAAGATCGAGAACCAGATCGCTCCGGCCGCGGAGGTATTGATCGCCCTGCTCGAGATCGTGGATCCCGGCCTGGATGATGAGGGCGGCGAGATCGACGCGGCCAATCCGACGTTCACGGTCGCCGAAGGCGCGTTCTTCAACTACAACCTCGCATTGCACGGCGGAGACTACAGGGGCTCCGCAACGCACAATCCCCGCCTCATCCCGGCTCTGCTCGAGGCCAGCATCGACGCCGTGGTGGACGAGTACGGAGTAGCGCTGCCGTGAGCGAGGGAGCCGGCATGTCCGCGGGAGACGAGCACGACGCCGGCGCGTTGAGTGGCCGATGCGGTGAGCGCTCCAGGCGCCTCGCCTCGTCGGCCGTGGCGATTTCCCTGATATTTGGATCGGTCGCCAGCGCGGCGGCGCAGGAATCCGATTCCAACGTCTCGACCAATCCCTGCATGCAATGCCACGAGGGAATCGAGAGCCAGGCAGGAACCTGGAACGGCAGACGCTTCACACACACTCCGCACCTCGAACGGGCGAACCTCGACTGCACCTTCTGCCATGCGGCGATGGAGCAGCACGGGGAGATGAAGCTCGAGGGCGTCGCCGCATGCAACGACTGCCACCATAACCGATCGTCCGGGGCGAGCTGCTCGGTCTGCCACTCCGAAGGTACAGGAGTTCCACAGGGGATCATCGCTCACGAGGTCGGGGACTTCGACCACGCACGACACGGGGGGGCGGGGCTACCGTGCACGACGTGTCACACCGGGTCGACGATGAGCGCGGCGAGCGTGGATTGCGTGGTCTGTCACTCGGTGCACCATCAGCCTGATTCGAGCTGTCTCGCCTGTCACAGGGCCGGCACCACACCGGAGCATCCGACCGAAATACACGTCGCCGGCTGCACCGGGTGCCACGGTGAGGCCAGCGGCTGGATCGATACCTGGACGCGGGAAATTTGCGGTGTCTGCCACACGGGTCGGGACAAACACTACCCCGATCGCCCCTGCTCTGTGTGCCACATAGTCCCCTTGATTCCGACCCCCGGGGGGGAGTAGTACGAACGTCCCGCTCTAACGCACACGACTGATTACTACAAACGGCCCGGGTTTCAGGGCCGTTCATCTCTTCCAGGTATCCTGAAACGGCGCATCTCCGAGCAGACGACTCGGGTAGCCCGCGGGCACGATTGGTGCTGAATCCGAGGCCAGCCCAAACACAGGATTCGAAGCCATGTTGAATATACGTGTCCCGCTCTTCCTCGCCCTCGCTTGTGTCTCACTGCTTCACGTATCGGCGCTGTCCGCCAGAGCGCAGGAAGCCGAGCCCTGCCTGATGTGCCACGGTGAGGCCTCCAACTTCAGAGGCTCGCAGGACTCGGCCCGACTCGTGGTCACGTCGGAGAGCTACGAGGGGTCCGTGCACGGAGAGACCGGCATGCCCTGCACGAGCTGTCATGCCGGCCTGGCGTTCCCCCACCCGGAGAACCCACCGGTCACGGAGTGCGGCGCCTGCCATTCGAATATCGCTGCGCAGTACGAGGCGAGCCTGCATGGCTATGCCCTTGCGCGTGGGAACACGGCCGCTCCCTCTTGCACCGACTGCCATGGCATTCACGACATCCGCCACAGCACCGATCCGCTCTCCAGGTCGAGTCACGCGAACACGGCGCGGCTGTGTGCCGAATGTCACAGCCACGACTTCAACGGCGATACGAACGGTGGTCTCGCTCCCCCCCGAACGTTCGAGGGGTTCGCAACCTCTGTGCACGGCCTGAACGAGGTTCTCGGAGCCGCGAACTGCACGGACTGCCACGGCATTCACGACATGCGCGGCGCGCAAGACGCCCGCTCCAGGATCAACCGGCATAATGTCTCGGCGACGTGCGGGAACTGCCACACAGAACTCGTCGACGAGTACATGGCCTCGATCCACGGCCGCGCCTTCGAGGCCGGCTACGGAGACAGCCCCACCTGCACCGACTGTCACGGCGAGCATCACATCCTGGCGCACGACGACCCGGACGCCCGGACCAGCGATTCGCACATGGCGCTCGACCTATGCGCCGAGTGCCACGACGATCCGGAGATCATCGAGAAGTACGGGATGCAGGAGGGCGTCGTCGGCTCGTACGCGGACAGCTATCACGGCTGGGCGACGACGCTCGAGCACGGGCACGTCGCGACTTGCGTCAGCTGCCATACGGCGCACTCGGTCCTTCCGAGGAGCGATCCTGCTTCGACCGTCAGCCAGCAGAACGTCGTTGCGACGTGCCAGCAGTGTCACCCGGCTGCTGACGAAGCGTTCGCGACCAGTTACGACCACGTGTCGGCGTCCGTAGACAAGAACCCCGTGAACCGCATCATCAGGAAGATCTATATCTGGCTGATCATCGTGGTGATCGGGGGCATGCTGATCCATAACGCGATCATAATGGGCTGGTACCTGCGACAGGCCCGCCGACGACACGTTTCCGAACCGTCGTTCGTCCGTCTTACCCGGTCCTACGTGCTGCAGCATGTCGTTCTCGTACTGTCATTCGTCGTGCTGGTGATCACCGGATTCGCCCTGCGTTACACGGACGCCTGGTGGGTGCGCGGACTCGCGTCGATCGGTCTACACGAGGAGATTCGCGCCATCATCCACAGAGTGGCCGGCGTGATCCTCATCCTCGGATCGTTCTGGCATATCGTATGGATCGCACTCTTCCGGCACGGTCAGAAGTTCATCCGCGACATGGCTCCCGGTCCCCGCGACGTGTCGGAACTGGTGTCGAACGTCGGATTCCACCTCGAAGTGACGAAAAGACAGGCACGTTTCGCCCGCTTCGGCTACGCGGAGAAGGCCGAGTACTGGGCGCTAGTGTGGGGCACGGCCTTGATGGCGATCACGGGAATCGTCCTGTGGTTCCCTGCCGAGATCGTCAACTGGGCCCCAGCTTGGATCGTGGCGGCATCGCAGACCGTCCATTTCTACGAGGCATGGCTGGCGACGCTGGCGATTATCGTGTGGCACTTCTTCTTCGTGATCTTCCACCCGGATGCGTACCCGCTGAGCTTTACCTTTATGGATGGCCGAATGTCAGAGGAAGACGCAAAGCACCATCATCCGCGCTGGTACGAAGCTGAGAAGGAAGCCGAGCAGCGAGGCGAGACAACGGTTTGAGTCGAATAGCCCCAGTCGACCCAACGCGGCCCGACACCGGACCGGGTACGAATCTGTCGGCCCGGCGTTGCGCAGAGGAAAGATTCGTGACTCCATGACATACAAGAACAGGCAGACCATGCAGAGACGTATCCAGGCCTTGCAGGAGAACGCGGGCTACCTGTCGCGGGGAGCACGAGGATTCCGCATCGCAGTGGTTCTCGCATTCTACCTGCTGCTCGGATCCGGCGGCCTTACGCCCATCGCCGCACAGGACAGCGCAACCTGTCTCACCTGCCATGGTGACGTGTCTCTGTGGGGGACACGTGAAGACGGGGCTCGCTACGTTGTGGATGGGCAGGAGCTCGCGGGATCGGCACACGCCGGTATGCAGTGCCTGGACTGTCACCGGGGCCTGACCTTCCCGCACTCCGAGCAGCGCCCCTCCGTGTCCTGTGACCGCTGTCATGGGATCCAGGCGCGACAGCACGAGGAATCTCTGCACGGAGCCGCCGCAAACCGCGGTGACCCGCTGGCCCCGAGCTGCGCGGACTGTCACGGCACGCACGGCATCCTGTCGAACCAGAACGAGCGAAGTCCCACGGCTGTGGTGAATGTCCCGTACCTGTGCGGCGGGTGCCACCAGGAGGGGACCGAAGTATCAGAGCGCCGCCAGATCTCCGAAGATCACATCCTCGAAAATTACTCGCAGTCGATTCACGGCGCCGGCCTGTTCCGCCAGGGACTCCGGGTCACGGCAGTGTGCACCTCGTGCCACACGTCGCACTTCATCCTGCCGCACGAAGACACCCGATCGAGCATTCACAAGGACAACGTCGCCGGCACCTGCACGGCCTGCCACGCGATGATCGAGCAGGTACACGCCCAAGTGATCGAGGGCGAGCTGTGGGAGCAGGAGCCGGACAAGATCCCGGCATGCGTGGACTGCCACCAGCCGCATCAGATTCGCCGTGTGTTCTACGACACGGGCGTGTCGATAGGCGAGTGCCTGCAGTGTCACGCCGACCCCGAGTTGACCGGAACAGACGTGGTCACCGGCGACACGATTTCGATGTTCGTCGACGAGACGGGATACCACGCGTCGCTGCACGCCACTACGAGCTGCGCCCAGTGCCACACCCAGGTCACGGCGATCTTCGACGAGCGGCCATGCGAGACGGTCACCCAGACCGTGGACTGTGCGATCTGCCACGCGGCGCCGGTAGAAGAGCATGCGGGTGGCGCTCACGGCCGGCTGGCTGCCGCCGGAGACGTGAACGCTCCGATCTGCCTGGACTGTCACCAGAAACATTCCACCACGGGTAAGACGCAACCCATCTCACCGACATTCCCGCAGAACGTCCCGGCCCTGTGTGCACGCTGCCACCGCGAAGGCGAGACCGTCGCGGCCCGTGTGGCCCACGACGATCCGATCGTCCAAAGCTACGAGATGAGCGTGCACGGCATGGGCCTGATCCAGAGCGGCCTCCTCGTGACCGCGACCTGTACCGATTGCCACGGACCGCATTCACAGAGGCCGGCGGATGACCCGGTATCGCGGGTGAACGCGAACAACATCAGCTCGACCTGTGGCGAGTGTCACCACGGGATCGAGGAGGAGTTCCGCGCCAGCATCCACTGGCCGCCCGATGAAGATTTCTCGCACGACCGCGAGCCCCACTACCCGACGTGCGAGGAATGCCACACCTCCCACTCGATCAGCCGCACGGACCGAGACGACTTCCGGTTGACGATGATGGACCAGTGCGGCCGCTGCCACGAGGATGAAACCGAGACCTTCTTCGATACCTATCACGGAAAGGTGTCGCGCCTCGGCGGGGCCCGCTCGGCTAAGTGCTACGACTGCCACGGTCGGCACAACATCCTGCCGACGTCGGCTCCGGCTTCGACTCTGAGCCGGGAAAACGTCGTCGAGACCTGTGCGCAATGTCACCCGGGGGCCAATCGGCGCTTCGCCGGCTACCTGACGCATGCGACGCACCACGACCGGGAGAAGTACCCCTGGTTGTTCTGGTCCTTCTGGGCAATGACGGCTCTCCTGGTGGGTACCCTGACTTTCGCGCTCATACACACGGGTGCATGGCTGTATCGGCTGTGGCGCTCGCCCGAGGAATGGAAGCACCTAGAAGAAGTCCAGCCTACCGCGACTGCAGACAAGCGCGTCTACGAGAGGTTCACTGCGTTCCAGCGGACGCTCCACATCGTGTTGATTCTCAGTTTCGTAATTCTGGCCGTCACCGGAATGGCCCTGAAGTTCTCGTACATGGGGTGGGCACAGTTCTTTGCGAGCCTGACGGGAGGCTTCGAAGGGATGGGAGCGCTTCACCGGATCGGCGCCGTGGCCATGATCGTGATCTTCGGCATCCACCTGGTCGACGTGGTCAAGCAGAAGAGGATCGCGAAGACGAGCTGGAAGAGTTTCGTGTTCGATTCGCCCAACACGATGATGTTCACCAAGCAGGATCTGACCGAAGTGGTGGCCGCCTACAAATGGTTCTTCGGAAGGGGCCCGCGGCCGGAGTACGGACGATTTACGTATTGGGAAAAGTTCGATTACTTCGCGGTGTTCTGGGGGATGTTTATTATCGGCTCCACGGGGTTGTTCCTGTGGTTCCCGGAGTTTTTCACAATGCTGCTGCCGGGCTGGATGGTGAACGTGGCGACGATCGTGCACAGCGATGAAGCGTTGCTGGCGGTCGGATTCATCTTCACGATCCACTTCTTCAACACCCACTTCCGTCTAGACAAGTTTCCGATGGACCCGGTGATCTTCACCGGACATGTGTCGATCGAAGAGATGAAGCGAGACAAGCCGCTCGAGTACAAGCACATGATCGAGACCGGCGAGTTCGAGGACCGTCTCGTAGATCCGTACCCGAAGGAGGTGGAACACGGCTTCCGGGTGTTCGGGTTCACGATGCTCGGGATCGGGTTGCTGATCATCGTTCTGATCCTGTATTCGATGATCTTCGGATATCGCTGAGGCCGGAACTGGCAGACCGTTGCGGGGCCGGGGCGGACCGGAAGTCAGTGCCGCCCCGCGTTCGTGGGGGACTCGCTCTTGATACCAACAGCATTGACCCGCAAGATTGGTGTAGTTTGCGGGGACTCTTCGGGTTTGGAACCCTGAGACATGCCGGAGCTGGCAAAATGATCGGTTACTGCCGTAAGCTCGCGCTCATAATCCCTGTCTTTCTTCTCGCGCCGACTGCGCTGTTCGCCCAGGGGCTCCGTGGCGAGCTTCGAGTCCGGGGCGACGCCGTCGGCTTCCAGGGCCTGCAGCGGGACAGTGTTCCCGAAAGCCAGGTTTCCGGATCCGGAGCACAGCGGCAACTGGGGGACGGCACGGTCGTCACCTGCACAACCGGCGACTACTGCCGGTGGTACGGCAGCGGTGAAACCGACACCGTGTATCCCATCTACCAGGACCTGCGGCTCGTCGCTTGGCCCGGAGTCGAGGGCCTGTCGATGCACGCCCAGATCCGCGGCCGGCTCGGCAGCGACGAAGCATGGCCGCGGTCGGAGCAGGAGGTCGAGGCGATCACCGCTTACGTCGGCTACCGGAAGTCCGACTGGTGGGTGCGGGGCGGTCGGATGCTGCGCTCCGGGAGTCTCGGCTACAAGAACTTCGACGGCGGCTCGCTGGCCTGGAGCGGCCTTGGACCGCTACGCCTCGAGGCATACGGGGGATGGAGCCTCGGGATCGGACTCGTAGCGCCCCGCAACGGGGAGTTGCTGACCCTGGCAGACGAGTACGCACCCGACAAGCGGGCGTACATTTACGGGTTCGACGGCGCCCTCGACTTCGGTCCCAACTTCTTCGCCAACGTCCAGTATCAGAGAGAGATCCGAACCGACCGCACGGGCCTGTATTCCGAGCGGATCGGCGGCTCGATGCGCGCCCTGGTTGGGAGCAGCACCCTCGACGGAGCGCTGACGTACGACCTCGCGTTCAAGGAGATCAACCTCGCTCGCATACAGATGACCACGCCGATCTCGTCCGGCTTTGGGCTCGTACTGGAGGGGCGTCACTATCGACCGTTCTTCGAGTACTGGACGATCTGGGGAGCGTTCAGCCCGGTCGCCTACTCCGAGGGACGCGGGATGCTCACCTGGTCATCCCCGACGGCCGGTCTGTCGTTCGAGGTCGGAGGTGGATACCGCGACTACGACGAGACCAACGCCGGGGTCGACTTCGTGGAGATGAAGGAAGACGGCTGGCGTCTGTACGGCGGCGGCCACTGGGTCAATGGACCGTGGTTCGTGGACGGCGGATATCGATCCGAAACCGGGTTCGGCGCCTCTCGTTACGGAGGAGACCTGACGGTCGGGCGATTGATCGGCGACAACGCGAGACTGGCCCTGTTCGGTAGCTCCACCAAGACATTCGGTGAATTCCGGATCGGTGAACAGCTCGGCTCCGGCGGAGGCATCAACGGCTCGTGGAACCTCTCGACCTTCACGCTGAGCGGCAGCGCCGGCCTGTATCGGATCACGTTCGACAATCGGCCACAGAATGAGGCATGGACTCAACCGAGGGCGCACCTGTCCATCGCATGGCGATTCGGCTCAACGCCCATGCCGCGCCCGTCCATGCGTGGGATCGGAGGCTACTGATGAAGCGTGCGATTCTGATCGGAACCGTGGTCCTGGTGGGCGGCGCGAGCGCGCTGCTATCGCTGCCCCGGCAGGAGAGTTTCCCGCACGCACGGCACCAGGGACTGTTCCCGAGCTGCGCGGCATGTCACGCCGGGATCGAGAGCGGGGATGCATCGCAATTCGTGTCGGTGCGACCTGCCACATGCCAGGCCTGTCACGACGGACAGACGGCCCCGCGTGTGAGCTGGGATGGACCCGGTGAACGGGTGGCGACCAACCAGCGCTCCGTGCACCCGGGACATCCACAGCTTCCGTGCGAGACTTGCCACCAGGCGCCGGGCACGACCGGGGAGATGCAGGTCCGGGCGGCCGAGTTCGACAACTGTAAGGTCTGTCACGCTCCCGAGGCCGAGGACCATCGGGCCGACGAGAACAACTGCTACCAGTGCCACATGCCGCTTACCGAGGCCACTGGCCTCACTACCGCGCAGATCGCGGCGTTCTCCAAGCCGCCGAGTCACTCGTCGGCGGAGTTCATTTCGTTGCACGGAGCGACCGCGAACGAAGACGTGATGAGCTGCTCGGTGTGCCACGCCCGTGAAAGCTGCACGATGTGCCACGTGAACGCCGAGCACGTCCCGGCGATCATGGCCCTGAGCCACGACCCACGAGTCGCCTCCATGACGGAGGGTAAGACCTGGGATCCCCCGGTTCCCGGCAGCCACTACGTGACCGACTGGAACTTCGCCCACGGATCGGCGATGGCCGAGTCACCCAACAGTTGCGCGACGTGCCACACGCAGGAGGTCTGTTCGACCTGTCACGTGGATACGTACAAGACGATCGCGAAGGACTTCACGACGGCCTCGGCCGCGACTCCGGAAGACCTGAGCATCACGATCCCCGGGCACTCGCAGAACTTCGCCGTAGCGCACGGGCAGGCTGCGGTGGCCGCGACACCCAGGTGCGCCGCGTGTCACGACGAGCGGTACTGCGTGGACTGCCACGACGGGTCTGGAAGGCCGTCGTTCCACCCCGTGGACTTCGTTCAGCGTCATAGCGCCGAGGTGGCGGCACAGTTGCAGACCTGTTCCGAGTGCCACTCGAACGAGGTGTTCTGCCGGGACTGCCACTCGACGCAGGGCTTCGCGGTCGCCAACCAGACGGGCGCCGCATTCCACGACGCCGTGCCGGACTGGTTCCTGGCACACGGGAAAGCGGCTCGCCAGGGACTGGATGGCTGTGCGAGCTGCCACTCACAGACCAGCTGTCTGCGCTGCCACTCTGCGGTGGAGGGCTTCCGGATCAACCCGCACGGGCCGGACTTCGATGCGGACGCGGAGAAGGCGAAGGGCTCGTGCACGATCTGCCACGGAACGGCGCCGGGAGGCGAGTCGCCCTGACCTGCGGCCGGGCCCGGACGTGAGAGAGCCCCGCGCGGTGTTTGCCGCGCGGGGCTCTTCAGTTGTGCCGGTAGCTTATACCGCTTTCCCGCAGACTCTACCTCAGCCCGCCGGCTTGTGGCACGCCCCGCACTTACCCGCCACGTCGTCGCCGTGATTGTCGGGCATCTTCTTCGCGCCCATCACGCCTTCCGCGTGGCACATCGCACAGTTGTCCTTGCCCTCCAGATCGTGTGGAATCGCCGGAACCGCGGTGCCCGTCTGAGCCGGTGAGGACGCCGAATGACACGCCGTGCAATTCGCGGCATCACGGCCCTCGTGGCTCGCGGGCGTTTTGGGAGCACCCATTACGCCTTCCGCGTGGCACATGGCGCAGTTGTCCTTGCCCGCCATGTCGTGCTCCGGCACGGCCGGCTTCTCCTGCGCGTTCAGCGCCCCCGCACCGACGAACAGCAGGGCCACGAAGAATCCCAACGAAGTGATCCGTCTCATAGTACGCTCTCCTTCAGGAATGAAACGCCCGGTCGCCGGCAGTGCCGGCGGCTCGCTCTCCATCGAGCTGTCCAGACCTCACGATGGTACATACCCCTGTGTCAAAGCGAAAGATCGCGCGGTGTCGCTCATTCAGGTCACCAGTAAAGACTCGATCGTCGGCATGCCGAACATGATCCGGGACCACCGCTCGTCCGCTACCCGCCCGTAGTACAGGTTGCCGGACGAGGTGCCGATAAACCCGGCATTCTCGACGGACGGGTCGGCCATGACGTCGGTGATCGCGCCCTTGTCCCGCACTCCCGTCAGCCGGAGAGAAGTCCAGGTACCGCCGGCATCCCGACTCATCCACAACCGCGCGCCCGCGTTCCCGCGCCGCCTGTACCAGGAAGACGGAGTGCTGTCCGCCGTCGCCAGCACCAGCGTGGACTGGAGCGAGCTCGACACCTCCGCGCCACGCGATACCAGGTAAAAGCGCGTACAGTACAGCTCCCCGATCTCCGACTCGTGCCGCCGCCAGTGAAGTCCCCGGTCACGGCTCATGTGCAGACCTCCACCGGTCGCCGCGAACACCCGGCTCGGGTCCCACGGATCGACCCGAATCTCGTGGATGTCGTCGAAGATTCCCTCGTTGATCGAAACCCAGGTCGCGCCCCCATCGTCGGTACGGTACGCCCCGCCGATCTCGACCCCGACGTACAGCCGCCGCGGATCCTGCGGATCGCAGGCGATCGTCTCAACGTGCGCGGAGCGTTTGCCATAGTCCCGCCATGACTCGCGCACTCCGAGTTCGCGGAACTCCGGCATATCATCCCAGTCGGCACCGCCATTTCTCGACACGAACAGTCCAGCCGGCTCCGTGCCGGCGTACACGACCGACGGATCCCGCGGCGCCGGAACCAGGCACCGGACCATGGCCCCGCCGAGGCGGTCGACGACCCTCTCCCAGCTGCCGCCGCCGTCTCCACTGAAGAAGATCCCCTCCTCCGGAACCACGGCCCATACTCCGCGCTCCGTCGCGGCCAGCCGGTAGACCTGGCGACCCTCGAAGTGCTTTTCGACTATGCGCCCGCTCCGTTCGCCCTCGATCCAGCGAATGATCATCAGGCCGTCGTCGGTCCCCACGAGTATGCGCATTTCTGTGATCCCTGATCTGGTGAAAGGTGAATGCCTCAGCCGACGTTCGGAGCCGTCATTTTCGCGAAATCGATGATCTCCTCGAGCTCCTCGTCGCTCATCAGGCCCATCTCCTGCACGACCTGGCGGAGCGTCTTGTCTTCCTTCAGGGACTTCTTCGCCACCTCGGCCGCCTTGTCGTACCCGATGGCCGGGACCAGGGCGGTCGACAGCGATCCCGTTGTCTCGGCGTACCGCATGCACTGATCTACGTTCGCCGTGATTCCCTCGACGCAACGGTCCGCAAACGTCCTGCTGCCCGTGGAGAGGATCTCGATCGACTCGAGCAGGTTGTGGATCATCACCGGGATCATGACGTTGAGCTCGAGGTTTCCGCGCTCCCCACCGATCGTGATCGCCGCGTCGTTCCCGATTACCTGTGCCGCGACCATCGTGAGCATCTCCGACATCACCGGGTTCACTTTACCAGGCATGATCGAGGAACCCGGCTGTAACTCCGGCAGGTTGAGCTCGCCGAGGCCGGTCCGGGGCCCGCACCCCAACCACCGGATGTCGTTCGCGATCTTCATCAGGCTGCACGCCACGACCTTCAGCATGCC
>JBDGUZ010000033.1:0-16441 GCA_039585915.1 Gemmatimonadota bacterium
CGTCGCTGTAGCGCTGAGTCCGTCCCTGCTGCGGCCCGATGCGCTGGTCATCACGCGGGCGATGCTGGCTTCCACAGTCTCCGAGATCTTCATCCAGCCGGACTCCGTCGTGGTGGAACTCGAAATCGGTGTCCGTGACGCACCGGTATTCCAGAACCTGCTGCCTGACGAGCTGTACGAGGCGCTCGGCAACGAGCCCGAGTCCTGGCGCGACCGCCTGCTTCGGTTCGTGCAGCAGGACTTCACCGTCGAAGCCGACGATGGTCCGGCCCTTCCGGGCCGGCTCCGCGAGATCGAGATCAGACGCCGGATTCAGCGAGACGAAGTCACGGGTGAGGCGCTCCCGGTACAACCGGAAGACGCGGAGACCGTGGTGTTCGCGCGCCTCGCCTATCCACTGTCGGGCCGGCCCGCGAGCCTGACGATCACGCCACCAGGAGGCGAGCCCGGCCAGCCGATCGCGAGCGTCGGGTTCGTCGCGTACCACGACGGCCTGCATGTCAACGACTTCCGTTATCTGAGTCAGGCGGAGCGAGTCGTTCTCGACTGGGATGATCCCTGGTACTCGCAATTCGAGAACCGGAACCTGTGGCGGCAATACAAGTCGCCAATCTCCGCCTTTCTGTACGTGGAACCATTCGAGGGCCGCAAGGAAGTCGTCATCCGCCCGAAGGACCTGGAGCAGTGGATCGATCTCGGGCTCGAGGGGCGAGACGTGATCCCGGTCACCGAGCAGGAGGAACTGAAGGCCAGGATCGTCGAGTTTCTCGATGACCGGAACCCGGTCACGATAAACGGCCGGCCGGCCGAGGGGTTCCTCGACCGGGTTCACTTCATCTACCGGACGCTGCGGACGAGCGGGGTGGTGGACCCGCCGCGCGATCTCGACGTGACGTCGGCGACACTCGGCGTCATCTGGATCTATCCGACCGAGACACTACCGGACAGCGCCGCGATGCAGTGGGAGTTGTTCAGCGATCGCGTGCCCAGGATTCCCGGGGCGGTGACGGACGAGGCCGGCGCGCTGCCGTACTTCCTCACCGGGGATGACAACGTCCTGGGCTGGGAGAATTTTCTTACGAATCCCACGGTTCCCGGACTGGTGCCGGTAGAAGCGCCTCCGGAGGGTGGCCTGCTTCCCGCGCTGATCGTCGCGATCACGGCGCTCGTGGGGCTGATCGCAGTGGCGCTCATGGTGTCGCGATCGATCCGGCGCGGGACGGGGATCCACCGGGCGGCGCTCCCGGCTGGTGTCATCCTGCTGCTCGTGATCGCGGCATCGGCTCCCTTCGTTGCCCGGTCCCGCGGATTGTCGGAGGAAGAGACGCGCGGCGTCGTTTCCGGGTTGCTGCTGAACGTCTACAAGGCGTTCGACTATCGTGAAGAGAGCGCGATCTACGACGCCCTGGCCCGCACGACCTCGGGTGACCTGCTGACGGATGTGTACCTCGAGACGCGCAGGAGCCTCGAACTGGCGAACCAGGGTGGGGCGCGAGCAAAGGTCCGGACACTCGACGTGACGGAGGCGACGAACGAGCCTCTCGACAGGAACGGGAGTTTCCGCAGCCGTGCCTCGTGGAACGTGCACGGATCGGTGGGGCACTGGGGGCATGTCCACCAGCGGGTAAACCGCTACGATGCGGACTTGATGGTCGAAGTAATCGACGGTGCGTGGAAGATCACCGAGCTCGACGTCCTCCAGGAGGAGAGACTGCCCACGACGCCCGCTCCAGGGACAGCGACTCTCCCCGCAGGGGGGGCGACCCAGGCAGGAGAGGCGCGGTGATCGGGATCCGTGACCTGGAATTCGCCTACTCGGACTCCGATTTCCGGCTTCGAATCGCGGAGTTGTCGGTAGCGCCGGCGACTACCACGGCGTTCATCGGACCCAGTGGATCCGGCAAGACTACGCTGCTCAACCTGATTGCGGGGATCCTGCTTCCGGATCGCGGGACAGTGGAAACCAACGGAACGGTAGTCACGGGCCTGTCCGATCGTGAGCGCCGGGCGTTCCGGGTCGAGGGCGTGGGTCTCGTGTTCCAGGAGTTCGAGCTGCTGGAATATCTCACCGTGCTCGACAACATCCTTCTGCCGTACCGCATCAATCCCGTCCTTCGGCTGGAACCCGATGTGCGGGACCGGGCGGCCAGTCTGGCGGAGCGTGTCGGTATCGCCGACAAGCTGGATCGCCTGCCGCGCAGGTTGTCCCAGGGAGAGCGCCAGCGAGCCGCCGTATGCCGGGCCGTGCTCACCGACCCTCCGCTCCTGCTGACGGACGAGCCGACCGGGAACCTGGATCCGGTGAACCGTGAGAAAGTGCTCGACATCCTGTTTGACTACGTGCACGAATCCGGCACGACCCTCGTGTCGGTGACCCACGACCACGAGATCCTCGAACGGTTTGAAGACGTAGTGGATTTCCGGTCTTTCCACGCGTTCGGACCGTCGGCGTGAGCGGCGAGGGAGGGGTGGGGTGAGCGGTACGTCATACCTGGCCTGGCGCTACCTGGCATTCCACCGCTGGAAGACGGCGGTGCTCGTGACGGCACTCACCCTGATCCTGTTTCTCCCCGTCGGTCTCCGGGTCCTTGTGCGCCAGAGTTCCGAGCAGCTGACGTCGCGGGCGGAGGCGACGCCGCTGTTGGTCGGTGCGCCCGGAAGCCCCACCGAGCTGGTGCTCAACTCGCTGTACTTCGGATCGGACGTTCCCGCGACGATTCCGTATACAGAGAGCGAGCTCGTGGCAGGGACAGGGCTCGCCACGCCGATCCCGCTGTATGTCCGGTACCGGGTTCGGGACCAACCGATCGTGGGCACGACGCCCGAGTACTACGGCTTCCGCGGCCTCGAGCTTGCGAATGGACGTTTGCCGGCCATTCTCGGAGAGGCGGTTCTCGGAGCGGCCGCGGCCCGGGCCCTCGATATCGGAGTCGGAGAGCACGTCATCTCGTCACCGGAGAGCGTGTTCGATATCGCCGGTGTGTATCCGCTCCGGATGCAGGTCACCGGTGTTCTCGAGTTCTCGGACACGCCGGACGACGACGCGGTACTCGTGGACATCAAGACCGCATGGGTGATCGAAGGACTCGGACACGGACACCAGGACCTGGCGCGGCCAGAGGCGGCCGCAGGCGTCCTGCGGCGCGAGGGCAATGTCGTGATCGGCAATGCCTCCGTGATGCAGTACAACGAGATCACTCCCGAGAATATCGACAGCTTCCACTTCCACGGGGATCCGTCGGCATTCCCGGCCACCGCGGTGATCGCGGTACCGACAGATGACAAGGCTTCCGCGCTGCTCCAGGGACGTTACCAGGACGGCGCTTCCGTCCAGATCGTCCGCCCGGACGCCGTAATGGCCGAACTGCTCGGGACCGTGTTCACGGTGGAACGCTACGTGGTCGCCGGTGCGGCGATCGTCGGCCTCGCGACGCTCGCCACGGCGTTGCTCGTGTTCCTGCTGTCGCTGCGCCAGCGGAGCCGCGAGCGGGAGACACTCAGCAAGATCGGAGGGTCGCCCGGGGCCATCACGGCCCTGATGGGCTCGGAGATCGTGTTCGTGCTGGCGCTGTCGCTCACGCTCGCCGCGCTGCTGACCTGGCTGGCGAGTCGGTACGGGGCGGAAGCGGCCCGGGCCGTCGTCGGGCTCTGATCTCCCGCCGACGGGCCAGCGCGCAGCGCACAACATGCTCGAGAGGAAAGAGAGAATGAACGCTCGACTCGTGGTCCTGGGAGGGTGGTTTCTGCTGGGTGTCGCGGCTTGCGGAGGTGAGGACGCAGCCGACGATGAGACGGCTGGTCGGGAGACCGATGTTGCTGCGAGCGGTCCAATTGTCGTGTACACCGTAAACTACCCGCTGGCCTACTTCGCCGAGCGAATCGGCGGGTTCGATGTCGATGTCCGGTTCCCGATTCCGGCGGACGAAGACCCGGCATATTGGAATCCGACGGCGGAGGAGATCGCCGCCTTCCAATCAGCCGATATCATCCTCCTGAACGGTGCCGGCTACGCCGGGTGGACAGAAAAGGCCTCCCTGCCCCGATCGAAGCTGGTGAATACGTCTGCGGGTTACTCCGACCGGTTCATCGAGGCGGACGAGTCCCTGGTTCATGCGCATGGGCCCGAGGGCGAGCACGAGCACGGAACTCTGGCGTTCACGACCTGGCTCGACCCGACGATGGCGATCGACCAGGCACGGGCGATCCGGGATGCCCTGGCGGCGCAGCGACCGGAGGCTGAGGCTCGGTTCGACGCCGCGTTCACGGAACTGGAGAGTGACCTGACGGAGCTGGACGCGGAGTTGATGGTGGCGGCATCAGCCCTCGAAGGGACCCCGGTGATCGCCTCGCATCCAGTATACCAGTATCTGGCGAGTCGCTACGGGATCGATCTGCGGAGTGTGCATTTCGAGCCCGACGAGGCCCCGTCTGACGCGGGCTGGCAGGAACTCCGGGAAATGCAGCAGGATCGCGCGGCTCCGGTCATGCTGTGGGAGGCCGAGCCGATGCCTGCCACGCGAGGCCGGCTGGCACAAGAATTCGAAATCTCCAGCATCGTGTTCAGCCCTTGCGCAAACACGCCCGATGTTGACGATTACATGAGTGTTATGCGCGCAAACGCGCAGCGCCTCTCCGCGATCGCCGACTGACTGCCGGTGACCGCGCCCCGACCCTTACAGGGAGGACCCATGCTCGATCTTCTTTCACGTCGATGGTGGTGGATCCTGGTTCGAGGTATCGCCGCGATTTTGTTTGGCATAGCGGCGTTCGCGCGGCCCGGCATGACGCTCTGGTTTCTCGTGATGTTGTTTGCCGCCTATGCGATCATCGATGGCGCTTCGATGATCGTGTTCGGTCGCCGGCTGGGGAACTGGTTCTGGTATGCGCTGGCGGGGCTGGTCAGCATGGCGGCCGGCGTGATCGCGATCGCGTGGCCGGGCATTACGGCCATGGCCCTGCTCTGGGTGATCGCCGCATGGGCGATCCTGAGCGGGATCTTCCAGATCATGTCCGGGATGGAGATCCGTA
Source organism: Gemmatimonadota bacterium (assembly GCA_039585915.1). Lineage (GTDB taxonomy): Bacteria > Gemmatimonadota > Gemmatimonadetes > Palauibacterales > Palauibacteraceae > Carthagonibacter. The sequence continues at coordinate 5,029 of JBDGUZ010000033.1, forward strand.
AAGAAGTCGAAGGTGAGTGGGTGCTGTACGTCGGCGGAGCCCTGGCGATCCTGTTCGGCCTCATGCTGTTCTTCCGTCCGGGCACTGGCGCGCTCAGCGTCGTGTGGCTGATCGGGACGTTCATGATCCTGTTCGGCATCCTGCAGGTCATCCTCTCCTTCAAGCTGAAGGGACTGCAGGACAAGATCGGGGACGTGAGAGAGGCCGTCGAAGATCGGATGGGCAACTAGGGGCTCGTACGACTCCGGGGCGGGACCGCTGAGCGGTTTCCGCCCCGTGTGCGTCAACGCAGCTTGTTCGCCAGGGGCAGAAGTCGGAGAACGGGGGCCGATACGGAAGCCGGCAGGAGCATCTCGTGCCCCAGTTCCATGATGGAATCCACGAACTCCCAGGCGTCCTTCAGTGATACTACGTAATGGGTATGCGTCTTCCGGCTGGTTCCCATGCCGAACGCGACGAGCCGTACCTGCCGGACGGGCTCACAGCTCTCGATCCTGACGACGGCCTGCTCTGACAGCGAGGCTGCGGCCTTTTCCAGCTCCTGTTCGTCGCACACGCCGACCCGGGCGAGGCCGAGGCGCAACGCCTCGGCTGAGCGGATGGCGCGATTCAAATGGGCCCGGCCCTCCTTGACCTCTCCGATGATCACGTCGATCGCGCCTTCGGGTACGTCGAGCTTCGGGTCGGTCTCGATCGGGCTCTGGATCCGACCGGCCGCATCGGGAGCCCCCATCCGCACGCAGGGGAACCGGACTGCCACGATGTCCAGATCCGTATGGGTCCGGTAGCCACCGATCTTCTCCGGAAGCACGACCGGCATCTCCTCGAGCACGAGGTAGCCGTTTACCCGCAGGTAGGCTTTCACCAATGCCACGCCCGAGTTCATCGTCCTCTCCGATGATTGTCGATGCGCTCCCAGATCCCGCCGCTCGCGACGTCGCGGATGTTGGGATCGGACAGGAAGTTGTGCGGGAACCCGAGGTCGACCTGACTCACATCGTCGAGCGTCGCCAGCTGGTCGTCGCTCAATCGAATCTCGAGCGCGCCCAGGTTTTCAGTGAGCTGCGGGAGATTTCGGGCGCCAAGCAGCGGGATCACGACGCCGTCCTGCTGTCGCACCCAGGCGATGGCGACCTGCGACGGCGAGCAGCCGATCTCCTCGGCGATGCTTACCACGCTCTCGGCGATCACGAGATTTCTCTCCCGGGTCGCGGCTCCTTCCTTCGCCCGTCCATCCTCCGGCTGGTTTCCGCCACTGTACTTGCCAGTGAGCACACCCGCCCCGAGGACGCTCCACGGCGTCACGGCGAGATCCAGAGAGCGGGCCATCGGCAGCAGGTCCGCTTCCGCCGTGCGGTCGATGAGCGAGTAGCGGATCTGCAATCCTACGAAAGGGGACCAACCGCGAAAGTCGGCAATCGTGTTGGCGCGAGATACGATCCACGCAGGAGTGTCCGAGATCCCGACGTACAGGACCTTACCTGCGCTCACGAGATCATCGAGGCCTCGCATCACCTCTTCGATCGGTGTCGTGAAGTCCCATGCGTGGACCCAGTAAAGGTCGATATAGTCGGATTTCAGTCGCTTGAGGCTGGCCTCACACGCCTGGATCATGTTCTTTCGGTGGTTGCCGCTGAAATTCGGGTCATCCCGCCTCGTCCACAGCGTGTACTTGGTAGCGACGACCCAGTGGTCCCGGTCCGCGGCAATGAAGTCACCGACGAAGCGTTCGCTCGTCCCCTCCGTATAACGATTTGCGGTGTCTATGAAATTTCCGCCGGCCTCGGCGTATGCGTCGAACATCCGTTTGGACTCGGGTTCCGAGGCCCCCCACCCCCACTCCTCGCCGAATGTCATGGTCCCGAGCGCAAGCTCGGAGACACGGAGTCCGCTCCGACCCAGCAGTCTGTATCTCATGGTCCGAACCCTGCTCCTCGATGTATGATCCGGGGACACCGTGGCCGATTCCTGACTCTGCTCATGGTACGGATCGGTCGGTTTCTGGCCAAGAGACCCGTACATTCGTGGGATCGCGGGGGATTTGAGTGAGGGAAAACGAGTTCGCGCACGGGCTGGCGCGACGCCTCATCGAACTGCAGAACGCGGACGGAGGATGGGCCGCCGCGGAGGCTGGGGTCTCCGCCACCGAGCCTACCTCCTGGGCACTGCGTGCGCTCAGTCCGATCGTGCGAGACCCGGAATTCGAAGCTGCAGCAGACGTCGCACGTGAGCGCGCCGTGGATTGGCTCGCGCTCCGGCAGCTTCCGAGCGGAGCATGGCCGGGATCGGAGCGCGTCCCGGAGCCCGGTGCGAGCACGGGAGTCGCAACTCTTGCCCTGGCGGGCTGCCCGGAGCAGGCATTGCGGGACCGGGCTGTGGCCGGAGGGGGGTGGCTTCTCCGACATCCTGGTAAGCGGATCTCATGGCAAACCCGCCTGTGGCTGCGCTGGAATCCCAACAAGAATCTACCCGACATAGACATGCGGCTCCGCGGCTGGCCGTGGATGAAGGGAATGTGGGGCTGGGTCGAACCTACGGCGATCGCGCTGACCACATTTCGGGTCCTCGGGGAATGGCTTCCGCAACCAGGGGTCAGGGAAGCGATCGAGGACGGCGAATCCTTCCTCGCTGATCGGACTTGTCCGGATGGTGGCTGGAACCACGGTCTTGGGCGCTCGCACGAAGAAGACCTGTGGCCCTATCCCGATACGACGGCGTTCGCTCTCCTCGCTCTCGGTCCGGGTGGTCCAGGTCGGTCGTACAGAGCCGTGGAGGAGGGGATTGCGGCTCTGCGGAGGATGCTCGAGGAGCCGGTCTCCCGACTGGCTTCGGCACTCGGGATCCTGGCGTTCGAGAGTTTCGGACAGGACACGGAAGAACTGCACCGGCGTCTCGTCCGGGAATGGGATGACCCGTTTCCGCCGGCCACGACGCGCGCGCTGGCCCTGTCGCTGATGGCGGCTCGCGGCGACAGTCTCGTGCCCGCCGACGGAGCCATCGGTGCGCGGGAACGGGGGACCAATGGCTGATCGCCGCGAATTCGTCCGGGTGACGAGTGGGGCAACGGTCGCACTCGGCCTCGCCGGCTGTCGGGAACAGCAGGATCCGTCCCCTGCATGGCAGGCGGCGGCTTACGTGAAACCCGAACGATCACCGGTCGCAATCCTCCCCGCCGAGACCTACGGACAGGCGCTTCCCGACCTCGTGTCGCGCGGACTCGCCATGTTTCCCGGACTCCGGGTCCGCGACCGCAGGGTCCTGCTGAAGCCGAATTTCGTGGAGGTGGATCGGGCCGGGGTGATCAACACCCATCCGCTCGTTCTGCACGCCGCCATCGAGGCATTCCGGAGGTCCGGGGCCGCCGAAGTCATCGTAGGCGAGGGGCCGGGCCACAGGCGTGATACCGAGTACCTGCTGCGGGACACGGGGATCGGTCCCGTGTTGCGTGACACCGGGGCCCGGTTCGTGGATCTCAACCTGGATGACGTGACCCGGGTTCCGCTGCTCGGACGGTTCGGTTCCCTCGGGTCCCTTTACCTGCCCGACACCCTGCTCGGAGCGGATCTGCTCGTGTCGCTGCCCAAGCTCAAGACACATCACTGGGCCGGTGTCACGTTGTCGCTGAAGAACATGTTCGGGATCGTTCCCGGTGGAGTGTACGGGTGGCCGAAGAATGCCCTGCACATGGCGGGGATCGGCAACAGCATCCTGGACATCAACGCCACGCTTGCCCGCATGGATCGGTTCACGATCGTCGATGGAATCGTAGGAATGGACGGAAACGGCCCGATCCAGGGGGAGCCCCGGCCGGCCGGAGTCGTCGTGATGGGCGCCGATCACGTTGCCGTCGACGCGACCTGCTGCCGGCTCATGATGCTCGCTCCCGAGCGAGTCGATTATCTGCAGCGCGCTTCGATGTTCCTCGGGAATCTGTCGACCGACCGGATCGACCAGCGAGCGGAGAGCATCGCCGGGCGCGAGACTGATTTTCGCGTGATCGACAGCTTCGCCGCGCTCAAGACGGGTCTGTCGGCCCCATCGAGCTGAGCCCACGCAGCACACCAGCGGCGAGCACCACCACGGCCAGCATCTGGACGAGGTGAAACACGCCATTGTGATCCAGAGGCAGACCGGCGAGGTCCAGCGTCACTGAACTCTGCTGCACGGCAGCCGCCAGGAGGTTCAGCGCCACGCCCACGGCCATCAGGGCGGCTCCCGCCACCCGGGGGCGAATCGCCGCATCCATGTAAAGGATGAGAGCGATCAGCATCGCGATCGCTTCGTAGGCGATGAACACCAGAAACGTCCCGGAGCCGATCCGGGTAATCGCGAAGAACCCGAACCCGAACACGATCATCCACGGCAGGGCCCGCCGGGCCGCCGGTTCTCCAAGCCGGTCACGGATCGCGGCCACGGTGAACAGGGCGACGACGAGTCCGAGGCAGAGATACAGCGGCTGCCAGAGGAAGTCCCGAAATCGCTCCGACAGGTCGAAGCCGTGGGCTACGGCACCGAGCACGGAAGCCAGCGCGAGAAGTCCGAGCAACCAACTCCACAGGCCGACCTTGAATGGGTCGACAGCCCGTCTGCGGCGGATCAGGACAAGCGCGACGATGCACAGGACCGCGAGCAGGGCGTCCGTCGCCGCGGTCGTCAGTTCGGTGGGTAACGGATTCCAGCTCATCGCATACTCCGCATCTGCTTTGCGCCGGTTGGCAGTTGATGAAGGTACCTTCATGAAGGCCCGCTCGCCTGCGAGAGCACGGGTTCGCAGTCTGCCCGGGATCGCGTATGTTCAGCATTCCGAAGACAGCGGTAGCACGGCCGCGAAGCGAGACGCCAGAAAGCGAAGCCCCATTCCCCCAGCGGAGGACACGCATGCCCTCTTCAATCAACCGCCGGCTGTTTCTGGGCCGGACCGCAGGCCTCGGCGCGGGAGCCCTGCTCGCACGCGCCGCCGGCCTCGACGCTCGTCCGACCCGAGGCGGGATCGGCCGAACTCCGATCATCGTCACCAGCCATTCGAACGAGACCGGCCGTCGTGCGGTGGAGGACGCGTGGGGGATTCTCTCTTCCGGAGGCAGCGCACTCGATGCTGTCGAGCGGGCCGCCAACCTGATCGAAGTGGACCCGGAAGACACGTCGGTCGGCTACGGAGGACTGCCGAACGAGAACGGTGTCGTTCAACTCGACGCGTCGATCATGGACGGGCGGACGTACAACGCCGGCGCCGTGGCATCGCTCGAAGGGATCAAGACCCCGTCCTCGGTGGCTCGCCTGGTGATGGAGCGGACGGATCACGTCCTGATGGCCGGCCCCGGCGCACTCGAGTTCGCGAAGTCATTCGGATTCGAAGAAGAGGACCTGATGACCGAGAAGTCGCGTGCCCGGTGGCTCGAGTGGCGGGAGAATCGCTCCGTGACCGATGACTGGGGCCCTCCAGACCACTTGAGAGACCGCGAAGAAGCCCGGCTCGGTGGCGTGCCGGCCTTCCACTACGGGACGGTGAACGTCCTGGCCGTGGACGGGAATGGCGACGTGTCGGGAATCACGACCACGAGCGGCCTGAGCTGGAAGATCAACGGCAGAGTGGGCGACTCGCCGATCATCGGGGCGGGCCTGTACGTGGACAACGATGTCGGTGCCGCGGGCGCCACGGGCCGAGGCGAGGACGTGATCAAGTCGTGCGCAACGTACTTCATAGTCGAGCGCATGCGGGCCGGCCGGTCGCCGCAGGAGGCCTGCGAGGACGGGCTGGAGATGATCCGACGGCGCTACGAAAAGGTGAACCAGGCATACATGCCGGGCGAGAAGTTCGTCGCCCTCAACAGGGACGGGGACTTCGGCTGCGCATGGAGCTACGAAGGGCGGGGTATCCCTCAGATGTCCGTTCGCGACGAGGCCGGACTCGAGATCTACGAGGGCGTGCCGTTCGGAGGCTGACACCATCGACGGCCCGCGAAGGAGGACGAAGATGAGAATCGCGGTGATCGGTACGGGGAGCGTCGGGCGTGCCCTCGGCGGCGGGCTGGCGACGCTCGGTCACCAGGTAGTGTTCGGGTCCCGCAGCCCGACTTCGGGCCGAGTCGAAAGGCTCGTAGAGTCAGCGGGTGCCGGGGTCTCGGCGGCTCTGCCCCGGGAGGCGGCGGCGGACGCCGCGGTCGTGTTTCTCGCTACACCATGGGAGGGCACGGAGGCCTCCGTGCACTCGCTCGAGCAGCTCGACGACCGGGTGCTGGTGGATTGTACGAACCCTCTCGTGCCGGACATGTTGGGGCTCGATATCTCGCGGGGGCGATCCGGCGGGGAACGGGTGGCGGAGTGGGCAGCCGGGGGACGGGTCGTGAAGGCGTTCAACACGACCGGTGCAGGGAACCTGGCCGACTCGAAATTCAGCGATGGCCGGCTGGTAATGCCGCTGTGCGGAGACGATCCCGGGGCTAGGGAGATCGTGGCGGACCTCGCGCTCGAACTCGGATTCGAGCCGCTGGACTGCGGCGGGTTGCGCGCCGCGATCCTGCTCGAGCACCTGGCGATGCTGTGGATCACACTGGCGCGCGACCAGGGGCTCGGACCGCAGATCGGATTCGCCCTGTTGCGCCGCGAAGGCTGATCGCCGGCGGCGGGATCCCGCCCGACGACAGCGCACCGGCGGCTCCTCCGGGTCAGGGTCCGGTGGGCGTTTCGTTCTTGAGAATCCAGCCCTCCGGGTCCACTGCAGCGGTCGCGCCGGCCGGCACTTCCACCGTCGCTTTGCCGTCCGGCATCTCGACGCGCTGTGTCTGGCCGTCTACCTGCACGTCCACCGGCATCGGGAAAGGAAGCCCGTCCGGCGCGCTCCACTCGAGGTCCAGCGCCCCCTCCCTCCGGGTCAGTTCGAGCGTCGGCAGTTCCGCCGTGTGCACATAGACATCGAAGAACCAGTCCAGCTCGCGCTCGGACGCTGCCTCGGCAATGGCGAGATATTCATCCGTATCGACGAACCGCACCTGCGTTCCGTCGTTCGCGTGCCAGCTTTCCGGGTCCGGATACGCCATCCGGCGCAGTGACAGCTTGAAAGCATCGTCCCCGATCAGGTATCGCAGCGTGTGCAGAACCCAGGCGCCTTTGAAGTAGATGTCGTGTCCGGCGTATATCTCCTGCGCGGAAGTCGTCTCCCTCGGCGCCACCGGCTTCTGGTTTCCGATCCGCCGGGAGAAGCTGTTCATGTAGGAGTGGTAGCGATCGATACCCTGGGTGTCTTCGATGTACAGCGCCTGCATGTAGGTCCCGAATCCCTCGTGCACCCACATGTCCTTCCAGTCGGCGTTCGTGAGCATGTTGCCCCACCACTCATGTGACAGTTCGTGGTGGTGCAGGGCGTCGAACCCCCAGTCGACGCCGCCGGTCATCGCGCCGTTCGAGAAGTTCGCCCCGTATGCGATGATCGACTGGTGCTCCATGCCGAGGTAGGGAGTCTGCGCGACCCCGTACTTGTCGATCCGGAACGGGTAGGGGCCGACCGTGATCTCGAACCAGCGCACGTGCTCGACGATCTCGTCCAGCAACACGCGTCCCTTCTCTTCGTCCTCCGGCAGGACCCAGAACGAGATCGGAAACGTCTCTCCCGTGAGGCTGGTAAGAGTCGTGTCGAGCTGCACGTAGGGCGCGATGTTCAGGGACACGTTGTACGTGGAGATCGGAGTGGACACGAACCAGTCGTAGGTCTTATATCCGGGCTCCGTCTGCTCGACCAATCGAAGCCGGCCGTTCGTGGCGACGACGAGAGGCTCCGGTACCGTGACGCGGATCGTCATCGAGTCGGGCTTGTCGGACACGTGGTCCTTCACCGGCCACCACACGTCGGCCCCGATCATCTGGTTCGAGGTCGCAATCCACGGGTTCCCGTCGGTGGTGTACGCCCAGGTGAATCCGCCGTCCCACGGCGGACGGGGCGCGACGCGCGGCTGGCCGCCGTAGTCGACTCTGACGCGGAAAGGCTTGCCGACGGAGGCATCCACGGGCAACTCGATAAGGATTCGGCCACCCTCGCGCTCCCAGTTCACGGGCTCGAGATCGCTCCCGATTCCCGCCAGAACACCGTGCACCTCCAGCAACGGATCCAGGTCCAGACCTATGGCCTGTTCGGCGGCCTGGAGCAGGGCAGTCATCGTGAGCGAGCCCGAGATCGAACTGTCGGCGGGCTCGACCGTGACGTCCAGGTCATAGTACACGGCGTCGTACGCCGCCTGGTCCGCCGGCAGCGTGCCGCCCGAGTCATAGGTGTCTCGAGTCTGGGCAGACAGCGGTGTCGCTGCTGACAGGACGATGAGCGCGAGAGCCGTCGGGTGAAGTCGCATGGATGCTCCGGAGCCTGCACGGTTGTCTGTTCACGCGGGCAAACGCCCGGGCGGTGGAATCTCGGGTACCGGGCACATGCGGCACAAGTCGCCTGTCGATCGTCGTGCGAGAGTGTCCGAATCCGAACACCGCATCCCGTCGCCGCACAGAATGCGAATCGGGGCCAGCGCGGGACTCATGTTCTAACATATTTATGTACTGTCAGTTATAGGACTCTATTGGTTTGGCACGCACGTTGCTCTTACACCAACCGAACAGCAGGGTCGGCCGGGGGGCCGGCGGTGGAAGTGGGGGACGAATCGGGAAGGAAGGGACGACGATGAGGAAGGGAACGATTCTGGGTGGAGTTGTTGCGGTCACGGCGCTGGTTGCGGCGAATACGGCCGTAGGGCAGGAACGTGCGACGTACGAGCTGCCGGCGATCGAGGTATCGGTAATGCAGACCGATCTGCACCAGCAGGCGATCGATATGTACGAGATTCCCGAGCGCTGGGGTGACGCAGCGGACCTGCACCGTGAGGCGGCCGAGAATCTGCCCAGGAACGATGCGGGGCAGTTCTACGGATACAGCCGGGCGGCCCTGCTGTACTTCTATGCTGGCGAGTTCCCGGAAGCCCGCAGGTCGATGGAGGACGCCGCGGAGGTGGCAGAGGCCACGGGCGACGTGCTGACGGCTGCGCACGCGTACGTGGATGCCGCCTTCATCGCGATTGCGGAGGACTACGACGGCAAGCAGCGGGAGTTCGTCGCCGATGCCAGGGAAGTCGCCGATTCGGAGCTCCTGACCGAGGTCGAGCGTGAAAGCGTGCTGATCCGGATCGAAGGAGCACCGGCAGGTGTGTCTTCCGCCACGGTCGCGCTGGCGAACCGGTTCGGGACGCTGCAGGCGCTCGCGCTGGCGGACTGAACCTTACGACGCAGGACATGAGAGCGCGGAGCCGCTGGGGAGTTGGCACGCGATACGACTGAGGGTGGTGAGCGGACGAGGACGCTGCAGATGGGATGACGGGTGGTCGACGGGTGGATGATGCAGGGACGTCTTGCCCTCTCAGATCTGAAAGCCCCGGTGCGGAAGCGCCGGGGCTTTTTCGTTGGTTAAGGAGTTTGACCGGAGGCGCTGAGGTTGAATGCCGGGGAGGCTTCTTCGGAGGCCGCCCCGCTTTTCTAATGAACCTGCCTGCCGCCATCTTTGTATAACCGTACAGTCGCTGCCCCGGGCTTCGGCCCCGACCTTCACGTACCGGAGCGCTCGTGACACATCTGCGGTCCCGTTTCTCGACAGCCGGGTGTTTTGCGGTCCTGATCGCGACGACCCTGCCTGCGCCTGCTTATGCCCAGAACGTCGTGCGCGTCGTGGAGGCCGTGAGCGAGTCCACGGGAGACCGCCAGCGCTACGTCGTCCGCGACCTCGAGGATTCCGAGATCAAGGCCGTGCAGGCGGCGCTGCGCGACCAGGGCTACGTCGGGATTGGCTGGACAGGCCGGCTGGACGACGGGACCGTGGAAGGGCTCTGGCGCTTGCAGCGGGAGCGGGGCCTGGTCGAGTGCGGGTGCATCTCCTACGAGACAATCGTGGCGCTCGGCCTGCGTCCGGAGGTCGTGGCTACTTTTCAGGCCGATCCGGCGCCGGGCGCGGCCGGTGGGTACGTATCTGGCTACGGATCGAGCGTCAGCTCCGGGATCTACTACCCGGTGGGAATCCCGATCTACATTCCGCGTCCACCGCCGTGTAAAGACGATCCTTGCGACGGCGATGGTGACGAAGGCGGGAGTGGAGATGGCGATGGTTCACATATCGCCATCGGCACTCCCGGCGTCAGCGGATCCAGCGGATCGGGAATGACGGCTGCGCCGCCCGGAATTCGGCCGGCACCGCCGACGCCGAGGTCACCTAATTGACCATGAACCGTCGCGTCCGGCGGCGGGATCCCTGAACCCCGACTGCTCCGTGCCCACCTGGCGAAGAGCCCCGCTCCGCGTACTCGTCGCGTGCTTTCTGGTTCTGGTCGCTGCGTCCGCGGGCCAGGCTCAGACCGATGAGCCGCGTGTAGGGCTGGCCCTGAGCGGCGGCGCAGCGCGCGGCTTCGCCCACGTCGGTGTAATCGAGGTGTTGGAAGAACATGGCCTGCAGGTGGACCTGGTCACGGGCACGAGCATGGGATCGGTCGTCGGTGGCCTGTACGCGATGGGCTACACGCCGGAGATGCTCCGAAACGTGAGTCTGCAGATCAACTGGTCACGCGTGTTCAGCGATCAGCCCGAACGACGGAATCTCCCGATCGAACGAAAATCTGACGATGGGCGCGTCCTGTTCGTTCTCCCGATGAACGGGGTGGTCCCCACTCTGCCGTCGAGCATCATAGAGGGACAGCGGATCTCCCAGCTCCTGACCGGTCTGACCTGGCCCGCTCATCCGGTGACCGATTTCGCGACGCTGCCCAGGCCGTTCGGAGCTGTCGCCACCGCTGTCGACTCGGGACAGGCGATTTCGCTTCGTGGTGGGTACCTGCCCGAAGTGATCCGGGCCAGCCTGGCGATCCCCGGCGTGTTTGCGCCGGTCGAGATCGACGGTCGCCTGCTCATCGACGGTGGAGTGGCCAGGAACTTACCGGCACAGGACGCCGGCGAGATGGGTGCAGACTGGATCATCTGCAGCGACGTGTCGGAGCCCCTCGCCTCGCAGGACAGCCTGCAGACCCTGGCCGCGATTCTGAATCAGACGGTGGCATTCCGGATGTGGGAACGCACGATGGAACAGCGGGAATTGTGCGATGTCCTGATCGAAACCTCGGTGCCGAGCTCGATGTCCTCGAAATTCGATCGGGCGGAGGAGATCATCGAGTATGGGCGAGTCTCGGCCGAGGCTGCCATCGATTCTCTCAAACTAGCCGGAATCGAGCTCGCGCCCGCCTCTGGATTCCGCTCGCGTTCAGACTCGAGCTGGGAGCCCACGGCCGAGTCGGTCCGGCTGTTGTCGATTCGCGTCGAGGGGATCGACAAGCACTCGCGCAGCACGATTCTCAGGGCGATGCAGCTGGACACTGGAAGCGTCGTGTCACCCAGAGACCTGGAC
>JBDGUZ010000034.1:0-16382 GCA_039585915.1 Gemmatimonadota bacterium
GCACGGCGTCGCCCGCGAAGCACGATTTCCTTCGCTCGATGGGCGTGAGCCCCATCGCATCGAGGACCACGGACTGGCCCGACAGGGTGCGGGACCTGACAGCGGGCCGCGGAGTGGACATCGCCCTCGACCCGATCGGTGGTGTTTCGTTCCGCCGAAGCTACGACCTGCTGGCCCCCGGGGGGCGACTGTGCTGTTTCGGAGCCTCGTCGATGGCACCTGGGACGAGACGGAGTCTCCCGGCCGCGATCCGAGGCATGATTCGGATGCCCAGATTCGGCGCGATCGCTCTGATGAATGACAATCGTTCAGTGGCAGGCGTGAACCTCGGGCACCTGTGGGACGAGACGGAAATGCTACGGCCCCAGTTCGAAGCGATCGTGTCTCATGCGGCGGAAGGCCGGGTGAAGCCGGTGATAGACCAGGCATTCGATCTCGACCAGGCGGCTGCCGCACACGAAAGGCTCCAATCGAGGCAGAGCGTGGGGAAGATCCTGCTCCGCCCGAGTGGCGCGAACCGGGAACACCTTTCCCTGTAATGTGTTGTTTATGATATTGGAAGGTGTGAAGGGAACCTGACAGTGGCAGGAGGCTGAGACGGGATGAGGGACGACAGGCGGTTCGACAGGGGTTGGCGCGGCGCGATGACCATCGGCATCGTGGTGTCGGTGCTCGCTCACGCGGCGTTGCTCGGCCTGGTCCGTTTCTCCGTCGAGCCGATGTCGGGCGGAGCGTCCAGCACGGCACTCCGGGTCATCCCGCTTCCAGCCGAGCAGCCGCCCGAAGCCGATCCGCCGATGCAGGTCATTGAGCTCGCCGACGCATCGGCGGGTGGCTCTCCGCCGGCGGCCGGTCCCTCGCCGGCGAAGCGACTCACGATGCCGGAGATAGCGCCGATTCCAGCTGCAGTCGCGACCGGCGCGCCACGGCCCGTTCGATTCCTGGATATCCTCGAGGAAGAAGAAGAGGAAGAGAACGCAGCGGCCGCATATGCGCGGGTTTCCGACTTCCTGGTGGATCCGTCCGCTGAGCCGGGTCCGTTCCGTCCAATCGATGATCGACCCGTGGACGTGCTCGCGCGGATCGGCGCCGGTCGTGGCACCGGAATGGGCGTTGGAGTGGGAGGCGGGCATTGCCCGCCGCGGGGTGGACTTCCGAGCGTGAGCCGGAGTCAGACCGTCGGGAGTCGCGTCCCGTCAGGACTACGGGCCTCCGGCGGCTGATTCACCTTTCGGCCCTTCCGATCCCGAATCCGGGCCGATCGGCGTCGATCCATCCACTGCTGCACTTAGCCTCGCCGTCATATCCATCACGACCGCCCACACGTCTTCCTGCAGAGGATTGATGCGTGCGGCACCGGATACTGTCTCTTCATAGGCCGCTACCCAGACGCGTGCTCCGGCCGGCTCCGATGATCCCGTCGCTACGTCCGGCTCCAGGGGCTCGACGACGACATTCAGGAACACTGGACGACCCATCACCTCCGAGCTGCGCGTTGTGATGAATCCTTCGTCGAAAGTCGTGTAGTCGAGCGCGAAGCCCTCGGATTCGACTGCCGGTTGGAGCAGGAAGAAGGTCGAGTCGGCGGGCAGTTGCGTGTCAAACCGGGCGAATGGATATCCCGGGTAGCCGGTGAGGACACGGCCGGAGATGCACCCACCGGCCGCGATGAACAGCGGCAAGACCGAAAGGGAGAGGAGAGCGACGGTGCCGGGCCCCCGGCGAGACTCCCGTCTCACCGGGGATTGCCCTCCGTACCGCCGCCGGCCGAGTCAGGCTGAGCGCCCTGCTCCCCGACGGCCGTCGTATCCTCTGCGCCCTCTGTCAGCCGGCGCAGCAGATCCAGCCCCCGCCGTTCGATTTCGCTGCGCCCCGCGCCGACCACCGAATCCAGCCCCCGGTCGATGCTCGACGGATCGACCGAGACCGTGGGACGATCGAGTCGGCCTCCGACCCGCAGACCCAGCTCGACCGGCCCTGCCTGTGACAGGAAGCCACGCGCGGATTCCGGAACGTCCTCGAGGAGAGCGCCGGACAGCGACCGGACCTGCTCCGGATCCGGCCGAAGCAGCAGCGCAAGGTCCAGCGTGCCATCGAAGGCTACCGAGCCACCCAGATCCACATCTCCGCGTCCGAACTCGAATCGGCCGTCGGACAGATGAACGGCGCCGTCGTCGACACGGAACCTGGATACCCAGCTATCGAGTGTCCCACCGGATGGATCGGCGGCCCCGAGCGCCGCCGCCAGTGCCTCGGTAAGCGGGTTCGGCTCGACCGAGCCATCCTGGATCCGGACCACGCCCATTCCCGCGAGTGAATTCTCACCGGGCAGCAAAAGGGTATCGAGCCCCCCCGCGAGCTCCAGTTCCAGGCCCATAGTGCCACGCAGCGCGTTGCCCAGCGGAGTATGCCGGGTCAGCCACTCTTCCGCCCTGACGTCCCGAAGCTCGAGCTGCAGGCCGAACGGCTCTACGTATCCGGATCCCAGCTCGAGCGACGCGGCGGCCGTTCCGCGTCCACCGTACGCGCCGAACTCGAGTCTCGGAACTTCGACGCGCTGCCTGTCCAGCTGGACGATTCCGTCCACGTGGTCGATAACGGTGGCGCCGTAGATCAGGGTATCGGCCGTCAACCGCAGGACACCGGTGACAGGGAGTTCGGAGGGTCGACGTTGCCCTCTCGCAGCCGCGAGCTCGTCTGCCGTGGATCCTTCGACCCGGATGTGCCCGAGTCGGGCCAGCGCGAGTCGGCCCCAGCCCAGTCCCTCCTCGCGTCGGCCAGGGAGCACGGCATCGAGGTCCAGGTGTCCGAAGTGAACGCTGGAATCGACGATCGGCTTCGCCCGTCTCGTCCCCCGGCTGCCGTATATGTCGCTAAGCTGCCCGGAGGTTGTGCCCTCGCTCTCCCCGAGCCGGATCCGGACGTTCTGCCACGAAGCCGTCTCCCCTTCCAGTCGGATCGGAACCTCGTCTGCGCGGATCGGGCTCTGAAGCGGGTCGAACAGGACTCCGAGGTCAGTGAACGTCGCCGTCCCATCTATCCTCGGCTTCGCGGAATCGCCGGCCCGACCCGCGACGCGGGTATCGATCGAAACGTGTCCGCTGATCGACGCGACCGCTTCATCATGGGAGGATGATTCCGGCGGGAACGCGGTGAGCACTCGGTCGAGACCCGCGTCTGCCTGCAATCGGATGTCGAACGGCAGCAGCGAATCCAGCGCCACGGTCCCGGCCGCGGACAGGTTTCCGTCCAGCAGTCTACCGTTGGCCGTCACCACAGCGTCGCCCTGCTGAATCTGCGCGTCCACGTCGAGCTCCGACGCGACCAGGATGTCCTCGGCCGTTCGTACGGATCCGTCTCTGAGCGTTACGAGCCCGGACACACCGGGCGATTGTTCCGGTCCCGCTTCGCCCCGAAGCCGCAGGTCCAATTCGACCGCCCCTGCCGGCCTCATGCGGGAGTCCAATTCTCCGATCAGGTCTGCCAGCGCGAGTCCTTCCGCATGAAGCGCCAGGTCGAGAATGCGGACCGGTGAGCCAAGGGATTTCACCTGTCCGGACAGGCGAGCCCGGAACGGACCGGCCTCGAGCGCGCCCCTGGTAAGCTCGAACGAGTCCAGATCACCGGCCAAGCGGCCGCTCCACTCAATCGAGGCCTCCCCCGTTTCGATCGAGTTGCCGGGCGCCTCGGGCAGACGGAGAATCACGTGCTCCGCGCTCGCCGTCCCTTCCGTACCGATCGATTCCGTGCCGCTCCAATCCAGATCTGACCTGAGATTCACGCCATCCAGCTGCAGGCTGCGCGATCGCCTGGCGTCCCGGAATCCGGCCCGCCCGTCCACCAGCTCGACTCGCCTGACATCCAGCGACAGACCAGGCAGACCGATATCGTCACCGCCGCCGGCTTCCGATCGTTCCGGAACGAAGTCGCCGAAATTAGACGTACCGTCCTCGGCCACCCGGAGCAGTGCGCGGGGCGACCGGATGACGATCCGATCGATCACGATCTGCCGCCGGAGCAGTGGGAGCAGACGCGGCTCGAGCACCACGGCATCCGCCGTGGCGAGAGCGGTCTCGGAGAACATCCCGCGATTCTCGACCCGGACCCCCTCGATGTTCACGCCCGGCCGCGGCCACAGCCGCAACGATGCGCCCTCGATCGAGACCGGACGATTGACCGCCTGTGAAATCCGCGGCTCCAGTCGATCAGCGAGTGCCTCGGGGTCCAGGAGGGAGCGAAACCGGACGGCGAATACGAGCGCTACCGCCAGCACCAGCGCAACCAGCACACCGAGCACCAGAGCGATCCTGCGCGCAGTCTTCCGACCACGACCTGCTGATCTGTCTGCTGGACCCGGAGACGGTAAGCGAACGTCCGGGGTATTCTCGGTCTGATCCAAGGGAGACAAGGCTCCTTTCGGGGCGGCATCGGCGCGGCCGCAGGCGGCGCGGGGACAGCCGTCTCCGCCCGTCGTGATACGATCGACCGTGAACTGCGTTCCCATCGACCTTGCCCGTTTCCACCGTCCCGGGGTAGCCTGCTTCGAGGACGTGACCCACGGGGAGTCTCCCGCTACGCGACGATCGAGATGAACGAGTCCAGCGAGAACGGCGAGAACAGGCGAACGGAATTCGAGTCGGAGGCGCTTCCGCACCTGGACGCGCTGTTCGGCCTCGCTCTCCGCCTCACGGGCGGCGACGATGCCCGCTCGGAGGACCTCGTTCAGGACTCCGTGCTCAAGGCCTGGCGCTCGTGGGATCGGTTCGAGGTCGGCACGAATTGTCGTGCCTGGCTGATGACGATCCTCCGCAACACGTTCATCAACCAGTACCGTCGCGACAGGTCTCGGCCCGCCCAGGTTGAATTCGAAGAGATCGCCGAAGGCCCGGGTGCGGGCACGCTGTACGACGCGGACCCGGAGGGCCGAGTGTTCGACCGGCTGGTCAACGAGCACGTCATTCGCGCAATCGAGGAACTGCCGGACGAGTTTCGCGTTCCCGTAGTACTCGCCGACATCGAGGGTCTCGGATACCAGGAGGTGGCCGACACGCTCGGTATACCTGTCGGCACGGTGAAGTCGCGGCTGTTCAGGGGCCGCAGGAGACTCCAGGAACGGTTGCACATGTTCGCGGAGGAAATGGGATATCTGCCATGAACGATGAGACACGTGGAGGATCCGGCACCCGCGAAGCGGCGCCGGAAGAGCTCTCGTGTGAAGAGTCGCTCGCGCTCGTGTATGAGTACCTGGACGGCGAGCTTCCCGCCGACTGGAACGATGCGGTCCGAAGACATGTCGAGAAGTGCCGCCTGTGCTATCCGTATTTCGACTTCGAGCGCATGTTTCTGGACTACGTTCACGAGGCCGGAGAAGGGGCGGCACGCGCGAACCCGGAACTCGAACGGAGAATCCGAGATCTCATCGCTGGGGAGGATGGAAGCTGAACCAGTTCCTGCCGTTGCCCCTCTCCGTCCACCGCGCTAGCCTGAAGCTCTGCAAACGAGAAGTGTCGTCTGCCGGTCCGCTGACGCACCACTGGACCGGCACGTCCGGCCCGCAACCAGAAATTCAGCAGAGTTGAGCGAGAGATCTATGCGCGCGGAGATGCGAGACAGCCTGATAAACCTCCTCGATGCGGCTGGCCCGTCCGGGTACGAAACGGCAGCGGCGACGGTGTGGCGACAGACGGCCGAGGGATTTGCCGACCGGGTCTGGGGAGACATACAGGGAAACAGCTTCGCTGAGATCGGGGCCGGAGGCGCTCCTACGGTGATGCTCGCCGGTCACGTGGATGAGATCGGGCTGATGGTTCATCACGTGGATGACGAGGGTTTCATCTGGGTCCAGGGCGTCGGTGGCTGGGATCCGCAGGTTCTCGTGGGCCAGCGGGTGGAGCTGCTTACGGATGCGGGCCCGATTACGGGGGTCGTCGGTCGGAAGGCAATTCACCTGATTCGTCGTGATGACGGTGAGAAGGCAGTCAAGCTGAAGGATCTGTGGATCGACATCGGGGCATCGAGCGGTGACGAGGCCCGGGAGAAGGTCGGTATCGGTGACGTCGCGGTAGTCAGTTCGGAGACTCTCGATCTCGCGAATGACTGTCTCGCGGCGCGGTCCATAGATAATCGGGTCGGAGCGGCGGTCGTGCTCGAAGCGCTTCGGCTGGCGAAGGAATCAGGGTGCAGCGCTCACGTGATCGCGGTGGCGACCGTGCAGGAAGAGATCGGCTACATGGCCGGCGGCGGTGCCCGTACGGGGGCGTACGGGCTCGACCCGCAGGTCGGGATCGTGGTGGACGTGACGCACGCGACGGATCATCCCTCGCTTGACCGCAAGGAGCACGGCGATGTCCGGATCGGTGGTGGACCTGTTCTCGCACGCGGGGCAGCGATTAACCCGGTAGTGTACCATCGGCTGCATGAGGCGGCGAAGCGGGAAGACATCGAAGTCCAGGTGCAGGCGCTGCCTGCCCTGACCGGGACCGACGCGGACGCGGTCCGCATGTCGAGGGCGGGCGTCGCCTCCGGCCTGGTCAGTGTTCCCGATCGGTACATGCACACGCCAAACCAGATCGTGAATCTCGAGGACGTCGAACGCTCCGCCCGGATCATCGCCGGATTTCTCTCGCAGCTCGAGGCGGACACGGATTTTCTGCCCCTCTGACGAGCAGCGAATAGCGGAACGGGAAGGGCCGGATGGAAAAGGGGCGCGTGCCGAGGGGGTACCGGGGAGGAGCATGAAAGAGCGCACCCGACACAGCCGGGCCGTCGAGGACTACCTCAAGGCCATCTACAAGCTCCAGCGGGAGCACGGTCCGGTTCCGACCACGCTCCTCGCGGCGGAACTCAACCGTACGCCCGCCTCCGTGACCAACATGGTCAAGGGGCTCGCCGCCCAGGACCTGGTCGCCCATGTCCCTTACCACGGAGTCCGCCTCACTCCGGCCGGGGAAACTGACGCGCTACGGATTATCCGTCGGCACCGCGTGATCGAGACGTACCTGATCGAGCGGCTCGGATACACGTGGGATGGCGTGCACGCCGAGGCCGAGTGGCTCGAGCACGCGGCGTCCGACACCCTGGTGGATAGAATGGCCGCGGCGCTCGGCGATCCGGCCACTGATCCACACGGCGCCCCGATTCCGAGCCCGGACGGGTCGATCGAGCAGCGAGACCTGCCTGCATTGACCGATCTTCCCGCCGGCACCAGGGCCGTGATCCGCGAGGTCCCGGACGATGACTCGGAACGCTTGCGGTTCCTCGGCGGCATCGGTTTCTTGCTCGGCACGGAAGTGACCGTTCTTTCTGCGTCCGGAGCGACCGGAGAGGTGGTCGCTCAAGTTGCCGGGCGCCCTCACAGGCTGGCGAAGGAGCTCGCCGCGGCGATTCGGCTGGAGCCCAGTTGATGGATATCCCGGCCCCGGTCGGACCGGGATCAACAGAATGACGATGGAGCGATAGATATGCCGAAGACGTTCAAGGCCGCCGGCGACACCTGGCGGATTCGCCTGGGAGGGCCAGCGGTTAGCGAAGGACACAGGAACCTGCTGTTCATGTGTGAAAGCAACGCCCAGAGACCGTATCGCGTGGTCGAGATCCCCGACGACGGATCCGCAGACGATGCTCTGCTCGAGCGGATCGGGTCGAAGGACCTCGAAGTCCTGTTCGACCGGTCCGCGTCTCTGGGCGCACCGGCGAATTGAGCCGCGTCGATCTGCACCTCCATTCGCAGGCATCCGACGGCACTCTGACCCCGACCGAATTAGTCAGGGCGGTCGCGAAGCAAGGTCTGACCGGGTTCTCGCTCACCGATCACGACACGGTTGCCGGCCTCGAAGAGGCCCGGGATGAAGCAGCCAGACTGGGCCTCGACTTCCTGGTCGGTGCCGAGCTGTCGGCCAACGAGCCCGGGCGCTCTGTGCACGTGCTCGCGTACGGATTCGACCCGGTGCACCCCGAGCTGATCGAGTTCTTCGACGACTTTCGCACCGACCGGATTCAGCGCGCCAAGAGAATGGTGCAGAGCCTGAACGAAAACGGCGTTCACCTGCAGATGGAAGCCGTCATGCGCGAGGCCGTCGGTGGTCTGCCGACCCGGGCGCATCTCGGTCGAGCGCTGGTGGCGGAGGAGCTGGTTCCGAACATCCATGCGGCATTTCGCCTGTGGCTTGCCCGCGGCAAACCTGCGTTCGTCGAGAAACGACCGTCGCCGCCGGCGGAAGTGTTCGAGTTGGTTCACCGGGCCGGCGGAGTGGCGGTGCTCGCGCATCCGGGGCGGGACTACAGCGAGGCCGATCTCGAGCGCTACATATCGGACGGACTCGATGGGATCGAAATCCTGCACCCGGCAAACGGTCCCAGCGTGCGGGCCACCCTCGGGCGGGTGGTGCGCAATGCGGAGCTTCTCCGAAGCGGCGGCTCCGACTGGCACGGGCCGGGAGCCGGCGGTGGAGAACCGGGCTCTCAACGAGTTCCCGAGTCCTGGATGCGGACGATCGAACAGCGCACAGCCGTCCGCGACTGAAGGCCGAAACGCGGACAGGTCAGAACACCCTGATTATCTGAGGACGCACGATGTCGGAACGAAAGAAAGAGACCCTGATCATCATTGGTTCCGGTCCCGCGGCCTGGACGGCAGCGATCTATGGTGCCCGGGCCCAGCTCGATCCGTTCGTCATCGAGGGGTCGTTCCATCGGACGATGGTACCGGGCGGACAGCTGATGTTCACGACCGAAGTCGAGAATTATCCGGGCTTTCCGGACGGCATTACCGGCCAGGCGATGATGGAGGGGTTCAAGAAACAGGCGCAGCGGTTCGGTACACGCTCCGTGATGGAAGAAGTGGAGCGAGTCGATTTTTCCGATCACCCGCACGTCCTGTGGACCAGCGGAGACGAGGAGTACGAGGCGGATGCCGTGGTCGTCGCGACCGGGGCGAACGCGCGCTGGATGGACGTTCCCGGAGAGGAACGGCTCGCACAGAGCGGTGGTGGTGTGTCTGCCTGCGCCGTATGCGACGGAGCGCTGCCCCACTTCCGCGACAGAGTGATCGCGATCGTCGGAGGCGGTGACAGCGCGCTCGAAGACGCGCTCTATATGACGAAGTTCGCAAGCGAAGTAGTCGTAATACACCGCCGCGATGAGCTCAGGGCATCGAAAATCATGCAGGATCGCGCGTTCGAGAACCCGAAGATCCGTTTCTTGTGGAATACTGTCGTCACGGAGGTCGTCGGTGACGAGGTGGTCGAGCGGCTTCTGCTGGCCAACCGGGAAACGGGTGAGGCGAGCGAGCTGGAGGTCGGCGGACTGTTCGTGGCGATCGGCCACGAGCCGAACACGGGATTCCTGGCCGGACAGATCGAGCTCGAGCCGAGCGGATATATCCGTACCCCAACCTCTTGGCGGACAGAGACTTCCGTTGCCGGCGTGTTCGCCGCCGGCGACGCGATGGACGCTTTCTATCGCCAGGCGATCACCGCGGCAGGAACGGGCTGCATGGCGGCGCTCGAGGCGGAACGGTGGCTGGCGCACGGATAGAGCCGCGGCCCTTCCATCGCGACCGGGCCCTTCATACGGAACCCGGTGTGCGTCGCCCGGTTATACGCGAAGTGGAACGTCCGACCTGATCGCGGCAGCTACGAGGCGATCGGGTCCGAAGCTGGCATGAATTACAGGGAGATCGGAACCAGACTGATGAGCAATGCTGATACGGCCGGCTCCGCCGGCGCAGTTGTGAGCCTGACGGAACAGGCCGCCGTCGAGGTGAGAAAGTTCTTCGTGGCGGAGGGGCTCGATGAAAATGCCGGCGCTCTTCGCGTGAGCGTGCTACCCGGTGGTTGCTCGGGCTTCGAGTACGGGCTCGAAGTAGACGAAGACCCGGCAGCGGAGGACGATCTCGTAGTCGAGTCGCAGGGTGTGCGCATGTTGATGGACCCGTTCAGCGCACAGTACCTGGCGGGAATCGTGATCGGCTACCACAGCAGTTTCAAGGGCTCCGGCTTCACGTTCGAGAATCCGAACGCGACCGGCTCCTGCGGCTGCGGAACCTCCTTCTCAGTCTGAACGCCCCCTACGACGTCGGTGGGCTCGAGGTTCTTACCCTCCCCGTCGGAGCATTCCAGGCGAACTGCCACCTCCTCCGTTCCCGGGGAGAAGGGGGAGCCGCGGTGGTCATCGATCCGGGCGCCGAGCCCGAGCGGATCGCAAGCGCCCTGGATGCATGGGAGGCGGTTCCCGAGGCGATTCTCCTGACACACGCCCACCTGGATCACGTGACCGCCGTCGGCGGACTGGTGGAGCGCTATTCGTGCCCGGTCTATCTCCACCCGGCAGACCTCGAACTGTACAGGGCGGCTCCTCAGCAGGCATTGATGTTCGGTCTCCAGGTAGCGCCGCAGCCTTTGCCCGATCGGACACTGTCGGATGGACAGGTGCTGGAGTTCGGTACGCTCCGGCTCGAGGTCCGTCATGCACCCGGTCACTCCCCGGGAGGCGTCGTGTTCGTGGGACAGGACACCGCATTCGTGGGCGACTGCGTGTTCGCGGGTTCGATCGGAAGGACCGATCTGCCCGGCGGGGATACAGGTACGCTGCTCGACTCGATTCGCAACCGGATCCTCACCCTGCCAGGTCAGACGGCCCTCCACACGGGACACGGACCCTCCACTACCGTCGCGCGGGAAGCCGCGTCGAATCCCTTCCTGGTTGGTTTCCAGGACAGGTGAGCGGATAGGTTGATCGGATGAACGGTCCAGATTCCGAACAGAACGCAATCCCGGGCGCCCCGGAGCAGGAGACGGACGCGGAAGCCGAGTCAGGCCCGATGAACCCGAGTAGGCCGGGGCCGGACACGACGGTTCGGCTGGCGGCGATGAAGCGGGCGCTCGGTGACGCTGAGCGCGTAATCGTGCTCACTCACGACAATCCCGATCCCGATGCGATCGCCTCGGCGGCCGGACTCGGATTCCTGGTGCAGAAGGCCCTCGGACTACCGGTCACCCTGGCGTTCGGGGGCATCGTCGGCCGCGCCGAAAATCGGGCGCTGCTCGACGAGCTCGATCTTCCGTTCGAGAGGGCGGAGGACCTGGAGTTCCCGTCTACGGCCGCCGTCGCGCTGGTGGACACCCAGCCCAGGGCGGGCAATAACTCGTTGCCGGCGGGACAGATCGCCACGATCGTCATCGACCATCACCCGGTGCGGGCAGAGAGCTCGGCCGCTGCGTATTCCGATGTGCGCCCGGAGTACGGAGCGTGTGCTTCGATGATCGTCGAGTTCCTGCGGGCTTTGAAGCTGGAGCCGGACCGCCAGCTGGCGACTGCCCTGTTCTACGGGATCCAGTCGGAGACGATGGACCTGGGCAGGGAAGCGTCACAGGCCGAGATCGACGCGAGCCTGTTTCTCTACCCCCGATCTGATCCGGCCGCGATCTCGAGGATCCGGCACGCGAGGGTGCCGCGAGCCGTGTATCGGTCCATTCACACGGGTCTCGAACAGGCCTGGAGTCGCGGGGAAGTCGTGTGCGTTCCGGCCGGTCGTCTCGACTATCCGGATATCGTCGCGCAGCTGGCGGACCTGTTCATGCGCGTCGATGGAGTGGAATGGGTAATCGCGGCGGGTCGGTATAAGGACGGGCTGTACATCAGCGTTCGCACGTTCGACCCCGGCGCGCATGCCGGTGACCTGGTCCAGGACGTGGTCCGGGACCAAGGCTCGGCCGGAGGTCACGGTGAGATGGCTGGTGCACGAATCGATGTCAGCCGGCTGTCCGCGGTCGAATACGAAGAACTGCTCGATTCCCTGTTCGAGGAATTCTGTGACCAGCTCGGAATATCAGACCAGCCGCGTATTCCGCTGATCCCTACGGACACGGCAGAGGAGTCGGAACCAGATTCGGATCTGGCGGACGAGCCGTGATCCGAATCGGCCTCACCGGAAGCCTCGGAGCCGGAAAAAGCACCGTCGGCCGGTTGTTCGAGAACTGGGGAGCCGTGCGGATCGATGCGGATCTTCTGGCCCGGGAGTCCGTAGAGCCAGGCACCGAAGGCCTCGTCGAGATCGGCCGCGAGTTCGGTACTGGCGTGATGGCTCGCGATGGTTCGCTCGACCGCCGGGCGCTGCGTGGGATCGTATTCGCGGACGCCGACGCACGGGCCCGCCTGGAAGCGATTGTGCATCCCGCCGTCGACCGACTGAGGGAGGAGCGCTTGCGACAGGCGTTGGAGCGGGGCGCCAGCGTCGTAGTGCTCGAGATCCCGCTCCTGTTCGAGAAAGACTTGCAGGCGGAGTTCGACTGGGTAGTCACGGTGGACGCCCCGGCTTCGATCCGACGCGACCGGGTCGTCTCATCGCGCGGCATCTCGCCGGACGAGTTCCTGGCGATGGAACAGGCCCAGTGGCCCGCCGGCCGGAAGCGCACCGCAGCCGACCTGGTGATCTGGAACCCGGGAGACACGGACGCCCTCGAGGTAGACGCTCGCCGGGCGTGGGACACGGCGACGGGCACCGGGTCGGCGCCGGAGGGTGAAGCCGGGACCGCGTCCGACGACGGCTCCGAAATCTGGCAGATCGACATGCACATGCACACCTCGGCGTCGAAAGACAGTATGTCGGACCCCGCGTCGGTGATCGAGACGGCACGCGCCGTCGGTCTGGACCGGATCGCGATCACCGATCACGACGAGATCGAGGGCGCCTTTGCCGCGCGCGAACTCGCGCCGGACCTCGTGATCGTCGGAGAGGAAGTTCGTACATCAGAAGGCCTGGACCTCATCGGACTATTTCTGCGCGAGCACATCCGGCCGGGCGGGAGTTTCCGGGAGACGGCCGAGGCGATCCGGTCTCAAGGCGGCGTGGTCTATCTGCCGCACCCGTTCGATTCCCACCGCGGGACTGACGAAGAATTCCTGGCCACAGTCGAGGACTGCGTGGACGCAGTGGAAGGGATCAATGCTCGCATTCACGATCCAGCGAGAAACGAGCACGCCAGGACATGGGCGGCCACGCGGGATCTTCCGATCGGAGCCGGCAGCGATGCACACATGGTGGGAGAGATTGGCCGGGCCCGAGCATTCGTCAGGCCGTTCGCGGGACCCGGAGGGCTGCTCGCGGCCCTGGCGGACGGCAGGATCGGGGGGAGGCCATCGAGTCACCTCGTACACCTCGGGTCGACCTGGGCGAAGATCTGGAAACGGATCGGAGGGGCTCGGTAATGTCTGACCGGCAGGCCGACATCGAGAGGATCATCAGCCGGCTGACACCGGGCCTGCGGGTGGTGCTCACGACCCACGTAAACGCCGATGGTGACGGCGCGGGCAGCGAGGCCGCTCTCGCCGGATGGCTACGTCGCCGCGGACTCCAGCCGGTGATCGTGAATCCGACCCCGTACCCGGAGTCGTACGCTTTTCTGCTCGACGGAATCCCCGCGTGGACGCCGGCGGACGAGCAGGGCGAGATCGCGTTGCGTGAGGCCGATTTCTTTCTCGTCCTCGACACGGCCGAGCCTTCGCGGCTTGGAAAGGTGTACGAACACCTGTCGGGCAGGGAAGTCCTCACGCTCGACCACCACCCGCCCATCGGTCCGCCGCTGGGAGAAATATCGGTTCGGGACGCATCCGCCTGCGCCGCGGGCGAACTCGTGTACGATCTGTTTCGGCTGGCCGGCACCGAGCCTACGCTTTCGGAGGCCAACGCGCTTTACGTGGCGATCGTGACCGACACGGGGTCTTTCCGGTTCGCGAATACGACCGAGCGGACACACGAGATCGCGGCCGACCTGGTCCGGATCGGCGTGGATCCGGAGGCCATGTATCGCCGGTTGTACGCCACCTACACGCTGGAGGGGCTTGCTCTGACGCGGCGCGCGCTCGAGGCGCTGGAGGTGCACGACGAGTTGCCCGTCGCCTGGATCAGTCTGAGCCCGGGGGACATGGAAATCACCGGAAGCACGAAGGATGATCTCGATGCAATCGTAGAGTACCCACGCCGCCTCCGGGGCGTCGAGATCGCGGTCCTGTTCCGGGGGCTCCCGGACGGGCGCACGAAGGTGTCGCTTCGCTCGGCCGGCGACGCCGACGTGGCAGCCATCGCGCGCGAGCTCGGCGGTGGCGGTCACACGAAGGCTGCCGGGGCGCTGGTGAACCAGGGGCTCGCTGCGACACGAGAGGCCGTGATGACGGCGATCCGGAATTCCCTCTGACAACAGGCACCCCTGTACGGAACGTGGCGGCTCGCTTAGATTCCCATCCGTCCTGCCTGTCCACCGCCGATTCCGGCGGCGTCGTCTCCGTGCCACCTGGACCTGGAGGGTTCTTGTACGACGGAAACGGGACAAACGGACACCCCGCGATCGCTCCGGTCGTGGATTCAGATCTTGCAGTCCGACTTCGAGCGCTCGAACACAACGTCTCACCGGCTGAGATCTCCGACCTGTGGGTGTTTCCTCCCCTGCCGGATCTCGAGGATTCGGGAGACTTCGTTCTGTTCACTCGGGTTCTTCCCGATGAAATGCGCCGAATCTGCAGGGTGGAATTCGCAGAGACGGTTGTGACGAACGGGAACGGCCGGCATGTGAACGGTCGAAACGGGGACGGCGTCGCTGGAAACGGGCATACGAACGGAAGCAGCTCTGGAAACGGCAACGGTTCGGGAACTCCGGTCGCCCGTATCACAGAGTACGGACGCGTTCCGTCGAAGCGGGTCCAGCGGGTCGTGGACGGGTTCCGCAGGCGGTTGGGAGATGATCGTGAGCCGCTCCACATCCGGGTCGACGGCTGCCCCGACAGTTGGATTCGAATGTTGGCCCCGGAGTCCTCCGAAGGTTAGCTTCCCGCCCGAATTCGGGCCGGCGGCAGAGCGCTGTCGGCCCCGACCCGCAATCGACGTGATATCCGGTGAACGAAGCAGCACGATTCAGCCAGAACGAATATACCTTGCGTGATTCCAGGGCAGCCTTGCGGCGGTCGCTGCTAGACACCGGCCATCGTTGTACCGAGCAGCGTGAAGCCGTACACGAGGTGTTGTGGGACATGCGCACGCATCCCACGGCGGAGGAAATCTTCTTCGCCGTGCGGGCCCGGGTACCCGCGGTCAGCCTGGCCACGGTCTACAAGGCGCTGGAAGCATTCGCGAGCGCCGGCGTGTGCCTGAAGCTTCCGCAGGAGGATGGACCGGCCCGATACGACATCCGTACCGATGAACACCACCACCTGAAGTGCGTGGACTGCGGCAGGCTGGTCGACGTTCAGGGCCCGCCGATGCATGAGTGGCTCGCCTCTATCGACAGGGGCGGTGATTACGAAGTTCTCGGCGGGCGCCTCGTCCTGGAGGGCCGCTGTGGTGATTGCCGCCCCGGGACGCCCACGCTCGCCTGAACTGCATCTGGAGATCCATGAACGAGCTCGAGATCGGTATCGCGGTGGCGTTCGCCGCCGGAGTGTTGTCGTTCCTGTCGCCCTGTGTGCTTCCGCTGGTCCCGTCCTACCTGTCGTTCGTCAGCGGGGTGGGACTGGAAGAGCTGGAGCACGGTGGAACGGACGTCCGCCGCACGGCGTTCATTCACTCGCTGTTCTTCGTGCTCGGATTCAGCCTGGTGTTCCTGGCGCTCGGTGCGTCGGCTACGCTGGTCGGTCGCCTGATGCGGGAATACCAGATCTGGATCGCACGGATCGGCGGTGCGGTAATTGTCCTGTTCGGCCTGTATCTTATTGGTCTCAGACCGGGAATGTTCCTGCAACGTGAGCGGCGCGTGCATCTGCGCGACAAGCCGCTCGGCTACCTCGGGTCCACCCTGGTGGGCATCACGTTCGGCGCCGGCTGGTCTCCCTGCATCGGCCCGATTCTCGGCGGAATTCTCACCTTCGCGGCGACACGGCAGACGATGACCGAAGGCCTGGTTCTGCTCGGATTCTACTCGGCCGGTCTCGCCGTTCCGTTTCTCGTCAGCTCGCTGGCGTTGTCCTGGTTCCTGGCGACGTTCGACCGGTTCAAACGGTGGATTCCGTGGGTCGAGCGGATCAGTGGACTGCTGCTTATCGGCGTGGGCCTGCTGCTGATGAGCGGTCGATTCACGGCGCTCGCCGCCTGGATGACGCGGTTCACTCCGAGCTTCATCCTCGAGCGGATCTGAGCCGGTCTCCGGTCAGCCGGCCTCGATCTCTTCTACCAGAAGCTGGCGCTCGAGGAGACGCGCATAGGTGCCTCGCCTGGAGAGAAGCTCCAGGTGCGTTCCCGTCTCGACGAGCCGACTGTCCTCGAGGACCAGGATCAGGTCGGCCTCTGCCACGGCGGAGACCCTGTGAGACACCACGATCGAAGTCCGACCCCGCATGTAGCCCTTGAGCCCCCGCAGGATGCGCTCTTCAGTTACCGTGTCCACCGCTGACAGAGC
>JBDGUZ010000035.1:0-16338 GCA_039585915.1 Gemmatimonadota bacterium
GATGTGGAGCACCGCGATCGTGATCACGAACGACATGTAAAACCAGATCGCGACGTAAATGTGCTTGACCTTCCGGATCGCCAGCGTGCCGAAGAAGTTCGCGGCGAACACGACCCAGATCAGCGTTACGGCCACATCGATCGGCCAGATCAGCTCGGCGTATTCGCGCGACTGTGACAGCCCGAGCGGATAGGTGATCGCCGCCGAGACGATGATCAGCTGCCAGCCCCAGAAATGGATCGACGACAGCGCGTCGCTCCACATTCGCGTCTTCAGCAGACGCTGCATCGAGTAGTAGATGCCGGTGAAGCAGATATTGCCGGCGAACGCGAAGATCACGGCGTTCGTATGGAGAGGACGCAGGCGACCGAAGGTCGTCCACGGGAGCCCGAGATTGGCCGGCCACCATGCCAGCTGGAGGGCGATGATCACCCCCACGAGCATCCCGACTACACCCCAGACCGCCGTCGCGATGAAGAATTTCCGGACGATGTCGTCATCGTAGTTGACGACCCTCGTTCCGGTCGCAGCGGTCGCTGCCGAAACAGAACTTTCCACGTGGTACCCCGCAGGTTCGCTGGTTGAGCCGACCGTGGCTGGCAAGTATCCTTACGCCATCGCGGAGGCGGAGCAAGCCCCGGTACCAGGGTACCATCCCAGGACCTGGAATCAGTCGCGGAAAGTCGCAGATAGAATGATCCAGCTCATAGCGGGGGCCGGCGTGGCAGGCCTTGTCGGTAGCCTTCACTGCATCGGAATGTGCGGCTGCTTCGCCGTCGCCTGCGGCGGCAGCGCGCGGCAGTCTTTCTTCTGGCATGCCGGACGCCTGACCACCTACGTGGTGCTGGGCGCCCTGGCGGGTGCGTTCGGGGGCGCCATCCCAGGGCCTGGCTGGGTGGCCGGCGCGATCTCTACCGCGCTGATCGTGTGGTTCGCGCTCGTGCTGGCGGGAATCCTCCCGGAGCCCAAGCTCATGATCCCGGGTGTGCAGGAGGCGGCGACCAATCTCATCTCGAGGCCCGAGGCCGGCGCCCGGTACGTGTTCGGCCTCGCCAACGGCCTGCTGCCCTGCGGGCTGGTGTATGCCACCCTGGCCATCCCGGTGGCTCTCGGCGATCCCGGCGCGGGTGCGCTGGCGATGCTGCTATTCGGAATGGGCACCGTTCCGGCGCTGGCGGCGGTGACCTTCGGCCTGCGCAAAGCGGCCCTGCAGGACATACGGGTCCGGCGGCTCCTGGCAGCGGCTGTTCTGCTCGCCGGGCTCTGGTCCATCGGCATGCGCCAGGGGCTGATCGGCGGCGGACACATGATGCAGCACGGAGCCGGCGAGGGTGACATGCCCGCGATGCAGCACGACGGCCAAGACTAGAGTAGAGTCATCCAGACGTCCAACACTCGACCTCACACACCGGCTGAATACGAGTCGTTCTTCAAGGGAGCAGGAAATGCAATTGCGCCGACCCTCCGCGCGTAGAACACAGGCTCTGACGCTGGCCGCGCTGATCGTTGCGGCTGCTGCCCCGACATTGGCCCGGGCCCAGGACCATTGTTCGGCCACGACCGACATGTCCGACGTGGCGCTTGCCGCCCGATACGCGCCAGTGACTCGGTTCGCGCCGAGCGAGCCGAACTTCCCGACGGTTCCGTTCTTCTATGCCATGGATGGCGTGGACAACGACGGCGACGGTCAGATCGACTTCGACGACCCCGATGAGATCGTCTCGTACCTGCCCGGTGACACGCTTCCGTCGTGGCAGATTCTGTCGGACTGGTACGACGAGGAGTTCGGCCGGCTGAGTCCCGATCCACACAACCAGACGCCAGTCGCACCGCTGCCCGCCGTCCACTACCGCGTCAAGACGTTGACCGAGAATGAACAGGACGCGATGCGACGCTTCCTGAAGCAGGACATCATGATGTGGTCACGAGCCACGAGATCCGACGTCGCGAAGTATGATCTCCTGTCCAAACCGTTCAAGGTTGTCGAATACTATTCCTACTACGTGCGCGACAAAGGGCTCGTCGGCCATCCGCAGGACATCGAGTTCATGTTCGTGTTCGTGCCCGCCGATCCGGCGGATGCCTGCCAGGGCCGTGTCATCGTGGGCGCCGGCCACACCGAACGGGTACCGAACAACGTCCTCGTGCTGACGAACAACCTCGTGCTCGGCCTCGAGGATCTCGCGCGACAGGACACACTGACCGGCGTCCTGTCAGAACTTGGCGGTCACTCCAGCTCGGCGGACGTGGCCCCGTACGGCCGGTTCCGGCTCGGCGTGGACGTGAACTGGCAGGCGAACAAGACGTGGGGGACGCGGGATGTTCAGTCGCTAGCCCAGATGGGGTACGGAGGCGCATATAGACCGGACATGACTCTGCCGCGCGGCCCCGAACACTTCTCTGTCACTCTGTGGCCCGCCGGAGCGCAGTACGACTACGGTCAGGACTACGCGCTTATCCCGGTGTCGCTGTTCGAGGAGTTGTACGACGTACTCGACACGGTGGCCGCGGGCCAGACGTCTGCCGCCGAGGCAGTAGACACCGTGAAGAGGCTGCTCGACGAGATCGCGGCTGTGATGGGCGTGGACCGGTTCGTCGGAGTCGAGAATCTGGACGCTACCGCCGTCGAACGGATGACAGGGTGGACGAAGCCGATGATCGCTCCCCCGGGCCGCGAAGGCGGAGTCATCCCGACGAGTCGGGGCCAGATATGGGAGCACTCCGTGTACCAGGGCGAGGCGTCCGTCATCTTCAAGTCGCACCTGTTTCCACCGACCATGCGCAGCATCGAGGAGCCGCGGGACCTGTTCCGGCTCGTCTCGTGGGGCTTCACGACGTGGCCGGGGAACGCTCACCAGTTGCAGATCGGGATGGTGATCCCTTGGGTCGAGCTTCCGTTCGCGACCCGGGGGTTCATGGATCTGCAGGCCGGCATCGTGGGATCGGACGACCTCGACAACGCCACGTTTTCTCTGAACCTTTCCTACTTCAACAGCTACTTCCAGCGCGTGACCTTCTACTCGACCGTCGCGTGGCTCCCCGACGATGAAATCACGGGCAGTCACTTCACCGTGTCAGTCGGCCCGTCTCTCCTGCTCTGGATGAGGGGGAACAAGTCGCTTCTCGGGCCTCTGAACGTTGTCCGGTTCAGCACCGGCCCGCGGTTCAGATTGTCCAGCGGGTCCAACAGCTCCGGCGTGGACTGGGAATTCAAGCTCTCGTTCAGACAGTAGCAGAGACTGGCCCGGCGTCGCGGTGACGCCGGGCACGCCGGAATCAGCAGCCGATCACCCTGAGGATCAGTTGCCGACCGCCTCGATGGCCGTCTCGCGCTTCGTGATTCGCTTAACCGTGATGTGGAGCCAGATCAGGCACACCAGAGCCACGAAGAAGAAGAAAATCCAGGTCGTGGTCCACAGCCCGATCCCGCGCAGCAGGTAGCCGAATATGATGGGGCAGAAGAAGCCCCCGAGACCGCCGAGGACCCCGACGGCTCCGCCCACCACGCCCACTTCGGTCGGGAAGTACTCGGGGATGTACTTGTAGACCGCCGCCTTCCCGATCCCCATCGCGATCCCGATCATGAACACGAGGATCGTGAAGATCCACACGTTGGCCTGAAAGTAGATATGCGTCGTGCCGGCGGCGAGGAGCGTCTTACGGGAGACCGCCTGGCCCTCCGTCACCTGTGGCACGTGCCACGACCGGATTACGGGCAGAATGTGGGTCCTGCTGTCGTCGAACCCGGTTTCGACCGGTGGCTGAAGCGTATACACGTCCCGATCGACCCGGATCTCGTTCTCCGTGACGAGCGTCACGGCTCCACTCTTCCGGGCCATGACTCCGCTGCCGGGAGACTCGACTTCCATCTTCGGGAAGAACAGGGCCAGACAACACACGGCGATCGCCCCGAGCACCCAGTACATCACAGTGCGGGCACCCACCCTGTCCGACAGGTATCCGCCGAAGGCGCGAATCAGCCCCGAAGGCAACGAGAAGATAGATGTCAGAAGTCCGGCGGTGACGATCGTGATGGAGTAGACGTTCACGTAGTACGGGACCAGCCACTGCGCCAGGGCCACGAACCCGCCGAACACGAGGAAGTAGTACAGGCCGAACCGCCATACGCGCATGTTCGTGAGCGGTTTGAGCATCTGGAGCACCGTGCGCTGAGAGGCGACCTCCGGTTTCTTGTTCTTCGTGAACAGGAAGAAAACGATCGCCATCACCACCAGCAGGGCTGCGTAGTACTGCGGCAGCAGTCGCCAGCGGTCCAGGTCCTGCCCGCCGTTCGTGAGCGACCGCAGAATCCCGGGGGCGACCATCACCGTGAGCGCCGCGCCGGCGTTTCCGGCGCCGAAGATCCCGAGGGCGGTTCCCTGCTTCTCCCGGCTGAACCACACCGACGAGAACGCGATACCGACGGCGAACGAGGTGCCCGTGAGCCCAAAGCCCAGGCTGGCGAGCAGGTAGCCGTTGTAGCTGTCGACCTGGCTCAGCAAGTACATCGGCACGGCACACAGGAGCATGAGCAGCGCATACACCGGTCTGCCACCGAACCGGTCGGTGAGCATCCCGAGGGGCAGCCGCATGATCGAGCCGGTGAGGACCGGGATCCCGATCAGGGTCCCCATCTGCGCGGTGTCCCAGTCGAACACGCCGTTCTCCACCAGGAACGTCACCAGGACGCCGTTCAGCATCCAGGCCGCGAAGCAGACCGTGAAGGCGATCGTGTTGAGGGTCAGGACCCTCCATGCTCCAGGCTGTTCTTTCATATCCCCTGCTTGGTTTCGGCCCGGGACGGCCGGACGGCCGCCCCGGAATGTGGTGAACCCCGGTTAATCTCGATCAGCACGAAATTTCCGCGTTCTTCCTGGCGTAGAACCACCAGTTCAGAGCGAGACACGTCGCGTAATACGCCGCGAAGCCGTACAGGGCGTTCTGCGGGGTGCCCGCTCGGATCTGGGTCGCGAAAATCTTCGGAATCAGAAACGCCCCGTACGCCGCGATCGCAGACGTCCAGCCGAGAACCGGCCCTCGATTGTCCTTCTTGAAGATCACGCCGATCATCCGGAACGTGGAACCATTCCCGATGCCTGTCGTCGCGAACAGAACGATGAACAGTCCAAGGAAGGGGAAGAAGTACTGCGTCGGATCCGGTGATTCGAGCGCGAGCGATACGACGTAGCCAGCCCCGATGGTGGACGCGATCATCACGATCGTGTCCCAGTGGGTCACGCGGGCTCCGCCCAGCTTGTCCGACAGCCAGCCGCCCACGGGTCGGATCAGGGCGCCCACTCCGGCGCCGATCCAGATGTAGGCCGCCGAGCTCATGCCTGTCGCCTGTCCGGCCTGCTCTCCGACCCGGATCACACCGAACACATCGTCGATCAGCTTCGGAAAAGCGTTGGCGTACCCGATGAAGGAACCGAAGGTCATGACATACAGGTACGTCATGATCCAGTTGTGCTTCATCTTGAAGATCCCGAACTGCTCCTCCAGGCTCTCCCTGGTCTCCCGGGGAGTCAGGTAGCGCATCGCCGCCAGCGTGACGACTACGGCGACGACCACGACGACGAACGTCTTGACGAGAACCGGGAACGGGCCCCACGGCAGGATCAGGAGAACGATTCCGATGGCGGCTCCCACGAAGCCGAGAAGGGTGAGCCACAGGTACTTCGCGACGGCGACCGGGGTGGACCCGACCTGGTGGAAGGGCAGGTTGTTCATCCCGAAGAACGCGAGGATCGAGAACAGGGCCAGGAGGGGCACCCACACCAGGCCCGCGTTCTGGATCCACATGCGTGAGGTCGCGCCGGCGGCCTCGTATTCGAACGGGTCGCCGCTCAGGGCTCCGAACAGGCTGAACGTGATCACCCAGGGGATCAGGAACTGCATGACACTGACCCCGAGGTTGCCGAGCCCCGCGTTGAGCCCGAGCGCCAGCCCCTGCTCCGCCTTCGGGAAGAAGAAGCTGATGTTGGACATGGAGGATGCGAACACCCCCCCGCCGATGCCGGAAAGCGCCGCGAGAACGATGAAAATCCAGAACGGCGTCGTGGGATCCTGGAGAGCGATCCCCGCGCTGACGGCGGGGAGGATCAGCAACGCGCTGGTCATGAACTTGACGTTGCGTCCCCCGCAGATCGCGATCATGAACGAGTTGGGGATCCGCAGCGTCGCGCCGGCCAGACCCGCGACCGCCGGAAGAGTGAACAGCAGAGCCCGGTATCCGGCCTCGGCGTACGGCTCACCACCATTCATAAACGTGAAGTTGAACAGCTCTCCGCCGGTCGCGAAATGGATCTGCTGAATGTACTTGGCAACCATGCCCCAGTAGATCCAGACTGCGAATGCCAGGAGTAGATTGGGAATGGAGATCCACAGGTTCCGCTTCGCGATACCTTTCCCCTCACGGCTCCAGAATGCCTCGTCCTCGGGATCCCAGTAGTGGGGCCAGGCGCGGTCCGGGCTCTCGTGGCTCATGCGTCGTCTCGCTCAGTTATTACGTGGAAGGGTCTGGGACCACGGGGTGCCCGGATCGCGGATCGTCGTGCGGTTCCAGTTCCAGATCACTTGCTGGTAAGGCCGAACGATGTAATGCAGGGGCGCTACGAATACGTGCGCGAGGCGGGAGAACGGAATCGCGAACAGGATCGCGAACGCGCCGAAGATGTGGAGCTTCACGATCCACGGCATCGCGAACACTGCCGCCGTTTCCGGGGCCAGGAGCACGATCGACCACAGGTACGGCGCGAGGTCCGTGGCGAACCAGGTGGACCCCCACCGGAAGGCCAGCGCCACCCACACTCCGAGCACCACCTGGGCCAGGAGAAGCAGTTCGACGAAGATGTCCGTGCGGGTTGTCACGGCTCGTATCCGCGCATTGCTGAACCGCCGGTACATCAGCGCCACCAGCCCGAACAGAACCGTGATCCCGAACACGAGCCCGGATACCTCGAGCAACAGCAGCCGGACGGGCACCCGGTTCCAGGCCAGCATGGCCTGCGGGATCAGAAATGCTACGAGGTGGCCGAAGAACAGGACCAGCAGCCCGATGTGGAACGGGACGCTGCCCCAGAACAACTGCCTCTCCTCCATGAGCTGCGACGACAGAGATGAGATCGTGAAGCTGCGACGCCTGTACCGGTAGGCCAGTCCGACCACGAAGACCACAATCGCCACGTAGGGAAACACCACGAACAGCATGTTGTTGAGCAGGCTCATGTCATACTCCCGGACTTCGACGGTCGTCCCTCGGTGGCTTCGATTTCGAGTTCGCGGTCGATGGATCGCAGGAAGTCGCTCCCCGGCGCCGAGATCTCCCTCGGGGAGAAGCTGAAGTCCTCCTCCAGGACGGCGACCAGCGCGGCGAGCGGTATGCGGAATATCGTCCCCCGTTCCTCGGAAGAGGCGATCAACGTCTTGTAGTGCTTCTCGTAGAGCCGGTTCCGCTCTTCCATGCGGCCTGAGCCGAACTCCTCGATCATCATCCGGAGGGCCGGGTGCAGGATCTCCTCGATGAACTCGGCGCGGATTTCCGGATCCTGCCACCGGGCGACCAGCTTGAGGACGTTCGGCAGGTGGTCCGGCAGCTCGGTCCCGCATTCGACACCGACCTCGCGGTGCTCGCGGTTCAGGTTTACCAGGACCTCGCCCCGTTTGTAGTCGTCGCCGAACATGACGTATCCGACCCCGAGGGTCGTGATCGCCTGCACGTCGAAGGACCGGGTGAAGATCTCCTGCACCTCGTCGAGCTGCTCCTCCGAGAACGCCCCGCCATCCCCCGGCAGGGCGCGGGCAAACGCTTCGAGCTCAGTCGCCGCGGCCGGATAGCGCGTCGCGAGCAGGTCGCACAGCGCGCGGACCACAATCGGATAGTCCGACTCCGGATACTCGAACAGGGCCGCGAGCCGCTCGTAGTGAGCCAGCGAATCCATGTCAGGCTCCCCTCTGCGCCGTGCCGTCCATGAATCCGAACCCCGTGCTTCCCTTCACGTCGCCCGTGAACTCCATCATCTCGATAGCCTGCTCACGGTGCGCGGCAGGAATCACGAATCGATCGTCGAACTTGGCGAGCGACGTCAGATAGTAGATGTCGTCCGCCCGTTGGGGGGTGAGACCGGTGTCGGCGAGCGCCTGCTTCACGGTCTCTTCCGCCACATCGCCCACCGTGACCAGGCGCCTGTGCAGCCGCACCGCCATCAGCTTCTTGAGCCGGTCTCCGACCTGATCGGTGTTCCCCGCACTGAACAGGTTCGCCATGTACTGGAGCGGGAAGCGCGCTTCGTCGATCGTGCCGAACAGCTGATCGGTGCTCGTGTCGTACAGCCAGCTGTCGGGCCAGTGCTTCGCCGCAGTGTTCAGCTTCGCGGCCTGCTCCGCCGTGTCCACGTCGGACACCGAGGCCATGACCGGCAGGAGCGGCGGCACGTAAAACAGCATCGGCAGGGTGCGGAACTCCGGGTGCAGGGGCAGCGCCAGGTCCCACTCCTTCACGAACTGATAGGTGGGCGAGGACTGCGCGGAATGAATTGTCGAATCAGCGATCCCGTTGGCCTTCGCCGCGGCGATGACCTCCGGATCGAACGGATCGAGGATCATGTCCATCTGCCGGCTCACCACGTCGGCTTCGTCGGCCGAAGCGACGGCCTCGATCTGGTCCGCATCGTACAGCAGCACACCGAGATAGCGGATGCGACCCACGCAGGAGTGCATGCACGCCGGCGCCTCACCGACCTCGATCCGGGGGTAGCACAGGATGCACTTCTCCGACTTTCCCGTGTTCCAGTTGAAGTACGTCTTCTTGTACGGGCACGCCGTCACGCACATCCGCCAGGCGCGGCACACATCCTGGTTGATCAGCACCACCCCGTCCTCGCCCCGCTTGTAGATCGCGCCCGATGGACAGGACGCCACACACGCCGGATTTAGGCAGTGGTTGCAGATCCGCGGCAGGTAGAAGAAGGCCATGCGTTCCAGCTGGAACATCGCCTCCTGCTCGGCCGGAGTGAGGTTCTCCATGTTGGGGTCTCTTCGGGCGTACTCCGGCGACCCGCTCAGGTCGTCGTCCCAGTTCGGCCCCATCTTGATGTCCATCGGCTCGCCGGTGATCAGCGACACCGGCCGCGCCGTGGGCTGATCGTCACCCGCGGGAGACTCGATCAGGTCCAGGAACTTGAACGTGAACGGCTCGTAGTAATCGTCGATCACCGGCAGGTGCGGGTTGTGAAAGATGTTCGTGAGACTCTTCGTCTTCCCCGCGCCCTTCAGGTCGATCTCCTTCCCGTTCTTCTCCCAGCCCCCCTTGTAGATCTCCTGATCTTCCCAATTTCCGGGGTAGCCGGTACCGGGCTTGGTCTCGACGTTGTTCCACCACATGTATTCGGCGCCCTTGCGGTCGGTCCAGATATTCTTGCAGGCGACCGAACAGGTGTGGCAGCCGATGCACTTGTCCAGGTGGAACACCATCGAAATCTGTGAGCGAACATCCATCTCGGGTCTCCCGTTCTTGGCGCGATTCTAAGGCGTTCAGAACACCACTTTGTCCATTCGCTTGACGACGACGTGCGTATCCCGGTTGGGAGCGATCGGCCCCCAGTAGTTGAAGTGGTACGAGAACTGGCCGTAGCCGCCCGCGAGGAAGTTCGGCTTCAGGTGAATTCGGGTGAAGCTGTTGTGTCCGCCGGCCCGCTTGCCGCCCCGCACCTGTGATTTGGGAATACCGACCGTGCGCTCGGGAACGTGGTACACGATGCACACGCCCTTCGGGATCCGGGCGCTGACCGACGCACGCGCCGCGTACACCCCGTGGTCGTTGTAGACCTCGCACCAGTCGTTGTCCTCGATGCCGAGCGCCACGGCGTCCACCTCGCTCAGCCACACCGGCTCGCAGCCCCTCGACAGAGTGAGCATGCGGAGGTTGTCGCCGTATGTGGAATGGATATGCCACTTCCCGTGCGGCGTGAGGCAGTTCAGGATCATCGCATCCCCGTCCTTCAGGGTCTGCTTCAGATCACCGTACGCCTCCGGCTTCGGAGACGGCTTGTAGGTCGGCAGGTGCTCCCCGTAAGCCAGGTACATCTCGTGGTCGAGGTAGAAGTGCTGGCGACCCGTGAGCGTCCGCCATGGAATCAGCTTCTCGACGTTGACGGTGAACGCAGCGTAAGCCCTTCCGCGGTTCATGACGCCGGACCACAGGGGCGACGTGTTGTACCGGCGCGGCTGCGCCTGCAGGTCCGCGTAGTTGATACGCAAGTCCGCGGTTCCGGCTCCGAGGTCCACCAGGTCCAGGCCGGTTCGCTTCTCCGCGTCCCGGTAGGCGCGCACGTTCAGCACTCCGTTCGTGAGCGTCGAAAGATGCAGCACCGCGTTGGCCGCCGACTCGTCCTCCTTCAAGGACGGCAGGACGTCGCCGTTCCGGCGCTCCACCGGGAAGTGGTTGGACGCGATCATCTCGTCGTACGCGTCGGCGCACTCGTAGTGGTTCCCGTGGGCCCCCAGGCCTGACTTCCGGATGCGGTCGCCGAGGCTGATGAACTTGTCGTACAGCTTCGTATAATCGCGCTCCACGACCGTCAGGTTGTGGGTGGTCTTCCCGAGCACGGGCTCGCACTCCCCGTGGTACCAGTCCCGGATCTCCGGCTGGGCAATTTCCCCGGCCGAGTCATGCGCGATCGGCGAAGCCACTACGTCCGTCTGCAGGTCGGGGAAGTACTTCTCGGCTGCTTCGCTGGTGACCTTCGCCAGGTCGCGGAAGATGTTCCAATCGGTCTTCGACTCCCACACCGGCGCGATGGCTGCCGAAAGCGGGTGGATGAACGAGTGGAGGTCGGTGCTGTTGAGGTCGGCCTTCTCGTACCAGGACGCGGCCGGGAGCACGATATCGGAGTACAGGGCCGACGAGTCCATGCGGAAGTTGAGGTCGACGATCAGGTCCATCTTCCCGATCGGCGCCACGTCGTGCCAGTTGACTTCGCGGGTGTGGTCCTCGGAGTCCTGGGCGATCGCATTGTGGTGCGTGCCCAGGTAATGCTTCAGGGCGTACTCGTGCCCCTTCATGCTTCCCATGATCGCGTTGCCCCGCCAGATGTACCACACCCGCGGGAAGTTGTGCTCCGCCTCCGGATCGCTCACCGAGTACTGGAGCTCCTTCGAATGGAGCTTGCCGAGGACGTACTTCTTGATCGCGTCGTCGTCCGCCGCCCCGGCCTCGATGGCCTCGCGGCACAGATCCAGGGTGTTCTGGTCAAACTGCGGGTAGAAAGGCATCCAGCCCATCCGCACGGCCTTGAAGATCTGGTCGGCGGTGTGCTGCTTCGTCAAATCGTTGTCGGGCACCGTGTTATACTTCGAGAACTGGCCGTCGTAGCGGTACTGGCAGCTGTTGATGTAATGCCAGATCGGGGTCTGCTGGAGCCGGACGGCCCCCTGCCAGTCCTTGCCGAACGCGATCGCCGCCCACGAGTCCATCGGGGCCAGTTTTTCCTGCCCAACGTAGTGGTTGAGACCGCCACCGTTCTTGCCGATGCAGCCGGTCAGCATCAGGGCCATCGCTCCAGCCCGGTACATCAGGTTGGCGTGGTACCAGTGGTTGATTCCGGCTCCGATGATGATCATGCACTTGCCGCCTGTGGTATCGGCGGTGTTCGCCCATTCGCGCGCGAACTGCAGCACTGTGTCGGCAGCCACTCCGGTGAACAGCTCCTGCCACGCGGGAGTGTACGCGGCATCCTTGTCGTCGTAGCTCTCCGGGTAGTCGCCAGGCAGGCCGCGCCCGACGCCGAACTGGCCCATCGTCAGGTCGTAGACCGTCGTCACGAGGGCCGGGCCGTCGATCGTCTCGACCCTCATCACGGGCACGCCGCGACTGGCCGACCGATCGAGTCCGTACTCGACGAAAGTGGTCTGCACCACTTCATCCGTGCGCCCGAGAAGCGTCAGGACCGGGTCGTAGGGCTGGTCATCGACCACGCTCTCCGGCTTGATGTTCCAGTTGCCCTTCTTCTCGTCCCACCTCGACCCCGAGCTCCCTTTGGGCACCACCAGATCGCCGGTGCTCGCGTCGATGTTGAGGAACTTCCACTCGCCGTTGGATATGCCCCGATACGCCGGGATCTCGGACGCGCGGAGCAGGCGGCCCGGTTTGTAGCCGTCGCCGTCTTTCTCGAGCTTCACCAGGTACGGGCTGTCCGTGTACTTCTTCACATAGTCGATGAAGTACGGCGTCTGTTTCTCGTGGTGGAATTCCTTCAGGATCACGTGCGTGGTGGCCATCCAGAACGCGCCGTCGCTGCCGGCGTGGAGCGGCACCCACTGATCGGCGTACTTGCAGACCTGGCTGAAGTCCGGAGAGAACACGACGGCCTTCGTGCCGTTATGCCGCGACTCGGCGAAGAAGTGGCAGTCGGGCGTGCGCGTCATGTTCAGGCACGCCCCCATGTCCGCGATCATCTTCGCGTTGTACCAGTCGGCGCTCTCGCACACGTCGGTCTGCTCGCCCCAGATCTCCGGAAACGCGGTCGGGAGATCGCAGTACCAGTCGTAGAAACTGAGGTTCACCCCGCCGAATAGCTGGAGAAAGCGCCCTCCGGCGGCGTAGCTGAGCATTGACATGGCGGGGATGGGACTGAACCCGATCACGCGGTCCGGGCCGTACTTCTCGGCCGTATGGATGTTGGCGACGGCCATGATCTCCATGACCTCATCCCAGCTCACCCGGCGGAATCCGCCCATTCCGCGCGCCTTCTGGTATGCCAGGCGGGCCTCCCCGTCCTCCTGGAGGGCCTTCCACGCCTTCATCGGGTCGCCGGTCTCCTGTCTCTTCTCCCGGTAGGCATCGATCAGGGCGCTACGGATCAGCGGGTACTTGATGCGGAGCGGGCTGTACAGGTACCACG
Source organism: Gemmatimonadota bacterium (assembly GCA_039585915.1). Taxonomy (GTDB): domain Bacteria; phylum Gemmatimonadota; class Gemmatimonadetes; order Palauibacterales; family Palauibacteraceae; genus Carthagonibacter. The sequence continues at coordinate 12,900 of JBDGUZ010000035.1, forward strand.
AATACGAGATTCCCCTCTGGCATCCCCGGGGCTCGTAGGGCGGGAGCGAGTCATCGAGCAGCGGGTAGTCGAGCTGCTGGGTCTCCCACGTCACGATTCCGTCCTTCACGTGGATCTGCCAGGAGCAGCCCCCGGTGCAGTTCACGCCATGCGTGCTGCGGACGATCCGATCGTGCTGGAACCGGTTGCGGTAGAATTCTTCCCACTTTCGGGTCTGCGGCGAGATGATGTCTTTGATCCAACCCATGGTATTTCCCGACGGTTCAGGTGGACTTGACCTGCCTGTCGAACACGACCTGGTTCACGGTGCCCTTCCGGCGCCCTCTCCAGATCAGCGTGTAGAGGCCCAGGAGAATCACTGCGCCAACGATTCCCACGAGCAGGAACTGCATGCCGTACGCTCGTGCCTCGTAGAGCTCCTGCCCCGCGTCCGCGCTCTGGAGGAATCCGACGAGAGCCTCGACTTCCGGGTCGGTGAGCGGACGCTCGGCGTAGGCTCGCTGCATGACCGGGAACGGAGGATTCCGGAGAACGGCTCCGATTCCGGGAACGGTGAGCCGCGTGACCGCATCGGTGAGCTCGATGGCCAGGGACCCGCCTCCGACGACGTCCTCGCCCCGCACGTCGTGACACGACATGCACGACGGTCCGCCGTTCGCGAGCCGCGCCGTGCCCTGAAACAACTCCCCGCCCAGAGCGACCTGCTCGTCGGTCGCTTCAGGCACTACCGCCGGTGGCGCGGCGGTCTCGGCCCCGGCGGCTTCGGTCCCCGTGACCTCGGTTGCGGCGAAGGTGCTGATGTGAGCGATGACTCCGCGGACCTCGTCATCGGTCAGCGCCTGATCGGGCATCGGGATCCCGTTGTACTCCTCGAACACCGCTACCGCGTCGGCATCCCCCGCATTCACGAGGTCCTGGGAATGCTGCACGAAATCGATGATCCACTGCTCGCTGCGCCGCTCCGCGATTCCCTGCAGGTCGGGACCCACGAGGCGGCCTCCGCCGATCGTGTGGCACGCCGAGCACAACGACTGGAAGGTCTCCTGCCCCTGGTCGGCGTCCTGCGCGAGGACGATGCCGGGGAACGAAAGGAAGCTCACCAGGATCGTGCAGACAGCGGCCCTGGTTCCGAGAACAGCGAGTCTTCTCGCGCCCTTCAGCATGCTCCACCTGCTCTAAGAAGTAATAGAGGATAATGTTATGATAATATCATCAATTAAAATCCGCCAACGCTGGTGCAGCCAGTTCCGCGTTGACATCTGTCTTCTTTTTTGACTACTCCACGGGCGGCCGCTTGCCGTGCGGCACTACCAGAACAGGACAACTGGCGTGGCGGACGACCTTTTCCGCCACGCTCCCTATGAGCAGACGCGACACACCGGTGCGCCCGTGTGTTCCGATCACGATGAGATCGACGCCGTGGTGTGCCGCGTAGTCGCAGATCGCCAGCGGGGCGCTGACGTTCTCCAGCGACACGAGAGAAACGGCGTCGACTCCCTGCAACAACGTGCGTCTCAGATCATCCAGGTTCTGACGCGCTTCGGCTTCCAGTTCGGCGGGCGTAATTTGTTTGTCGTGGGGAACTACGGCTTCCGGTGCGGCAGGCGCATGGTGGTGCACGTTCAGCACGGTCAGTTTCGCGCCCGTGGCCCGCGCTATCTCACCGGCCTTCGCTACCGCTTCTTCGGACGCATCTGAGAAATCGGTCGTGAGCAGAATGTGGGTTGCGGCACTCATGACGAGCCTCCTGTTGTGCTGTAGCGATTCTGCTCCTCCGGTACTGCTGTGTCAACTCCGAAGTGGATATCTGTTGTCCGCCTGATTCGCGTCCGGCGTGATATCGTTGCCGAGCACGATTTCGCTGATTTCTCCGCGCGCCGGCACCTCGATCACGAGGCGTTCATTCCCGCTGCGCCACACCGACGCTGGCTCGTGCAGATGTGTCTCGCTGTCGTCGGCCCAGGTGACTGCCAGGTCTATCGGAACGGGGTTGGCGCCGGCACGTACGACCTCGATCCGATAGATGTCTCCTTCCCTCCGTACGTCACCTAGCGCCAGATCCGCGAATCCGTACTCGAAGAACCACGGCCGGATCAGCCATGCCAACTCCTCTCCGGTCGCGTCCTCGAGCGTGTTGAAGAAATCCCACGGCGTCGGATGCTTCCCGTTCCAGCGTCTGATGTACTCGCGGATCACATCGCCGAATCGCTCCTCGCCCCACAGGTCCCGGAGCACCAGGTAGAACAACGCCGGCTTCGGATACGAATTCAGGAAGTACGCCGGGTTCCTGGTCTGGCCGGACCCGGTCATGATCGGCAGATCGTTCCAGCCGCCGGCTTCGGACTCGTATGCCTCCAGCCCGAACAGGGGATACGGCTCATCCGGCATCAGGTGGTTCGTGATGAAGTAGTCGCCGAACGTGGCCCAGCCCTCGTCCATCCACGCGTACTTGATCTCGTTGATTCCAAGGTAGAACGGGAAATACGTGTGGAAGATCTCGTGTGAGGTGAGCGAGATCATGTACTGGCGATCGTCGGAGCTCAGGTCGTTGACCATCATCGGGAATTCCATCTCCGACAAGCCGTTGAACACCGTCTCCTGGGGGTACGGATACGGCACGCCCGGGAACTCGCGAGACATGTAGTCGATCGAGTTGCGGGCCACTTCCGCGACCTCGTAGAAATCCGTCGACTCGGGATTGTAGGCCGCATCGATCAGCACCCGGCGACCCGTGGCCGGGTCCACGACGAGACTGCTCGCATCCCACAAGTAGTGGTCACTGACGGCGAAGGCGAAGTCGGGCACGTATTCCGCCCGGAACCGCCAGGAGTTGGTTCCGCCGGCAGCTGCCGCCACCGTAATTCCTCCGGCATCGAGCGCCGCGGGGTCCACGACGTGCACGATCTCATCGGATTCCAGCGCCGCCCGGTAGCGCGACGCGATCTTCGGTGTCAGCACTTCGTCCGGATTCTGCAGCAGGCCCGTGGCCCACACGACGTAGCCCTGCGGAACCTCGATCGTGACGTCGAAGTCGCCGAAGTCGTTGTAGAACTCGGCCGTCCCCAGGTGCGGCGACAGATCCCAGCCGTCGACGTCGTCGCGCACGGAGATCCGGGGGAAGAAGTAGGCGTTGAACCAGCTGGTCGAGTCCACCGCGCCCGACCGGCCGTGTGAACCCCGATTGACTTCGAAGCTCCAATCGATCGACAGCGTTGCTGCTTCGCCGGGTGGGAGCGGATGCGGGATCACCACGACGTTCCCATTCATGTATTGATTCACCTGCTCTCCGCCGGGCGCAGGGTCCAGTGTCTCGCCGTTCAGCGTGACCGCGGTCAGCGTGACGCCCTCGCCCACGTCTTCGGGAGCGATGCCCGCGTCACGGGCGCTGCCCCGCTTGAACAGGTTCGGCATCACCTTGAGAGCGAGACTTCGAAGCGAG
>JBDGUZ010000036.1:0-16260 GCA_039585915.1 Gemmatimonadota bacterium
AGGGCGGCTGCGTATCTGGTCATCGGTGCCTCGAGAAGAACTTGGCATGAACGTCAATCCGTGGGAGGAACAGTACGGCCTCGACCCGAGTCTGCAATACGGACAGGCTCGGATTCGCAGATCGTTCAGAGTGCTGTTCCTGCGGTAGACACTTCAGGCCCGTTCGTTTACCATGGGCCACCGTCAGACTCCGAGGCTGGCATCGACATTACCGAGAGCAAGCGAGGGCGCCCTTGGCGCTGGTGACTCACATCCGATTTCCTGGCCTGATCCCGCTCGGCGCGGTGCTGTGCGTCTGCCTGGTCAGCAGTCTCGCGGATCCCGGAACCGTTCAAGCTCAGCAGATGAACCACGCTCATCAGCAGGCCGAGGGCGAAATCCAGATCATGCCGTCGGCCTCCATGATCATGCCTATGATCCGTAATCCGATGCTGCCCGGAGTGAAAAGCGCGCGGCCGTCGGTCACGGAGTTCCTGCCCGGTGAAGGCATCGATCCGACAACGCTCCCCATGGCGGGGCCCCGACAGATCGTGGACCTGGCGACCGGAGATACGCTGGACCTCGAAGCGACGCTGGTCCGGAAGAAGGTAGCCGGGGAAACGTTCGTAATGTACGCGTTCAACAGGCAGATCCCCGGTCCCCTGATCCGGGTCGACAGGGGAGCGGAGGTCCACGTCCGGTTCACGAACCGGATCGACATGGAGACTACAGTGCACTGGCACGGGCTCCGTCTCGACAACCGGTTCGACGGAGTGCCCGGTCTCACACAGGATCCGGTGCAGCCCGGCGACACTTTCGATTACACGATCCGCTTCCCGGACGCCGGCATCTACTGGTACCACCCTCACGTCCGCGAGGACATTCAGCAGGATCTCGGTCTGTACGGAAACATGCTCGTGCGTCCCGACCGCGACCCGTACGCCGACTCCGTCCACTCTGAAGAGGTCGTTACTCTAGACGACATCCTCATCGAGGGAACAGAACTCGTCCCGTTCGGGCGCGAGGCCGCGAACTTTTCCATCATGGGCCGGTTCGGAAACGTCCTGCTGGTGAACGGCGAGCAGAGCTACGACCTCGAAGCGAAGACCGGCGAGGTCGTTCGATTCTATCTGACAAACGTCTCCAACACCCGGACATTCAACCTCTCGTTCGGCGGCGCCCCGATGAAGCTCGTTGGCGCGGATATCGGCCGATTCGAGAAAGAGATGTTCGTGACCAGCGTCGCGATCGCGCCGGCACAGCGATACGTGGTCGAAGTGATGTTCGAGAATCCGGGCAAGCACGCGGTCGTCAACCGGATCACGGCGCTCAACCACATGCAGGGGAAGTTCTTCTCCGCCGTCGACACACTGGGAGTGGTGCGCGTAGCGGAGAACCGTGCCACGCCTGATCACTCGGTTGCGTTTCGCGAGCTGCACGTGGACGAGCAAGTGCAGCGCGAAGTCGAACCATACAGGAAGTATCTGGAGGCGCCAGTGGACCGCGAACTGCTGCTCACAGTGGACATCACTGAGTTGCCCGTCCAGGTGATGCAATTCATCGCGATCGACACGACCTACCGCTCCCCGGTCGAGTTCACCGACGTGATGTCACACATGAACTGGCTCTCGACCTCCAACGAAGTGCGCTGGATCCTCCGCGATACGGAGACGGGCGTCGAGAACATGGACATCGACTGGCGGTTCGATGTCGGTGACGTGGTGAAGATCCGGCTGCGCAACGACCCGGATGCCTTCCACCCGATGAACCACCCGGTTCACCTTCACGGACAGCGCTTTCTCGTGCTGTCCCGTGACGGGGTGCCGAACGAGAATCTGGCCTGGAAAGACACGGCGCTGCTTCCGGTGGGCGCGACAGTCGACATTCTCCTCGAAGTGACGAACCCCGGCCACTGGATGCTCCACTGTCACATCGCGGAGCACCTGGAGGCCGGGATGATGATGGCATTCGCCGTCCAACCTGGAGGTAAGAAATGAACAAGAACTCGATTCGCCGGATAGGCGGTGCCGCCTTTGCGGTCCTTGCGCTGCTGGCTGTCGCGCCCGCCCTGATCGCACAGGACGGCGGCGGTGAGCCCGGTACCGACAACATTGAGGTCATCGGTCGGTTTCATTCGGCCGACGGCCTGGAGATTAGTTACACCGACATCGAGCTCGAACAGGAGCCCGGACGGCCGTTCGCGTACCTGTCCCGCGTCCTCGGCCCCACGAAGGGAATGGACATCGTGTCCCTGGAGGACCCCGCGAACCCCGAACTGCTGTACCAGTGGCGGATCGAGGATCCGGAGCTTCACATCGGACTCGGCGGCATGGACGTGAAGTACTTCAAGCACGACGGCCGGTACTACGTGATCCAATCGCTGCAGTTCTTCGGCGGACCTGATACGGACCTCGGCGCGGTCGTGTTCGACGTGACCGGACTTCCGGACGCCTCGACCGTGAGGGAGGTCGGCCGCATCCGAGCTACCGACACACCGTCGGGCTTCCACAACATCTGGGCGTACAAGCACTCGTCCGGGAAACCGATCATGGTCGCGACGACGAGTGGCCCGCACGCGAACCTGTACGATCTGTCGGCCTTTCTCGCCGGGGACGAAGATTCCGGTCTAATCGGTCAGGTGCCGTGGCCGTCCACCGCCATGGAATCGCCGTTCGGGTCGATGGTGGGCTACCACGACTTCTACCTCGCGTGGGAGCCCGAGGGCGGGCGCGATATCCTGTACGGCTCCGGTCTCGACGGGTACTACATCTACGACATCACCGACCTGGAGAACCCGGAGCTCATCACCTCGATCGTGGGCGTGATGGGCGTGACAATCGCGCACACCCTGACCGCCACCCCCGATGCCAGAATCGGCGTCGGTCAGACCGAGTACAGGTACTCGCCGATCCGCGTGTACGATCTGGAGCAGGGGATCCACGGCGACGTCGACCGCATCACTTCCGAGATCAGCGCCTGGACTCGCAACTACAAGGCGCTCTCACACAACAACGAGATGCGGTATCCCTACGTGTTCGTGTCCTCCTACAAGGATGGGATCGACATCTTCGACATCAGCGACCCCGTGAATCCGGTGGGAGTGGCATACTACGACACCTATGATGGTCCCGAGAACGCGGGGCTGGCGCCCGACCTGGGATTGTCGTCGGGGAATCCGGTCGGCGAGAGCGATTTCAACGGGGCGTTCGGAATCGACGTGCGCAACTACGATGGACTGATCGTCGCAAGCGACATGGTCACGGGCCTGTGGATCATGAAGCTGGATGGTTTCGACGGCTGGAACGGGTCGGACCACGGAATGCCGAACATCTCCAGCGTGCAGGACTGGGACCACGGTCCGCAGGGTCTGATTCCGTAATGATGGTTTCGCTTCTTCTGTGCGTCGTCCTCGGTTGGGCGCCTCATTCGGGAGCCTCGCCGGAGTCTCCGGGGGCTTTCCCGGACCAGTTCCCGCTGTTTCCGACGCTGGGCAGCGAGGGCGCGTCCGGGATGGTCTACCTGAAGCAGCCGTGGTCCCCATTCGGGGTCACGGTGGACGAAGATGGACGGGTTCGCTACGACCTGAGGATAGTCGTTTCCGGCCTGCCGGAAACCGCCGGCGAGGTGTACCGCGTGTGGCTGACGACTCCCGGCCTGGATCCGATCGCCCACCTCGGCTCCATACCGCCGGACGGACAGGTCACGGGCACGACGGTCTGGGACCAGCTCATGGTGGTCGTGAGTCGCGAGCCCGCGGATCTCGAGTCCGGCCGCGAGCGGTGGACAGGCCCGATCGTGCTGCGTGGTTTTTCGGCGGGTGCGCGCGTGACACCGCTCGCACAGCACTCGCTGTTCCAGCAGTCACCGATGTGAGAGCGGCCCGTTCGATGAAAGAACGGTGATCGCCAGACCTCATTCTCCCCGCACATGGAACTCGTACCGCGGTTCAGGGAACTGAGGGACACCCTCACCGCATGCGATGCGGCCTACGTCGCTCTCGCCGAGGCCCTCGAGGCGACCCTGGTCACGAGGGATGCCCGCCTCGCCCGGTCCAGCGGGCACCGGGCGAGAATCGAACAGATCTGATACGCCGAACAGCCGTCCGCAGGCCGCCCACCGTCCTGCTCCGGAACGATCAGACGTCCATCGATCTCGCGCATCTCCCGGGAGATCAGCGCTGACATGCGCTGCCCCCGAGCATCACGAATGTGGGTCTCGTGCTCCGCGTCACCGAGATGCGCTCCTCAGGCGAAGAATCTGCGCGACCCGTTCAGGCCGCGGTTGCGGCGGCAACGGGAGTCGAAGCCCGGGACTCGACCAGGCCGTAGACCGACCCGACCACGGCGCCGTACACCAGGTGTCCCACCAGGCTGCCGATCGCCATCACGGCGGAGCCCGAGAACAGGGGCATTCCCATCATCGGTATGACGATGATCTGTGCCATGAGGAACGGGGCAATCGCATACAACGCGCCACGCAGGGCCGGCGTGCCCGGCAGCGACGGAGCCACGACGGAGTATCCCACTCCCAGGATCGCCCCGATCATGAAGTGGGCCGCCCAGCCCAGGGAGAGGCTTCCACCCATTGCCCCGGCCAGCATCTGAGCCGGGTTCATGGCGGGCATGCCCATCAGCGGGGCCACCCACAGCCCTACGGCGGTCATCACGATAGTTCCTATCAGTCCGGCGACAACGGCACGTCCGATCTGGATATTCCTGATTCTCTCCACGATTCCCCCTCCGGCGATCTCCGCCTCGAAGTCTGTTTCCATGTCACGCACAGTTCGCACGTGCCTCGAGACTCCCAACCGGGTGGCGGGGGAAAGGGTTCCCGAGGCCGGCCTAAGGGTCTGCTTCCGGGAGACGCGCCTCACTCTCAGCCGAGAACCGTTCCATCTCCCGGCGCAGGTGTGTCACTACCTCCGGGTTGTCGATCGCTACGTCGAACCGCTCGTAGGGGTCCGACGACAAATCGTACAACTCGGTCCTGAGCGGCGCGCCGGGTTCCGGTTGGCGCATGACCAGCTTCCAGCGACGGTCGCGCACGGCTTGCACTACGTCCGGCTGGACGTAGAAGAACAGATCGGTGGGCGATTCCTCCATGCCCTCGAGCCACGGCATGATGTCCTGCCCATCGAACGGCCGTTCGGGACTCGGGACCGTTCCGGCGAGCGCGGCGATCGTCGGGAACAGGTCGAGGACGCTGCCCAGCCCGGACGAGGTACGTCCGGGAGGGATCCGGCCCGGCCACCACGCTATAGCCGGAACCCGGAGCCCTCCCTCCCAGATCGTGGCCTTCGAGCCACGCAGCGGTCCTGAGGTGCCGGCATCCCACGGGCGAATGAATCCTCCACTGAACATCCGGTCGGGCATCTCCGTCCACGGACCGTTGTCGCTGGTGAAGAACACGAACGTGTTGCGCTCGATGCCTGCCTCGCCGATCGCCTCGATGACTCTTCCCACGCTCCAGTCCAGTTCCTCGATCACGTCGCCGTACTTCCCCCCGGGACTGTGCCCTTCGAACTCAGGAGATCTGTGCAACGGAACGTGAGCCATCGAATGCGCGAGGTACAGGAAGAAGGGGGCGTCCTCGGCCACCGCGGACTCGATGAACGACAGGGCTTCTTCCGTATAGCGCCGAGTCAACGTGGACTGGTCTACGGGATGCTCGATGGGGATCGTGTCGCGCAACAGCTCCAACGGTCGATCCGTCTGCACCCAGGGCCGGATCATGTCATTGCTGTACAGGAGCCCGAAGAAAGAGTCGAAACCGTGCTCGGTGGGATAGAAGCCGGGCCGGGCTCCCAGGTGCCACTTCCCCACGGCGGCCGTCCGGTAGCCCCGCGCCCGCAGGGCCTCGGCCAGCGTCCACTCGTCGGACGAGATCCCGCGGTTTTCTTCCGGTCCCAACGCCCACAGGATCCCGGCCCGCACCGGATACCGGCCGGTGAGCAGGCCGGCCCGCGACGGTGAGCAGGAAGGCGCCGCCGCGTAGAATCCGGTCAGCTTCAGGCCTTCGGCCGCCATGCGATCCAGATTGGGGGTCCTGATCGTCGGATGTCCGAAGCTCCCCAGGTCTCCGTACCCGACATCGTCCACGAATACGATCACGACGTTGGGCAGAGTACCGGACGTGGGATCTCCGTCTGTCGTGAGCCCGCAGCCCCAGAGACAGACCACGGCCGCGAGCGACGACACCAGGCGGCAGGAGGAGCCGAACGCAGGACTCATGGTCCTCTCGCTTTCAGGACTGGGATCGAATTCGAGACCGTCACTATGATAGCGGGTGGGCAACGTGGAGCGAACCGAGCGTACGGAGGGCCTCGCCTTGCCCCTCGACAGCGCCGGACCCACCTTTTTCGCACCTGCGGCGCTACTGCCAGACGAGGACGGCGTGGCGCAGCATCGATCCGGGCGAGGCTCCGGATTCGATTCCGCTCACAACGACGACCGGGGGATCGGTACGGGCGTGTCCTTCTTCGCGACGCTGAAGGAAAGACGGCTGCCGCAGTTCGTGGCAGCCTACGCCGCAACGGGCTGGGTGGCGCTGCAGATCGTCGATCAGCTCGTGGATCGAGCGATGCTCCCCGATCAGGCCTACCCCACGGTCCTGGCGATCGTCATCATCGGCGCCCCCGCCGCGATCATCCTGTCCTGGTTTCACGGCGCGCCCGGCGGGCAGAAATTCCGTCCGGTAGAGATCTCGCTGCTCGCCGTGCTGGGAATTCTGGCGATCGGGGCGAGCGTCCGGGTGTGGAACGCGACCGCCGATGCGGAAGGCAGCCCCCTGCAGGGTGTCGCCCAGCTTCCGCCCACCGAGGACCCGCGTCGAATCGCCGTGCTCTACTTCGAGGGCCGCGGAGACGAAGACCTTCAGTTCCTCCCCTCGGGTGTCACGGAGACCCTGATCGACGAGCTGAGCGCGGTCGAAGCGCTCCACGTGATCTCCCGCAACGGCGTGACGCCATACCGCGACGCGCAGGTCTCTCCCGACAGCGTGGGACGGGCGCTGGAGGTCGGGACTATCGTCGAAGGAAGAGTCGCGGCCTCCGCGGACCGGGTGCGGGTCAACGTCTCGCTGGTCAACGCGACCACGGGGAAACAATACGGCGACGTGGAGCTCGAGCGACCGCGGGCGGAGTTGTTCGATCTGCAGGACGAACTGGCGCAGGAAGTAGCTCTGCAGCTGCGGAAGAAGCTGGGCGCGGAAGTCGAACTGCGGCAGAGGCAGGCGGAGACCGGAAATGTGCAAGCGTGGGAACAGGTTCAGCGGGCCGGGCTCGTCTCCCGCGAAGCGGATGAGCTGGCGGCGACCGGTGATGTAGAGGCGGCGGACGCCAGGCTCGGCAGCGCGGACTCGCTGCTCGCGGCAGCCAGTGCGCTCGAGGCGAGCTGGGAACGTCCCGTGATCGAGCGCGGGTGGCTCGCCTACAAGCGTTCCCGGATGTTCGGTTTCGATCGTGAAGCCGCGGACACCCGGATAGCGGAGGGCTTGGAGTTTGCGGAGCAGGGCCTCGCGATGGCCCCCCGAGACGCCAGTGCGCTGGAGCTGAGGGGAACGCTTCGGTACTGGAGGTATCTGCTGAATCTCGGAGGCGGCCCGGACGAGGCTGAGAGACTCAGGGACGAGGCCGAGATCGACTTTCGGACCGCGGTCGAGGTCGACGGGCAGCGCGCGTCGGCGTGGAGCTCGATGAGCCATCTGCTCATCAACAAGGGAGATGTGGCCGAAGGCAAACTGGCCGCCATGCGATCGTACGAGCGCGATCCGTATCTCCAGAACGCGAATCTCACCGTGTGGAGGCTGTTCACGACCTCCCTCAACCTCGAGGACGGAATCGAGGCCAGGAACTGGTGCGACGAGGGGCGCAGACGGTTCCCGGACGAGTATCGATTCTACGAATGCGAGTTGTTGTACCAGAGCATGAGGGGCGTGGAGCCGGATGTCGATGCCGCGTGGGGGGCGTACGACCGGATGGTCGACCTCAGCCCTGCTGAACGCGTCGAATTCAACCAGAGCAAAGGGCAGATGTACGTCGCCATGGCCCTCGCGCAGACCGGCCTGGCCGACAGCGCGGACGCGGTCGCGACGCGCGCCCGGACGACGCCCGACGTCGACCCGCTACGGGAGCTGGCCCAGTACGAGGCAGTGGTCCGCTCGTGGCTGGGAGACCTGGACGAGGGTATCCGCCTGTTGGGAACGTTCCTCTCCGCGAACCCGGGCCGGATCGAGGCCTTCGCGGATGACGACTCGTGGTGGTTCGAAGAGCTGCGTAAGGACCCCCGCTACGCTTCCCTCGTCGCGAACTGAGCCGCGTTACGAGGTTCCCTTACAACACGACCTTGTATACCCTAGGTGACCCTTGGCCGCGGGCGGCGTTTTCGAGGCGCCTGCCCGACACGTGGCCGGGTCCATTTACCTGGGGAGACTTATGCGCACGAGACGATTCCTGCCGCTGGCAGGCGTGGTGGCAATACTGGCCGTGGCGGCCTGCACGGATAGTCCACTGAAGTCCGACAGTCCGGTTTCCCTGGGGCCTGTCTTCGTGCCTCAACCGGGCGTGTGTGACACCAAGGCCGTTTCGGCCGCCGCGCGGGAATTCTTTCCGCAGGAATACGGCAAGCAGTTCCGCGACCTGATCTCGGCGCTCGGGGACGCCTGCACTGCCAGCCCGGATTCGAAAGCAACGGACGAGGCCTTCGATGTCATGGCGCTGATGGAGATGGCGCTGGGCGGTGCAAGCGAGCTCGATGCTTCGGCCGGGGTTTCCCTGGCGACCGGTCTGTTGACCTTCATGGAGTTCTTGAATTGTGAACCTTCGGGTTGTGTCGAGGCTGGCTTCGCCGATGACGTCCTGCTCGCCCTGAGCGAGCGAGGCGCGTTTGCCGTGCGCGGCGGAGCGGGTGATCTGACCGACGCGGTGGTGTCGCGTGACGCCGTCGAACCGCTGGTTGAGACGGACCCGGCGGTGTGGGGAGTCACACAGAATTCGACATGGGCGGATGTCCTGGGTCAGCGGGCGCTGGTGTATGGACACCCGGAGGCCATGGTCGGCGGCTGCGACCCCTCCACGGCGGATTGCCCCGCCACGAACGAACAGTACAGCTGGAACACCCTGCCCGATGTTGACGGGTTCGGAGCGCAAATGATCGCAGGCGCCTGCCTGGTGATCGACGACCTCGTGGTCGACGAGAACTTCCTCCGCATGCGACGGAATGCGACCGCACTCGAGAATACAGCCGGGTTTGACGCCTGCACGGCATTTCTGCCTGCAGTCCAGACGGCATCCCTGGCGCAGCGCGCGCTCCAGTTCCTTTCCCCGGTGCCAGGAGTGCTGTTCGCCGGCTCGAAGAAGACGGGGCCTGGAGGCAACGCCAGCGACTTCAGCGACTTCACGCCGCTGAATGCTGATGCCGAGGCGACGCTCGAGATCGCGATGGTGGCCGACGCGGTCGTCGGCGAGACCATCGGACCGATCTACGTCACGGCCCTGACGGCCAATGGAACGCCGCTGGAGCGGGCACAGATCGTCATCACGCCCAAGGACAACAATGGCTCGTGGAGCGTGGACTATCTCCCCGGCGGCACCGACTCGTGTGGCACGGACTGCCGTTACACGGAAGAGGAAGGTGGAACGGCCGTATTCGAAGGGCTCACGCTCGACAAGACGGGTGGGTACAGGATCTGCGCCTCGGTGAAGGCTGGCGGAGACCTGGGCTTCTCCTTCCCGGAAGAGGTGTGCTCCAACGGATTGAACGTCCGGCCGAACTAAGAGGAACGACGGGGGAACCAACCCGAATGACGGGCGTCGAGTTCACGGCGCTGCAGTACCCGAGGAACGAAGGCGCCGACCACGACTGTGAGCGGCGCCTTCGCTATGTGGTTTCTACCGACTGATCGCCTTGACCGGCGCGCCCAGGCCGTGCCCCGCAGTCTGGATGCAGCGAAGCGATCGATGTAAAGGGAGCATTCCCGAATGCCCCCGGCTGCCGTTACAGTTCCCGTGACTCGCGTTTGGGATCACCCTCTTCGGGTGGCTCGAGCGACTTACCACCTGTTCAGGAGCGTTTGAGTGTCGGTTGCCCCCGGCCTGTCGGTCATCATTCCGTGCTACAACGAGGCGGACCGCCTCGCCTACACCTTCGCGGACATTCGTGACTTCACATCCCGGACGGCGGCCTTCGGCGACCACGACCTGGAATGGATCTTCGTGGACGACGGGTCGTCCGACAGGACGCTCGCCCTGCTCGAGGCGCACGCTGCCGCAGACCCGCACGCGCGAGTCGTCGCACTTCCCGCAAACCGGGGCAAGGGCGCGGCCGTCGCCGCCGGAGACAGGATCGCACGCGCTCCGATCCGGGTGTTCACGGACTGCGACCTCGCGACCCCGCTCTCGGCCCTGGAGGAGACCCCGCGTCTGTTCCAGAAGTACAGGGCCGATCTCGTAATCGCCAGCCGTCACACCCCGTGGTCCAGTCTAGTGCGACCGCAACCCTGGCCACGGCGCGTGGTGGGCCGGCTGTTCAGCTTCGTCATGGCGCATTTCCACCGGTCCGCTTTCACCGACACGCAGTGCGGCTTCAAGGCCTGGCACGAGGAGTTCTCGCGATCCGTCGTACAGCGGCTGGAGGATCGCGGCTGGTCGTTCGACCTGGAGATGATCGGGAGGGCGGAGCAGCTGCAGGCGACGATCCTCGAGCTTCCGATTGCGTGGACCGATCGGGAGGGCTCGAAGGTCCGGGCCACCGTCGATGGACCGCGGATGCTGCGCAAGGGCATGGGATACTGGCTCCGCTTCACGCCGCGCGTGATGATGGGCCTGGGCCTGGTCGCGGCCATCATCTGTGTGTTCCAGGCGATGGACTGGCCGAACGACCTGGGGGCCTACCTCGAGGCCTGGAAGCTGACGGGCCTGCGGCAACTGGAGGGAATCTACACTCCCGAACGGACGAGCGGGGGTGGCTATTACTACTCGCCCCTGTTCGCAGTACTCGGCGTGCCGTTCTCCTTAATGTCGGTGAATGCATTCAGGGTGGCGTACACCCTGCTGGAGTTCGCCCTCCTCGGTGCCGCCCTCGTCATGCTTAAGCGTTGGACGCGCTACCGACTGGGCCGAACGTCACTGGGCGTCGCATTCTGGCTGACCTTCCACCTGGCGTTCATCAATACCGTGTTCGGCATGTTCCAGCAGGGAAACGTGGTGCTCCCGGTATTTTACCTCTGTCTTCTGTCGGGGTACTCGTACCTGTTCGGCCACAGGGCGTTGTCGGCGTTCTGGCTCAGCCTCGCGATCAACATCAAGGTATTCCCTGTCTTCCTCCTGGGACTCGCGGTCCTGCAGCGAGACTGGCGGTTCCTGGGATACGTGTCAGCATTCCTGCTGCTGTTCGTCCTCGCCCCAGCTCTATACCTGGGATGGGACGCCAACTGGCAGCTTCACCAGGAGTTTCTGACCGTGTTGGCGGAATACGGGTCCGAGAACGACCTGACGCGGGTGCAATTCCAGTCGCTTCCGGCGGCGCTGTTCCGGATCGCGTCTCACTTCGGCGCCGATCCGCATCTGGCCATGCGGGCCGGACAGTTCTTCGTCGTCGCCGCGGCCACCGCCGTCTGGTGGAAATTCAGGCTGCGCCTCGGTACGGAGTGGATCGTGGTGTATTCGTTCTTCCTCGCGTTTACCGCTCAGTTCCTGCCCTACTCGTGGATCCCCAGCATGGGCTTCTTCTACGCCCCACTCTTCCTGCTGACGATGCACGGCTGGGCGACCGACAGGCGCTGGCCCTATTCCGCGGCCGTGGTGATCTTCCTGGCCACCTATTCGCTGAGCACCGAGGCGATCATCGGCCGCGAGCTGAACGACCTGCTCGAGTACTGGTCGATACCCACCCTCGGCATCTGGGCGATGCTGATCGGCGCGTACCGGCACTGGACCCGGCGACTCGAGGCGGCCCCGGACCCGGTTTCGCACTTCCCGGAGCTTGCGCATTTCACGCCCGGAGGATGACCGGACAGGAAGCGTGAACCGGGCAGCGAGCTTCGCTGTCGTTCGAGGATCTGGCCCGACCGGTACCGATCCGCCAGGTTGAGCCAAGTCGGGCTGGACATACCATGAACCCGGAGAATGACCGGAGAGTCAAATGGCGTTTTACAAGTGCGACGTCTGCGGAATGAGCATCGGCACCATGACCTGCGGAACCTGCGGCAAAGAGCTGGTCCACGAGACGCTGACGAAGGATGACGGGGGGACCGTGCAAGTCTCCAAGTGCCCGGAAGGGCACGGAATGGTCAAGTCGCCGCAGTGCTGCGCCACGGACATGACCTGCGCGATCTGACCGCCGGTTTTCCTACGATCAACAGGAAAGCAGAGTACTCGGCGCGTACCGCGATTCGGCCCCGCCGGCTCACGGCGCTTCGGCTGATGGCGTCACTCGGCGTGCTGGTGGCCGCCACTTCGGCCGCGGCACAGGAACGGACGCGCGACGTCACTCCACCGGCCGGGTGGGAAGCGCTCCTCGAGAGCTTCGAGGCATACGTCGAGGCCGACGGAATCGTGGGTGGCAGCGTCGTGGCCGTGCGGGACGGACGGGCAGTGGCGCGGCACGACTTCGGCCATGCCGATGTCTCAGCGGGCGTGCCCGCTGGCGAGCGGACGATCTACCACTGGGGGTCGATCACCAAGACCCTCACCGCGATCGCGGTCATGCAGCTCCGGGACCGCGGGCTCCTGTCGCTGGATGACCCCGTCACTTACTGGGTGCCGGAGCTCCGCCGGGTGCACGACCCGTACGGGGCGATCGACAGCATCACGATCGAGATGCTGCTGACGCATAGCGCCGGGTTCCAGAACCCGACCTGGCCGTACTACGAAGGACACGACTGGGAGCCGTTCGAGCCCACCACGTGGGATCAACTCGTCGCGATGATGCCGTACCAGCAGCTCCAGTTCCGACCCGGCTCCCGGTGGTCGTACTCGAACCCGGCGTTCCTGTACCTCGCGCGCGTCATCGAGGCGCTGACCGGCGACTCGTGGCAGACCTACGTGCAGAAGAACGTTCTGTCCCCACTCGGCCTGCAGCGAAGTTACTTCGGAACCACGCCCTACTGGCTGGCCCCGGATCGTTCTCACAACTACTACGTGGAGCCCGACTCGGCCGGAGGCACCCGGCTGATAGACAACGGAGCGGACTTCGACCCGGGAATCACGATTCCGAACGGCGGGTGGAATGCTCCGCTCGGCGATCTGGTCACGTACGTCGCGTTCCTCACCGGAGTCGCGGCGGACGATGAGACCCGGCGGCGGTCCGACGCGGTCTTGAGTCGCGGCAGTCGCGAGGAGATGTGGGAGCCGCAAATCCCGATCAGGGAGGACCCGGCCGCGGAGCACAGCGAACGGATGGGGCTGTCGTTCTTCCTGGTTCGGGACGGGGACCGGTCGGTGATCGGACACACCGGGAGCCAGGCGGGCTTTCGTGCATTCTTCTACTTCCAGCCCGAGAAGCGGACCGCTGTAATCGCTGCGTTCAACACGACCAACCAGGACACGTCCGAGGAGGCTGAGGCGGCGTTTCGGGAGATGATGAGCGCTGTCTACCGGGTAGTGGATCCGTAGGAGCGGACTGCCGGACCCGGACTCACTGGAGCGTCGATACCAGCCAGTCGGCGAGCCGATCCAGAGCGTCCTGATCGGGCAGCTGATGGCCGGTCTCGACCCAGTTCATCTCAGTCGGCTGGCCCACGTGCCGGTACAGCGGTTCGACTGAGCGCTCCCGATCGTAGTCTCCATCGAATGTGCCATTCAGGAGCCACAGTGGTCTCGGAGCTATGCGCCCGACATAGTTGGCCGGACAGGCAGCTGCGAGGTGGCCAGTTTCGCTTCGATCGAAGTGTCCCCCGTACATGAGAGCGATAGCTCGCAGGCGGTCATCCGCTGCCGCAACAATGGATCCTGCCTGGCCGCCCCTGCTGAATCCGACGTAGCCGATGCTCTCCGGATCGGCGCCATAGTGAGACTGGAGCAGATCGACCGTGCGCCCCACGTCCTTCACGAGCTGAACGACCCACTGCAAGTAGGCGGACTCGCGGTTATACAGATTCTCGTGTTTGTCGGCCTCGCTGAACGACTTGAGCAGACCCGTGTCCCGGTCTCCGAAATAGGGCATGTCGATCGCGATGACTCCGAAGCCCCGCCGAACGAGATAATCTGCGATCGGCCGCATCGATGATTTGCCGGGGCGCATTCCGCCGTGAACCAGGACCACGTGTGGCCTGTCCCTTCTCGCGGTGGTCGCCGTGTACTAGTCCGCGAACACGACCTCGCCCGGGGTACTCGTGAACGTGATCCCCTCGACGCGGATCCCTTCTTCATCGGTAACGGACAGGGTCTCGATGTCGAACGGCAGATCTGCGTCGTAGGCGAAGAATTCGAGATACGTATCGAAGGTGGACTGGTCGACCGGCTGGTCGAGCCATGCGTCAGATGCCCACTGCTGTGCATGGACCGGACCGGCCGCGCTTGCGACCAGCCCGGCCAGAAGTGCGGCAAGCGTGACTACTCGATGTGACGTGCGCATCGGAATCCCGTCGTTTCAGTCGCGAGGCCGAGTGGCAGGGCCTCCCGCCACTCGACCGAGAAGGTATACTCCGGATCCTGCCAGGAACCGCCAATGCTGGGCGCCATAGCAGAGCCGGCGTCCTCTCCCCTGATCCATTCCCGGACATTCCCTGCCATCTCGAACACGCCGAACTGGCTCAGCCCCAGCGGTAGCGATCCCGCCTCCATCGTGCCCACGGCTTCGAAGTTGGCCCGTTGTCGCAATGTTTCCGAGTCGTCCCCCCAGGGGTACGCTCGATCGCCTGCCCCGAGAGCTGCCCTCCACCATTGCGTAATTGAAGGCAGATTCTTCCCCTTCCACCGACAGTAGGCGCTCGCTTCGTACCAGGACACGCCGTTTACCGGGTGGTCGGCGGCTCCAGCGGGAAACACCGAGCCGGACCACGTCCTCGGGGCGACTGCTCCCGTAAGGTCCGTGAGACGCGGTACGGCTGCTTCGCGCTCCAGTGTCGAACCGTCAACTGTCATCGAGTCCGGCCACAGGTTCGCAGTGCCATACCCGTCACCAGCCATGAAATCGGCAAACTCACGATTCGTGACCTCATGGCGATCGATCAGGAACGCCTTGACCGGGGTGCCACCGGCACCCGCCGGAGCGGGTCCTGCCGGAACGACGACCATCCCCGCGCTGAGCGGGGAGTTCGGCAGGAGATCTGCCTCCAGGGTGGTGGTTTCACCCTGCGCGATTTCCGCCAGGAGCGTGAGCGAACTGAAGTCGTCCATGCTCAACCGAACGACGTGCTCCCCCGCCTGGATTTCGGCACCCTCCACGGGCGACGGGCCGTGCGCGATCGACGCGCTCAGCACCTGGCCCTGTACTGATTCGACTCTACGACTTTCAACCGTTACGCCCGCCGGACTCGTCCGGATCGTGAACAGTCCCGTCGGTCCTTCGGGAACTGCCGGCGCAGACCCGGCGTCCGCTTCGGCCCGTTCGTTACCTCGTTCGCGCACCATCCAGGCGGTCGCGACGATCCCCCACAACGCCATCGCCCCGAGGCCGGCGAGCGCCGCGTTTCGCCAGGTGAACAGATCGCGGGGACCCGTCGGGGCGCCGTTCCGATCTACCGGATCGTCCGACTCGTCGCTCTGCGTACGGCCCTGCAGCCAGGCAGTCGTACCGACTATGGGAAGTCCGATCAGCAAGAATGTCAGCGCCAGGGAGAAGGCCCAGGGCGGGAGCCCGACGTTCTGATTCAGTACATCGATGACTTGCAGCACCACCCAGGAACCGGCGGCGTAGATACCGACGACCGACAGGAACGTGCGCCGCGATTCCTTCATTCGGCCGGCTTCTCCAACTGGCAATCTGGTGTCATGTCACAATGCCCCTTGAAGAGGTTTCCCGTGGATGCGGGTGAAAGATAGACCCGGCAGGGTGTTCCGGCACCCGACGGTGAGAGCCTGGGGTTAGCGTCGGGTTGACTATTTGCCCTCACACCACCATATTCTCCGCCGCTCGGCAAGGTGCCGAGGCGTACGGGCTACAGTCACGAAACGTGGTTTTGGGAGGCCTGTTTTTGACGGTCTCCCTTTTTTGTCTCTGTAAGCTCGTAGCCCTGTGCGGGGGCGAAATACGCCGCACAAGTGTCAGGCAGTCGGCAGCTACGGATCACCCGGACTCCGACCGCGACCTACTTAAGGAGCAGGATTGATGCGTACCAAAGGGA
>JBDGUZ010000037.1:0-15039 GCA_039585915.1 Gemmatimonadota bacterium
CAGGGATCTCCTCTTCGCGCGCGGGCATCGCCCGCTGGATCTCCGCCGCGCACTCGACGGCGTCAACCGCGCTCGCGAATTCGCATAGCAGGCCGTCTCCCGTCCCCTTCACGACATGCCCGTGATGCGCCTCCACGGCGGGTTTGAGCAGCTCGGTGATGTGGGATCTGTGGCGCTTGAGCGTGCCAGCCTCGTCGGCCTCCATGAGACGCGAGAACGAGACCATGTCGAACGCGAAGATTGCGGCGAGCTTGCGTTCCATGCCCCTCCCTCCGGGGGTGGCGGACGGCCGCGAGACTCCGGGACCGTCGGATCGAGCCGTCCTCGATTCTACGAACTTGGAACCGTGGACGCGACTCCCACCCTCCAGAGTCTCGTGACTCATTCTGCTGATTGGACTTTCAGCGTTCCGAATCCTAGATTTCGGAACGCTATCACACAGCCCCGGGGCGTAAGGGTGCGCAGATGAGACTCTCCTCGCAGCGGTCCGTCGCCGACTCGTTCTCGTCCATGCCGTTGGAGCCGTTGGGCGCCGGAACGGACTTGAATCTCCAGGACGGATCTCGCGTCGCCGTGATCGGCGGCGGTCCCGCCGGATCGTTCTTTACCTACTTCCTGCTCAAGATGGCCGAGGAGATAGATCTCGAGCTCGAAGTCGATATTTTCGAGCCCCGTTTCTTCTCGCGCTGTGGCCCATCCGGCTGCAACCATTGCGGTGGCATTGTATCCGAGTCGCTGGTCCAGATCCTCGCGACCGAGGGGATCAACCTCCCGTCCGAAGTCGTGCAGCGGGGAATCGAGTCCTACGTCGTGCACATGGACGTTGGCAGTGTCGCCATCCAGAGTCCGGCCAAGGAGTCCCGGATCGCCGCGCTGTATCGCGGAAACGGCCCCCGGGAGGGCGGTGACCTGCAGTGGGACAGCTTCGACGCCTATCTGCAGGGCATGGCGGTCGAAAAGGGCGCCAGGGTCAGACACAGGCTCGTGACCGGCGTCGAGTGGATCGACGGAAAGCCACGGCTCACGGAAGCAGACGGTACGGCCTCGACCTACGACCTGGTCACGGTGTCGGCCGGCGTAAACAGCAACTTCATCAAGCTCCTGGAGGATTCCCCCTCCGGCATCGAGCCTCCGAAGACGACCCGCACCTACATCTGCGAATTCAAGGTCGGGCAGGACGGTATTCAGGAGATTATGGGGAACGCGATGCACGTGTTTCTCCTGAGCATTCCTCGCCTCGAATTCGCAGCGCTGATCCCCAAGGGCGAATTCGTCACCATGGTGATGCTGGGCGATGATCTCGATCAGGAGCTTGTGCACGCCTTTCTCAACGATCCGACCGTCCGGCGGTGCTTCCCGACCGATGCAAAGCCGGTAGTGTGCAGCTGCTCGCCGCTGATCAACATGGGAGCGAAGAAGCGCCCGTACGGTGACCGGATCGTGATGATCGGAGACAGCGGCGTGACCCGCCTTTACAAAGACGGAATCGGGGCCGCCTATCGGACCGCAAAGGCGGCGGCGTCGACGGCCGTGTTCCAGGGGGTATCAGCGGAATCGTTTGAGAAGAACTACTGGCCGGCGTGCAAGGCGATTTCCTCCGACAACGCGATAGGCAAGGTGATCTTCGGGGCAACGACGCTGTTCAAACACTCGAAGATTTCGCGTCGCGCGATCCTCCGGATGACGACCCTCGAGCAGGAACAGGAGAAGTCGCCGCACATGAGCTCGGTGCTGTGGAACATGTTCACCGGCAGCGCGCCGTACAAAGAGATCTTCGTGAGCACGCTGCACCCGGGGTTCCTGGGAAGCCTCGCCTGGAACCTCGCACAGGGCGTCCGGCCGTCGGCCGGAAATGGAAAGGTGGCTTGACGATGCGCGAAGGAGCTCTCGGCAAGGAGTACTTCGGGGGAGAGACGATCGTCCAACAGGGCGACACCGGTGATTGCATGTTCGTCGTGCAGTCCGGCCAGGTCGAAGTCGTCCAGAAGGTGGGAGGCGGAGAACAACGGCTGGCCGTGCTCGACACTGGGGACTTCTTCGGCGAGATGGCCCTGTTCGAGCGCGAGGTACGCTCGGCGACGGTCAGGGCCCTGTCCGACGCACGCGTCCTGAAGATCGACAAGAAGACCCTGCTGCGTCGCATTAAGGAGGATCCGCTGCTCGCCGTGAACCTGCTTCAGACGATGTCGGGCAGGATCCGCGAGCTCAATGTCGGGCTCGCACACGCGGGAGCGAAATCTGAATGAGTGACGGCTCACCCCTCCAACCCGGGACCGAGGAATTCGCCGGCCAGAGACTTACGCCGGCCTACCGTCCGAGCCAGGTCGAAAAGCAAGCGCCCTGCCAGGCGGGCTGTCCGAACTGCGGAGACATCCGGGGGTGGATCGGAACGGTCGCGCAGCGAGACAAGCTAGGACTTTCGAAGGAGCAGGCGTACGAGCGGGCGTGGCGGATGATCACCGATGTGAATCCGTTCCCCAGCGTGCTGGGACGTGTGTGCCCGCACCCGTGCGAATCGCACTGCAACCGCTCCGAGCATGACGAGCCGCTGGCGATCAACGCGATGGAGCGGTTTCTCGGTGACTGGGCGATCGACGTCGGATTGCCGCTGGCGACGATCGACGGCGAAGCCGGCCCCGAGTGGATCGGTGTCGTCGGAGCCGGCCCGTCGGGACTGTCGTTCGCCTACCAGATGGCCCGCCGCGGCTACCGCGTCACGGTGTACGAGGGCCGGGAAAAGGCCGGCGGGATGCTTCGATTCGGAATCCCGGATTACCGGCTGCCGCCCGCGGTGCTCGACGCCGAAGTTGAGCGGATTCAGCGTCTCGGCGTCGAGTTGCAGCTCGACACGTCCGTCGGCCGGGACATTTCACTCGAAGATCTCAAGCAGCGGCACGCCGCCCTGTATCTCGGCATCGGCGCCCAGGCCGGTCGTGGACTGGGAATACCGGGTGAAGACGGATCAGGCGTGTGGACGGGCACCGAGTTCCTGTCGCTGGTCAACTGCGGGGAACCGGTCGAGCTCGGACCCAGCGTGGCCGTGATCGGTGGCGGAAATACAGCGATCGACGCCGCCCGCGCCGCCAGGCGTGCCGGAGCCGATGTCACGATCCTGTACCGCAGGTCGCGTGCGGAGATGCCCGCGATCGAGCACGAGGTGGAAGACGCGATCGAGGAGGGGGTGGAACTCGTCCTGCTTGCCAGCCCGGTGCGCCTCGAACGGCAGGACGGAGCGCCGCAGACGCTGGTGGCGCAACGCATGGAGCTGGGGGAACCGGACGAGTCGGGCCGGCGGCGACCGATCCCGATCCCGGGTTCGGAATTCGAGCTTCCCGTCAGTGCGATGATCGCCGCGGTCTCACAGGCGCCGGACATCAGAGGCTTCGAAGACCTTGACCAGGACGGCGGCTGGTTCCTCACCGGCAACGGCGGTGCGATCGACGACGCGATCTTCGCCGGTGGCGACGCGCTGGGCCTGGGTATCGCCGGCATGGCGATCGTCCAGGGCCGGCATGCAGCCGAGGTCCTGCACGCACGGCTGCGGGGCCTCGAGCCGCAGGCCGTCACGCCCGACGTGGACAGGCCACTCGTCGGTCCCGACGAGATCATCCTGGAATTCCACGACAAGCGGCCACCGGTTCACGCAGAGCGCCTTGCTCCCGAGGAGCGCCTTGCTCAGCCGCTCGCCGAGGTCAGCGGCACGATCACAGAGGAGCAGTTCCTCGAGGAGACCAGCCGCTGTTTCTCTTGCGGATCATGCTTCGGCTGTGAGCAGTGCGAGATGTTCTGCACCTCGGGCTGCTTCACGAAGTTGGAAGAAGTCGGACCGGGCGTGTACTTCACGCTGACCCTGGAACAGTGTCAGGAGTGCGGGAAGTGCGCCGAGGTGTGTCCGTGCGGATTTCTGGAAGTGCACTAGAGCGGAAGCCAGAACACCAGCCAGGCGATCCACACCAGCACGAGTCCGTGCGCCAACTGGTCCAGCCCCAGCGCCGTCCAGAACTGCTGGTCGCCAGAGTCTGATAGCGCCGGTATTGCCGCACCCATCCTTCCCCGGGTCCAGTCGATTGCCAGGTGCGTCCAGAACTCGATCGCCGCGGCGGCTCCTACCATCTGCCAGCCCGGCCGGGCAGCCAGCCCGACGGCAATCGCAACCAGTACGGCATGTATGAACGAATGAGCGGTGATTGGACCAAGCGGTCGGCCGACGGCCTTGGCCTCCTGCATGCGGGCAGTCGCCAGCGGGGTAAAGTCACCCAGGAAATGCGCCACCAGCAGCGCGGCCATCACACCGGCGCCCTGCTCGCTCACGCCGTATCTCCGGTGCCGGGCTGAACGTCCAGCGATTCGAGACTCATGTGGCCGTTCTCCCGAGGAGGCGAGGATGGACGTCCAGCTACCGGTCGTGTGGGGAAAATAGAACGTGAGGGACGGATAATGAAAGCGCGCCGGACGGCGGTGAGCCGCCCGACGCACTCCTGCAGACAGGACGCTGGAGCCGGCTGCGCCTCATCTACAGGCTGAAGTCGACCCCCGTCACGTCTTGTTTGGCCGCGACCGAAACGGGCTTGGGACCGTCTGAGTAGTCCACGACGTCGATCGTCGCAGTCGCCGACACGTTGTACGTGCCGGGTGACAGGAAGTACACGGTGTATGTCCCATCTTCCCGCGCGATCGCGGCAGCGTCCACGGTCTCCATCTGTTCGACCGGAACCTCGGACGTGGTCTGATCGAGAACGGCTTCGATGCGGGCGCGCTCATCAGGATCGTCCGGCTGTGCGGGCGGGGTCGCGTACGTCACGGTACCCGAGATGCTGCCCGCGACGTCTTCCAGCGTGGCCCGCAGCAGCGGCGTGAACAGCACGCCCTTGATCCCGTCCGGATCGTCCGGGCTTCCGTTCACCACGAAATTCCGCTCGACGTCCATGTCTACGACGGCCAGTATCGTCTCATCGGGGACCAGGTCCACGCCGGCACCGTCTTCGTTCCCGGCGGCGTTGCGCAGGTTGATCTTGATCCCGCTCCGCGCTCCGCTCGGCACGAACAGCTCCGCGGTCGTCTCTCCGTCGGTGAACTCGTAGGGAGCCTTGAGCGTGACTGTGGCGGAATCGACATGCAGCCGTAGCTGCAGCAGCCGGGCAGGCGCGTCGATGTCAGCAGTGGCCAACTCCGCCATCACGCCGTTCTGCAGTTCGAGCAGATTCCACTTTCCCCCGTCATCCGACAGCAGGATCGGCGGTCCGCCGGCCTGGATCGCCCAGACTTCGCCGAAACTCACCACCGCCGAATCGAACCACGCTCCAGGACTGTCGGTGAGCATCACCGAGAAATGTGCGGGTCCCGCCGGCGCGGTGCTGTCGCCGCAGCTCGTGACGGCAGTCACCGTCAACGCGACGACCAGAATAGTCGAGAATGAACGTCTGAACATCGGGTTCACTCCGATTTAGGTTGCGTCTGTAGTCGTGTGTCCTCGACGCAAGCTGAGTTCCGCTCCCCCGGTGTCATATGCGACCCTGTCGATCGCGGTCCTCGCTGAATCACAAAATATTGCACGGACTGACGTTAGACCGATGAACGGGAATTCGTTGCGTCCCCGAACGGTCCCCCGCCCATCACCGGCTCCGCCTGGAAAGCGACAACCAGTATCGAATACACTACTGCTTGCAGTCCGTTCTTGCCGGATTCAGGTCCCGTCTCGCTGTGATCGGGTCTTTCGTATAGCCTTGTGTCTCAAGCGGCTGATGATCCTACGGGTGACTCGATACAGGTCCAACAGGAGGTGCCGGTGATTTCAGGCTACAGAGTTCGCGCTGAACTACGAGACGCTGTACGTGGAGTCGTCCTGCCATTGCTCATTACGGTGCTGGCGTGCGGCGGCGACTCGGATTCGGGGACAGCTTCCGGGGCCGCGGACGAAGTCATGATCTCTTCCGCCACGCAGGCCGCGGCGATCGCGGACGAGTACGTCACCGACTACTACCACCAGTTCCCCGAAGAGGCCTACGAGACTGGCTTTCCGGCTCCGCTGGACCGGCTCGGTGACCGGAGCCTCATGGCGCTGGATGCGTGGGAGGCACGAGAGGACGAGTGGCTGGCCGCGCTCGACGAGATCGACCCTGCCGCACTCGAAGGAACGGACGCCGCCGTGCCATACGCCTTCGCCCGGGAGCGGCTCGCGGCGGCTGCGGCAAGGCGCGTTTGTCGCACCGAGCTGTGGAACGTCAGCCCGACCTGGACAGGCTGGCACAACTTCTTTCCCAACGTGTTCGCCCAGCAGCCCGTGGGGACCGAACTGGCTCGCGCGAACGCTCTGGCCAGGGCACGCGATGTCCCACGCTACATCGATACCGAGATCGCCAAGTTCAGGCGGGGAGTCGAATTGGGATTTACGGCGCCGCGCTCCAACGTCGAGGCCGTGATCGAGCAGCTCGATGCCCTGCTGTCCATGCCGCCGGACGAGACCCCGTGGTTCGATCCGGCGAGGCGCGACGGTGAGCCTGAGTTCAGCGCAGAACTCCAGAGCGTGGTCGCGGATGAGATCGTCCCCGCGACCCGGCGCATGCGCGACTACCTGGCGGACGACTACCTGCCCGAGGCCCGGGAGGCGGTCGGCGTTACCGCGGATCCCGGAGGACGGGAGTGCTACCTCGCATCGGTTCGGTTCCATGCCACGCTTCCGCTGACTCCGGAGGAGATTCACGAGAACGGATTGCGGGAAATGGAACGGATCCAGGCCGAGATGCGTGAGATCGGCCGTCGCAGCTTCGGCACCGAAGACACGCAGGAGCTGCTCGAGATCGTTCGCACGGACCCGCGATACAGCTTCGAGACGCCGGAGCAGATCGTGGCGTTCGCGCAGGCCGCGGTGGACCGGGCGCACGAGTCCGTGCCCGAGTGGTTCGGCTTCGTTCCGACGGCGGAGGTTCAGCTGAAGCCCTACCCTGATTACATGGGGGTCACCGGCGGCGGGTTCTACTCGGCCGGTTCCGTAGACGGCAGCCGTCCAGGAACCTACGAATTCGGCATACACGAGCCGCGGGAACTGAGCCGCGGCGGTGGGTTCGAGGCGACCACGTTCCATGAGACCTATCCGGGACACCACATGCAGGTTTCGGTCGGACTCGAGGGACCCGGAGTGCACCCCGTCCTGCAGTTCTTCTTCAGTTCGGGCCTCGGTGAGGGCTGGGCGTTGTACACCGAGCGCCTGGCGGACGAAATTGGACTGTACACGGACGACGTGGACCGGCTGGGGATGCTGTCGAACGAGGCGTTCAGGGCCGCTCGCCTGGTCGTCGATCCCGGCATGCACGCCCTCGGCTGGACCCGGCAGGAAGCGATCGATTACATGGTCGCCCATACCGCGGAGTCGGAGGGCGGCATCGCCTCCGAGATCGATCGGTACATCGCGGTGCCGGGACAGGCGACCGCATACCTGACCGGCAGCCTGGTGATCCAGGAACTGCGCCGGAAGGCGGAAGTTGAGCTCGGCGACAGATTCGACATTCGAGAGTTCCACGACCTGGTGATCGGCGACGGGACGATTACGCTGGGAATGCTCCAGGACAAGATCAATCGCTGGATCGCGGAGAACAGCTGAAAGCGGGAGGTCCGCAAGTGAAGCTCTATGCACTCGGAAGGCGTGACTTCGTTCAGCTGGTGGCGCTCGGTGGAGCGGCTGCGGCGCTTCCCCGCTGGCTCCGAGCCGGGATCCTGGAGTCGGAACTCTCCCTGGTCGGCGATCTGGGCATCGACCCTTCGGCCCGGGCGTTCACGGCCCGGATCGACCCGGTTCGGGTCCGGGGCATCGTGGAAGCCGGGGGCCAGGGTCTTGGTGGCGTGTCGGTGTCGGACGGACTGTCCGTCGTTCGGACCGCCGACAGCGGCGAATTCGAGCTCCTGTCAGCCCCGGGCGCCGATTTCGTGTTCGTCGTGCTCCCGGCGGGGATGGAGATTCCACGAAATCCCACCGGTACGGCGCGGTTCTACGAACCGCTTCGACGTGATTCAGTTGGCGAGCAGTCGGTCCGGTTCTCGCTCACCCCGCGCCAATCGTCGGATGACCGGCACGCCCTCCTCCTGCTGGCGGACATCCAGACGCAGGACGAGCGGGAGATGGGCCTGTTCCACGCTGAAACCGTCCCTGACGTACAGGCCACGATCCGGGAACTCGGGACGGTCCCCGCGTTCGGGGTCTCCTGCGGCGATATCATGTACGATCATCTGGAACTGTATCCCGAGTACGAGCGCGGCGTGAGCCGGATGGGGATTCCATTCTTCCAGGTGATCGGCAATCACGACCTCGACCAGGACGCCATGTCCGACGAAGCATCCTCCGCGACCTTCTCGCGCCACTTCGGGCCACGCTACTACTCCTTCGACCGGGGCGCCGTCCACTACGTCGTGCTCGACGACGTCTTCTGGCACGGCGCAGGCTACATCGGCTACATCGACGGTCCCCAGCTCGCCTGGCTGCAGGCCGACCTGGCGCACGTGGAGCCCGGGCGCCCGGTCGTGGTCTCACTGCACATCCCGGTGCTCGGTTCGGGCCACCTGCGCGAGGGACGGGACCGGCCCGAGCTCGGGGTGTCGGTCCCGAACCGCGAGGCTCTGTACCGACTGCTCGAGCCCTATGCGGCGCACATCCTCACGGGGCATACGCACGAGAACGACCACGGCTTCGAGTCGGGAGTCCACGAGCACGTGGCCGGCACGGTGTGCGGGGCGTGGTGGAGCGGACCGATCTGCTGGGACGGGACGCCGAACGGCTACGCCGTGTACGAAGCCGACGGTGAAGACCTCAGCTGGCGCTATAAGGCCACCGGAGCGGACCGCGGCCACCAGATCCGGGCCTACACCGCCGGATCCGATCCCGCGGCCCCGGACGAGAGCGTCGCGAACGTCTGGGACTGGGACCCCGAATGGACCGTCGTGTGGTACGAGGACGGTGACCGTCGTGGGGCGATGGCTCGCCGGATCTCCCTGGACCCGCTGAGCGTGGAGCTGCATGACGGGCCGGATCTCCCGACGCTGCGGTCATGGGTGGATCCGGTGCGAACCCGCCATCTGTTCTTCGCCCCGGCGAGCCCGGGCGCGCAGATCACGATCGAGGCGACCGACAGGTTCGGAAGGCAGCATACATCGCGGGTCTGATCGTGACAGCCCGGGCCAGGACCGATACAGTCAGCCCGTGAGACTCCGAACCGTATTCGTCGCCCTGCTGCTGGCCGGTTTGGCGGACGCACCCGCAGTTGCTCAGGAAACTGGGACTCGCCCGACAGGCACGGTCGTGGGGACCGTGGTGAGTGCCACCGGCGAGCCGGTCGCGCTGGCGCAGGTCGAGCTCCTGGACACCGATCTTCTGGCGGTCAGCGACGAGATGGGCCGCTTTGCCATCCGCTCGGTGCCGCCAGGCGTATACAGCCTGCGCGCCGAAGCTCTCGGCTATCGCCCGGTGCTCCAGGCCAACCTCATAGTAGGAACCGGAAAACCGCTCACGGTGCGTGTCGAGTTGCCGACACAGCCGATCGAGCTCGATGTGATCGAGGTCGCCCCTTCCTACTTCAACGAGCCCGAGCGGGAAGCCGCCTCCAACGTCCGGACCCTGGACGCTGTCGAGACGCGCCGCGCTCCCGGAGTGCTGGAAGACGTTGTTCGCTCAGTTTCCCTGCTGCCGGGCGTCGCCGTGCCTTCACCCGGACGCAATGATCTTGCGGTTCGCGGTGGAGCCCCGTTCGAGAGCCTGTTCCTGGTGGACGGGATCGAGGTTCCGAACATCAACCACTTCGGTTCGCAGGGGTCCACGGGCGGACCTCTTTCCCTGATCAACATCGAGTTCGTGCGCGAGACGAACTTCGCGAGCGGAGGAATCGGAGTCAGGTACGGCGACCGTACCGCTTCGGTGACTGACATCGGCCTCCGGGAGGGCAACGAGGAGCGCCTGTCCGGTACGCTCAACGTCTCGGCGACGGGAGCCGGGGCGATCCTCGAGGGCCCGCTGGGATCCAGCGGAAGTTTCATGTTCAGCGCGCGGCGCAGTTACCTGGACTTCCTGTTCAGCGCCGCCGGATTCAGCTTCGTCCCGTCTTACTGGGATTTTCAGCTCAAGACGCGAAACCAGCTGAGCAGGAACGACGCCCTGTCATTCCTGTTCGTCGGGGCGCTGGACGACATCACGTTCAACACCGAGGACGCGGACGACGTATACGAGAACAGCCGGATCCTGGCACCAAAGGTCCGCCAGTACTTCGCGGGAGTGACTTGGGACCGGTCCTTCTCCACCTCAATGCTGGCGGTATCACTCGGCCGGACCTTCTCGAGCTTCGAGACCACCCAGACGCTGTTCACCGAACCACCGCAGACCATCTTCAGCAACGTCTCCTCGGAGGGCGAGAACAGCCTGCGGATCGAGTGGGCATCCGATCCGTCCCGGAAGCTGGCGTGGACCGTCGGGAACACCGTCAAGTTCGCCAGCGACCTATCGTACGATGTCGAGGTCGCCGGGCAGGTCCGGACCGATTCTCTCGGTACACCGCAGCCACTCGTGGTCGACACTTCGTTCACCGCATTCCGCAACGCGACGTACCTCGAGCTTGCGGCCCGGCCGGGGAACCAGTTGCGGATTACCGGAGGAGTGCGGGCAGACTACTACGATTTCGTGGAAGACGGATTCAGGCTTTCCCCGCGACTCGGTGCCTCCTGGCAGTTGACATCGAACACGAGTCTCAAGGGAAGTATCGGCAGGTATGTGCAGCCGCCGTCGTACATCTGGCTGATCGGGGATCCGGCAAATCCAGAGACCCTGCAGCCGATCGTCTCGGACCAGGTCACGCTCGGTATCGAGCAATCGCTCCGGCCCGACCTGCGGTTGCAGATCGAGGGCTACGTGAAGGATTATGAGGACTACCCGGCGCGGATCTACCGACCGCAGGCGGTTCTATCGCCGTCCGGATTCGAAGACGCTACGTCGGATATTCCATTCGGGCTCGAGCCGCTGTCGAGTGTGGGAACGGGATTCGTGTATGGCGTGGAAGTCTTTCTCCAGAAGCGGCTCAGCGAGGTGCCGGTGTACGGCCTGCTGGCGCTGAGCGCGAGTCGTGCGGAGTACGCCTCCATAGAGGGAGTGGACCGCCCGGGCACCTACGATACTCGGTTCATCGGATCGGTGTCCGCGGGCTGGCGGATCAACCCGAAGTGGGAGGTGAGCGGGAAATTCCGGATTGCCACGGGACTTCCGACCACGCCGTTCATCACCAGCGGTCCCGATACAGGTCAGCCCGACTGGACCCGGTACAACCAGGGCGAACGATTCCCCACCTTCAACGCGCTCGATCTGCGGGTGGATCGCCGGTTCAGCTTCAGTGGCTGGCAGCTCGAGTTGTACCTGGACGTCCAGAACGTATACGGGCGTAAGAACATCAGCGCCGTGCGCTGGGATCCGCGCACCGACGAGCCGGAGTTCAACGAGGCGCTAGGCGTGCTCCCGACGATCGGGATCAACGTGGATTTCTGAAGCTTACCTCGACCGCGGCAACTTCCCTCGGATAGTCACGTGCCACGACTGCAGTCGGCTATCGTCGAGACGCGCGGTCAGCTTCGTGATCTCGACTT
This sequence comes from Gemmatimonadota bacterium, assembly GCA_039585915.1. Taxonomy (GTDB): domain Bacteria; phylum Gemmatimonadota; class Gemmatimonadetes; order Palauibacterales; family Palauibacteraceae; genus Carthagonibacter. The sequence continues at coordinate 11,608 of JBDGUZ010000037.1, forward strand.
CCGGGATGTCCGATAGAAGGGTCGAGGCCTGTCCCAGCGCGTCACCGACAGCATCTTCTATCGACTCGGACGACGAACCCTCCAGCTCTACGACCGCTTCTTTCGCGGCGACGATCGCGCCCTCCGCCGCGCTCGCGGTTGCCAGGAACCGGTTCCGTGCCTTCCGCGTCGAGTCCGTCAGCGCCTGTTGCGCGGATTCCTCCTCGAGCCGGAGATCCGCTTTGAGGCGCGAGAGAAACTCCTCCTCGTCGGGATCGAGCCTGTGGTCCGCCAGAGCTTCGTCGACGGCCGCGCCGTACAGGGCTACCGCTACCTCGTCGTGCAGCGGCTTGCAGGCGGCTTCTTCAAGGCAGAAAAGTTCCCGGAGGTGGGCGAGGTCGTGCACCTCGTCGTCACTCAGGGTCCGGTCCACGAAACAGTGTTCCAGGTAGCGCCGGTACATGCCCAGGCACGGCGCGCGCAGGTGACGTGTCACATCGACGGCGTGCTGCTTGCCGGCAATCTGGACTTCAGCTGCCGAGACATCCGTGACACGCGGAGCCGCCGCGAGGAGAGCTTCGATTGCCCGGCTTGCGGCCCCGCGGGCCCGCGATCCGAACACGCGTCCGATCAGGCCCGCGTCGTCCGCGTCCGATGTTTTGAACGGCTCTGCCATTACTCACTCCGGAGAAGGAATCACTTCGTCATCTGCGATCGAACCGACCCCGTCCCTATATCCGGCCGGACCGCTTCAACTCTTGATGCTTCCGCTCGTTTTCGAGCCATGGCTTCCGTGTGAAGTAGCTGCGCGTCTCGTTCACCACCTGCCCCGAGAGCAGCAGCAGCGCAAACAGATTCGGGATGATCACCACGGCGAGGAACACATCCCCCAGGTTCCAGATCACCGCCAGCGGCAGCACGGCACCCACGAAGTGCATCGCCACGAAGGCAACCTTGTACGGCAGCACGGCCACCGACCCGAACAGGTAGTTCGCGCACCGATCCCCGTAGTAACTCCATGCGATCGCCGTCGAGATCGCGAACAGGAACACGGCGAGCACGATGATCAAGTGGCCCCAGTCGCCCAGCGGTGACAGGCCCCTGCGGAACCCCTGCTGCGTGAGCGGGGCTCCGCTCTCTGCCGCCATCGCCCACAGCGCCGCGTAGCTCTCTCCGTCCGGGGTCACAGCCACTCGATCGGCGACCTGGATCGTCCCCGTGAACGGTCGGGTCATCTCGGCATCGACGAACAGTTCATCGATCGCGACGTCGTGCCAGGCAACCAGCGGCGCATCTTCTGTGAGAAGGACGTGGCGGCCGTCGTCGATGGTGCTCTCCGCCGGAACATCGGTCGAGTGATGGTGGCCATCCTCGTCGACCTGCACGTAGGTGAGGTCTCCGCCCCCCATAACGATTTCCGTCGGGATCCGATCGTCCCACACACCCGTGAGGATGATCACCAGCCCGGTCATGGTGCAGATGACGATCGTGTCGATGAACGGCTCGAGCAGGGCCACGACGCCTTCCGACACCGGCTCGTCGGTCTTGGCCGCGGCGTGCGCGATCGGAGCCGATCCCTGGCCGGCCTCGTTGGAGAACAGGCCGCGCCGCACTCCCCACATCAGAGTCATCAGAAATGCGCCCACGCCCGTCCCCGCAACTCCCGCGGTCGGGTTGAACGCCTCCCTGAAGATCAGTCCGAACGCCGGGATCACTTCCCCGAAGTTGAGGAGGATGATCACGAGGGCGCCGGCCACGTAAATCGCCGCCATGAACGGAGCGAGAATCGCCGTCACCTTTCCGATCCGTGAGATTCCGCCGAGGATCACGGCGGCGACGATCGTGGACGTCACGAGGCCGGTCGCCCATACCGGAATGCCGAATGTAGTCAGCATCGTATCGGCGACAGTGTTGGCCTGGATCGCGTTTCCGGTAAGAAAACCCGTGATGCCGAGAAGCGTAGCGAAAATCACGGCCATCCATTTCCAGTTCGGTCCGAGACCTTTCTCGATGTAGTACATCGGGCCACCGGAGACCGTCCCTTCCCAGGCGTGGCCGTGGGTCGCCTCGACGTTGCGGTACTTCTGGGCGAGCGTGACTTCGGTGTATTTTGTGGCCATGCCTAGAGCCGCCGTGACCCACATCCAGAACAACGCGCCCGGACCGCCCCAGTGAATCGCGATCGCTACCCCGGCGATGTTCCCGATTCCCACCGTGGCGGAAAGCGCTGTAGTCAGCGCCTGAAAATGGGAGACATCTCCAGGCTCGTCCGGATCGTCATAGGCGCCGGAAGTGACCTTGAATCCGTGCCCCAGTCTGCGGAGTTGAATGAAGCCCAGTCGGAGGGTGAGGAACACGCCCGTCCCGAGCAGCAGAAGCACCATAAACGGAATCGTCTCGCCGTTCACCGTGAATCCGGCCTCGGCGATGTATTTGTTGCCGATGTCCGTCAGCCACTGAAAGAATTGCATTCGCTCTCCGCCATATTCCGGTGTGCGCTCCGCCGTGCTCGAATCCCCAAAGGTCGCCCATTATAAGAGAAGGCCGGCGATTCGTGCGAGTCGGCCGGCCCTGACCGGGACACAGCGGCAGAGTATGTTCAGGAGGGAAACGCTGTCCGGAGGGTCTCATGAATGAGTCACGCTGGCCTCGCGTGATCGGAATGATCGGGATCATTCTCGGAGTCCTGATCGCCATCGATCAGTTCGATGACCTGCTGCTCCACGTGTGGTGGTCGGAGGCCGACTGGGCGCGTTTCCTCGGGCCGGATCTCGCCGACCTGATCGTTCTCGCGTCCGGACCGGTCTGGTGGAGGGTTCTATCGAGCATCGCCGAACTGTGCCTCGGAATCCTGCTGCTGGTAGCATCTCTGCGCGTGTTCAATCGCAGGCGATCCGGGGCATCCCAGTCGAAGACCTGGGCCTGGCTCGCGATCGCGTTCACGGCAGTAGAGATAGGAACGGCGGTGCTGCTCCTCAACGCCTGGTCTGAGCAGCTGGCGCTGGTCGCCGGTCACGGGTGGGAGTCCTGGGTCTCCTTCGGATTGTGGGCAGCCCTCACCGTGATGCTCACGTGGCCCTTGTTCCTGCTGTTCTGGTTCGCCCGGTCCAGCGTGAGGGTGGAGGTCGAGGCCTGGTCCGAGTGATGCGGGACTTATGTCTCGGCCGTACACTAACGCTCCGTATCAGCTCAGACCCGTACGCCGTACGATGTGCTCCGCCAGGGAGGCCAGTTCCTCCTTGCTGTGCCCCTCGAACCGCCGGGCACACACGGCCCCGTACGCCACGCACAGCGACTGGCAGGAGGAGCCTCGCACCACGTGGTCTGCCATGTTGAACAGCACGTGATCTTCTTTCATGATGTGCCCGCGGATCAGATCGATGTAGCCCCGAGCGGCGTTGAGGAGCCGGGCGCGTGCCTCCTCGTCTCCAGCCCGGGCCGGCTCCAGCGCTT
>JBDGUZ010000038.1:0-14778 GCA_039585915.1 Gemmatimonadota bacterium
TGCAAGTTAGAATAGGGATGTGATATCTACAATCATTGTACTCGGGGTGTGCAGTTTTAGTTGCTCTTCCTTTTTTAGGATTACCAAATTCTTTTTCAGGCAGATGACGTTGCCCTTGAATGACTGGTCGTTGAGCGGAAACTCGAAGGAAACCCAACGAAGCGGACCACCGGGGACAGCGTAGTTCCGCCGCAGGAGCTTGCCGACCATCGAGTTGAATTCCCGGCAGTGCGGACAGAGATAGTCCGAGAAATCGTAGATCGTCACCACTGCGTCATCCGGGCCGATCGAGATCCCCGCACTGGCATCCGCCTCGATACCCGTCGTCTGTGCGAGGCCGAGCGGCGGCAATTCGTCAGCCTCTCCTCCAGACCTGCCGGCGGTGAGAAGCCATCCGGCGCCAATCAGGATTACTACCCCGATTGTCACGTAGAACCACTTGCTCCCGCCACCCTGACTCTGCTGTTTTGCCACCACCCACTCCTTAGTCAATCGATTCAAACGATGCCCGTGACCAGCCAGTCTGCGAAACGACCGGCCGATAAGATACGATTCGGGCTGTTTTCCGCGAGTACGCCTCGGGTCAAGTCACAAGCAACGCAATAATCGCCGCTGCCACCACCAGGGTGACGAAACCTATGCCGGCGAGCCTGACCCACTCGGGCAGGCCCTCTGACTGCAGCTCGGTCACCTTCGAAAGCCTTGGGAGCAGCGTCGTCGACCAGTTCTTCTCGATCTCCTCGACGAGCTCCCGCCATGCTCCTTCGTAACCGCTGTCGAGACGGCCGAGCGTCGCCCGCCAGTCATCCGCGGCCTCCTTCACCTCGGCATCGTCCTCGCCCGGTGGACCCTCCTCGAAGTCTTCCAGCCGGGCAAGCAGCTTTTCCTGCTGTTCCTCGAGCCCCTCGAACCGGACCCATAGCCGTTCGAACGGGGCTCTCATTCGCTCTACCAGGGCATCGCGCTCTGACGGATCGATCCGGAATTCCCGGTCCCCCCGATGTACGCTGGCCCTCATCGCCACCAGCCTGTCGACCTGTTCATCGTACACGGCCAGCGTACGATCGGTTGCATTCGCCACGGCGGCCCGAGTGTCTTCCTGCAACCCCACTGCATCCATCGCGATCACCGCGCGCCGCAGGCTGTCGGCCCCTCCCGCGGCTGACTTACGCAGTAACAGCGGTCCGAGGGCGATCTCTCCGAGTTCCAGGAAGTGCACCTCGAAGAAATCTGTTGGAAGCAGCGCACGCGACTGGAGTTCCCCCGGAACGTTTGCGGCGGCACGCTCGGCCACCGCTTGAAGCGAACCGGCCGCGAGCGAGAACTCTGGAAGCTCTGCCGCATGCGGCGGGGTCACTTCCTTCCGGGCGAACAATTCCAGGGCCGGCGGACTCTCGACCAGGCTTGGACGTGCCTTGCGGGCCGTCGTCGCCAGCGAGATCACCTCTTCCGGCAGCAGGTAACGCAGGTTCACCTGCGTGTCGTCTCCCCGTATGAGGATGAGTGCATCCCCGCCGGGCTCACCAGGCTTGGCGAGCTGCCGCTTCACCCGCTCGATCGGCCAGACCAGCGACCATTGCTCCCGGCCTGAGATCAGGTACAGAGCGCGGCGTGTCGCCGCGGCTACGAACAGTCCTTTCAGCCGCCGGCCGTCCAGGCGCCCGCTGGCGGCGCATGCGGCGGTGAACAACACCACCTCGTGGCCCAGTTGACGCACCAGGCGTCGGCGCACCTCCGTAAGATCGACCGCCTGCCCGACCCAGTCATCGAGACGATCGAGGGCTTCGCCGCTTCCCTTGATCACCACCGCACCGGACGTTCCGAACAGCAGGATCATCCCGGCTCTTCGCGACACGAAGAACACTTCCGTCCAGCGGATGAACAGGTTTCCGCAGTTCAGACCGTCCACGGTCGACGCAACCCGAGCACCGCGCTGAACCCCTCGCCCCTCGGCGAGCACATCGAGCGTCAAGGCGTCGTCAATCATTCGGCCAGAATCCGCACGATTTCTTCCGTATCCGAGAGATCTTCCACGACGGCATCCGGTCTATGGGATCTGAGCTCGGCGGGCTCGTGACGGCCGGTGGCCACGGCGAGCACGCGCGCGCTGCTAGCCCGGGCGCACCTGATGTCCTCAGGCGTGTCACCGATCACGACGGCTTCCACGACCCGGAATCGCTCACCAAAACGCTCCGTCGCCCGAGCCACGGCGAGGGGCGGCAAGTCGGCCCGTCGCTCGGAGTCGGACCCGAATGCGCCGAAATCGAACGCCTCGGAGATTCCTGCAGCCCGGAGCTTGCGCCATGCACCTTCTTCCATATTCCCCGTCACGAGCCCGAGCACGAAACGCTCGTCCGCGATCAGCCTGTCGAGCAACGGTCGGACACCAGCGAACACCGACACCTGGCCGTCGCGATCCGCGAGCTCCCGGTCGAGATATTCGTAGTAGGCCCGCCACAGAGTGGGAAACTTCGCTTCGATCCATGGATCAGTCTTTCCGCGAGCACGTAGCAGGTCCCGCACGATCGAAGGATCCGTCCGTCCGTGAAAATCGAACCCCTCGATCGGACCCGTCTCTCCGTAGACCCGGATCATCGCACGCGTCAGGGCTACCCGGCCGGCGCCGAGCGTGTCGACCAGGGTCCCGTCGATGTCGAACAGGAGCGCCCGCGCCACGTCAGTCCGTCCCTTCCACCGACCGGGTCCTGACTTCCGCCGCAAAGCGCTCGAACAGCCGGAGATTCGTTCCGGTAGGATCTTCGAGCTTGCGTTCCGGATGCCACTGAACGCCGATCGTCCACGCGGCGTCCGGCGCCCGGTATTCGACGGCCTCGATCAACCCGTCCGGCGCCCAGGCCACGGCGGTCAACCCGTCCGCAAGTTCCTCGATTCCTTGGTGATGGGCCGAGTTCTGCACGAAGGCGGCAGCTGGAAACACGCCGGACAGAAGCCGCTCCCCGCTCGACCGGATCGAATGGATGTGCCCATCGAATTCCCTGTACCGATCGTGATCGATCTGCGTGCCCATCCGGGTCTCGAGGTCCTGATACAGGGTGCCCCCGAGGGCCACGTTGAGCAACTGCACGCCCCGACAGATCGCGAGAACCGGAACCCGGCGCTCCAGCGCCCGTCGCACAAGATCGAGCTCCATGGCGTCGCGCTCCGGAGACACCGTCCTGGCGCCATCCGGCGGGACTCCGTACCGCGCGGGGTCGACATCTTCTCCCCCGGACAGGACGAGGCCCGACGACAGATCGAACAGCCGGTCACGGACCCCCGGATCATCCAGCGGAGAGAGGGCCAGCGGCAGGAGACCGGTCGCGCCGAGAGCCCGCAGATATCCGACTTCGACCATGACCCGGGGCATCCCGATATCGCTGTCGATAACAGGCACGGTGAGAGCGACAAACGGTCCGGTCATGTCGCCTCGCCCAGCCAGGCGCGAAACAGGGCCGGATCGAGATTGCCGCCGGACAGGACCGCGCAGGACTCACCGTCTTGCGCCATCGCCACACGGCCCGACAGCAGCGCGGCAACGGTCGCGGCCCCGCTCGGCTCTACCACCAGTCGCTGCCCGTAGCACCATACGACCGCGCGACGGATGCTCTCGTCATCCACGAGGACCACGTCGTCCACGTGTTCCCGAACGTGCGCGAACGTGAGGTCGCCGGGGCGAACCGGTTTCAGGCCATCCGCGATCGTATTGACCTGTTCCAGCGTGACCGCGAACCCGGCATCTAGCGAGCGTCTCATCTTCGCGGCGCCTTCCGGCTCTACGCCCACGATCCGCGTCCCGGGAGACAGCGCGCGAATCGCCGCCGAAACACCCGCGATCAAGCCACCACCGCCGATCGGGACCAGGACCAGTGCCAGCGGACCGACTTTCGGACTGGCCTCGACCCGCCTCGCCCGTTCCTCGGCGAGCTGCTCGTGGATCTCGAGTCCGACCGTCCCCTGACCGGCGATGATCTCGGGGTGATCGAAAGGTGGGACCATGAGCCCACCTTCCTCCGCCAGGATCGCCTCGGCGCGCGCCTTCCGCTCGACTGTCGTGGTGCCCGCTTCCTCGACCCGGGCGCCGTATGCGAGAGTGGCGGCCCGCTTCACCGGCGGGGCATCAGTCGGCATCACGACCGTGGCCGGAATGCCGAATTCGCGCGCACTCCAGGCGACGGCCTGAGCGTGATTGCCCGACGAATATGTGATGACGCCGTTGGACAGCTCCTGCGGATCTTGCGCCGCCAGGAAATTGAACGCTCCGCGCAGCTTGAAGGCGCCAACGTGCTGCAGACTCTCGGTCTTGAGCCACAGCCGGCCGGGCAGCCCGCCGCTCGTACTCCCGCTCCCGGGCACAAATGGCGCATCGAGCAGGGGAGTCCGACGCGCGACGGGGCGAATTCGCTCCGCAGCGCGCCGAATCGCGTCGAGACCGACCAGGCTCGAGGGCGCCTGACTCAACTCACGACTCCGCAGACTCTGTCGTCGGGCTGTCGACAGCGGCGACATCGGCTGCCAGGGTCCTGTCCCCGCTGTCTTCCACGTCCCCACCCTCTTCCACGTTCAACTCGTCCAGCTCGGCGTCATCCAGATCGGACATGAACCGGGCCACGTCCATCACCTTGTCGCGCTGGTCGAGAGACACGAGCCGGACACCCTGAGTATTCCGGCCGATCACCCGGATCTGCGATGCGGGCTGGCGATTGATTACGCCCGCGCGGGTGACGAGCATCAACTCGTCCTCGTCCGTGACCTCCTTGACCGCGATCACCTCGCCCGTCTTCGGTGTCAGGCGGAGATTGATCAGCCCTTTCCCACCTCGCCGCTGCGACCGGTACTCGTCCACCGAGGTCCGTTTGCCCATCCCGAGCCGGGTCACGGTGAGGACCGAGGCATCCCGCCGGACGACCACGAGGCCGACCACGGCGTCGTCCACCGCCAGGCGAATTCCACGCACACCACGTGTCGCCCGACCCATCTCTCGCGCATCCGATTCCGCGAACCGGATCGACTTTCCGAGTCGGGTCGCGAGGAGCACGTCGTTGTCGCCGCTCGTTAGCTGGACGTCGATCAGGCGATCGTTTTCGACGATGTTGATCGCGTTGATTCCTACGGTGCGCACATTCGAGTAGGCTGAGAGACTCGTCTTCTTCACCAACCCGTCCTGCGTGGCGAAGAACAGGTACTGGTCGTCCGGGAAATCCCGCACCCGAACGATCGACGCGATCTGCTCGTCTTTCTCTATGTTCAGCAGGTTCACGATCGGCTTGCCCCGCGACATGCGGGAGGCCGGCGGAATCTGGTGGACCTTCAGCCAGTAGAGTTGGCCATGTGCCGTGATCACCAGCAGATAGTCGTGGGTGGAAGCCAAGAACAGATGCTCCACCCAGTCCTCTTCTTTGGTGCTCATCCCCGCTATTCCGCGTCCACCGCGCCGTTGCTGCCTGTAGGTGGCCGGCGGGATCCGCTTGATGTAGCCCTCGTGGCTGACCGTGATCACCATCTCCTCGTCGGCGATCAGGTCCTCCGCTCGGAAGCTTGCAGCAGCTCCGACGATCTCGGTCCGCCTGTCGTCTCCATATCGGTCCGCGAACTGCCCGAGCTCCTCGCGGATCATCGCCATTCTCAGATCACGCGAATCGAGCAGGGCCTCGAGCTCCTCGATCAACGCCCTGACCTCCCGCAGCTCACCCTCGAGCTTATCGATCTCGAGACCCGTGAGCCGCGACAGGCGCATCGCGAGAATCGCAGCCGCCTGTTCCTGGCTCAGGTCGAATCGGGCCCGGAGGTTCTCGGCAGCATCCGGGGAGTCCTTCGACCCACGGATGATCGCGACGACCTCGTCGATGTTGTCGACGGCGATCTTGAGCCCCTCGAGGATGTGCTCACGAGCCTTCGCGGCAGCCAGGTCGTGTTCGCTCCGCCGCACGACCACCTCGTGGCGGTGATCGATGAAGTGCTGGAGGATTTCCTTCAGGTCCATCACCTTCGGAACGCCATCCACCAGCGCGAGCATGATGACGCCGAAGGTGGACTGCATCTGCGTATGCTTGAACAGCTGGTTGAGGACGATCTGCGGGATTGAGTCCCGCTTCAGGTCGATGACGATCCGGATTCCATCTCGATCGGACTCGTCCCTGAGATCCGCGATGTCCTCGGTGCGCCGGTCCCGGACGAGCTGCGCGATCTGCTCGATCAGCCGACTCTTGTTGACCATGAACGGGATCTCGGTCACCACGATTCGCTCGCCGACGTTCGGCCGTTCCTCGAAGTGCGCCCGTGCCCGGATCACGACCCGCCCGCGACCCAGCGTGTAAGCGTCGCGGATCCCATCCAGCCCGTACACGAGGCCGGCGGTAGGGAAGTCTGGACCCTGCACATGCTCCATCAACTCATCGATCGTGGCGTCGGGATTCTGAATCAACAGATCAACCGCCGCGACGACTTCGCGAAGATTGTGCGGAGGGATGTTCGTGGCCATCCCCACGGCGATTCCCGACGAGCCGTTGACCAGCAGATTGGGAGGAAGCGAGGGCAGTACGACCGGCTCTTCGAGCTGGTCATCGAAGTTCGGCGTGAAGTCGACCGTGGACCGGTCGATGTCGGACAGCATCTCCGTCGCGATCGATGCCATCCGCGCCTCGGTGTACCGATACGCCGCAGCACTGTCGCCATCGATTGAGCCGAAGTTCCCCTGACCGTCGATCAGCGGATAACGAAGCGAGAAATTCTGCACCATCCGGACGAGCGAATCGTACACCGCAGAATCACCGTGCGGGTGGTACTTGCCGAGCACGTCACCCACGACGGTCGCTGACTTCTTGTACGGTCGGCTCGGCGACAGCCCGAGTTCGTGCATCGCGTACAGGATGCGCCTGTGAACAGGCTTGAGACCGTCGCGCACGTCGGGCAATGCCCGCTGCACGATGACGCTCATCGAGTAATCGATGAACGACTCCCGCATCTCATCTTCGAGCAGGCGTTGCTCGATCCGCTCCGTGCGCTCTTCGATCTCCATGGACTCCGCTTCGCAATCGGTTCACGGGGTTCCGGGCTCCGTCCGATGGACGAGGCGTCGAAACTCCGATTCAAGGCTGGAATAACCTGTAAAATATAGCCGAAACAGGCCTGTTCCGCGACCGTTTGGTTACGATCGCGCAGGGGCCGGAAAGCCCCGTCCGCCGGAGGTCGGAGTTCGGCCTATCTGAAGGCCGGGGACTCCTCGTCAAGGTGCCGGTAGCGCCTGAAGAGCTCTATCTGGCGATTGTCCGGCGAGGTGACGACTCCGCGGATCACCACGGCCTCGGCGTAGGTGGAAAGTTCGAAAGGGTCTCCAGTCCACACGACCAGGCTCCCTACCTTGCCGGGCTCCAGGGAGCCATACAGGTCAGCTGCTCCGAGAGCCTGCGCCGGAGCAAGGGTGACGGCCCTGAGTGCGACATCCCACGGCAGCCCGAATCGCACCGCGTTTCCGGCCTCATGTGTCAGCCAGCGAGCGTTATGTGAGTTGAAGCTCCCGATCACGACTTCCACTCCTGCTTCGTGCAGCAGTGAAGCATTGTCGAATCGAGCTCCGAGCCGATCGAAGCCCGCCGGATTGTTGGTGAGCGGCTTGACGATAACCGGCACTCGCGCGGCTTCCAGTCTGTCCGCGACCAGCCAGGCCTCGGATGCGCCGGATATGACCAGGCTGAGCCCGTAGTCATCGGCGATCCGTAACACGGCTTCGATATCGGCCGCGCGGTGGACATTCACGATCAGCGGGATCTCGCCGTCCAGCACTGGTCCCAGGGCCTCGAGGTCCAGTCGTGAAGCCGAAAGCCCGCGGGTGCCGCCTGCGTCGAAAGCTGCCCGGTTGTCACGCCAGAATCGCGCGTCGTCGAGCACCTCGCGAAGTCTGAGTGAAGCCCCGCCACGGGACCCTCCGGCTGCGCCGGCCGAAAAGTGAGCTACCATCGCTGCCCCTGACACCACGACCATCTCGTCCGTCGATGAGCCCGCGAGGTCAATGATCGCGGCCTGTCCCGAGATCAGCCCTCCGACGGGGGCCGTGAGCACGGTCGTCAGTCCTGCCGCCCGATTCACCGGAATTAACACGGACCGCGGGTTGATCCCGTCCACTACGTCGAACGCAGCCCGCACCGGATCGCCGTCCAGGCGGCTGTCCACGGAAGAGCTCACCATTCCGACCTCTACGAGACCAAGGGAGGTCGTAGCATCGAACAGGCCGGGGGTCACAACCCGGCCTGCAGCATCGAGGATCTGGATCCCGGCCGGGATCTCTATGTCACGGCCGATCGCTTCTATGCGCCCGGCCCGGATCAGCACTGTGGCCCCTTCGAGCACCGCTCCCGAAACGGTGTGCACGGTCCCGCCGGTCACTGCGAGATCCTGTCCAGCGGCAGTCAGCGGGAGACCTGTCAGGAATGCGGCCAGGATCGCCGGACGTACCACTTGCCTGACGCACAGCTTCGCGCGGCTCACAGTCCACCTCCCTGGCCCACGTCGGGGAGAATCCCCAGCTCGAAATCGCTGACGGGATTCCCGTCGGAACGCAGCCGATCGTACACGACGGCTCCATCGATCAGGACCTGGTCCGCGCGGCTGTACACGCTGAACGGGTCGCCGGACCAGATGACCACGTCCCCCGCCTTTCCCGGCTCCAGACTGCCGGTCTGTCCATCGACGCCGAGCGCCCAGGCAGGATTGATCGTGATCCACCTGAGTGCCTGATCGCGGCTCACTTCGACACCCGCACCACGTCCTGCATACATGGCCCGAGCCGCATTCTGGTTCAGGATCTGGATCTCGAGGTTGCTGTCCGTATGCAGGATCGCTCGAGCTCCGGCATCGGACACGAGGGCGATGTTCTGGGGAATGCCGTCGAACGCCTCCATCTTGAAGCCCCACCAGTCCACCCACATGGACGCAGCCACGTCCCCCTCCACGAGCCGGTCCCGGATCTTGTAGGCTTCTGTCGCATGGTGAAACGAGCGGATTGGAAATTCGAATTCCTGCGCCAATTCCAGCATCGTGAGCATGTCATCGGCGCGGTAGCAGTGGGCCTGGATCAGGATGTTGCCGCGCAGGACTTCCGCCAGCGTCTCGAGCGCCAGGTCCCGGTCGGGACGATCCGCCGTTCTATCACCAGCCAGCCAGAGATCCCATTCGTCCCGGTATTCTTCCGCCTTGATGAATGCTGCGCGATAGCCAGCCACATTGCCCATTCGGGTGGAAGGCCCGCTACTCTGATAGACACGTTTCGGATTCTCCCCGCATGCCATCTTCAGGCCCATCGGCGCGCCGGGGAACATCATGTCGGTGACGCCCCTTCCCGGTACGAGCTTCAGCGTCACGCCACGACCGCCGATCAGGTTGGCGCTGCCCGGCAGGGTCTGCAGAGTCGTCACCCCGCCGGCCAGGGCACGCCAGAAACCTGGATCCTGAGGCCATACGCCGTGCTCTGCCCACACCTCGGCGGTTACCGGGTTCGTTGCCTCGTTGCCCTCCCCCATTCCCTCGACCCCGGGAGATGGATACACCCCGAGGTGCGAGTGCGAGTCGATGATTCCAGGCGTTACGAATCTGCCGGCAGCATCAATGATCGCGGCATCCGCCGGGGCGTTGAGTCCAACTCCGACGGCCTCGATGCGACCATCGACCAGCAGCACATCCCCTCCCTGAATTTCCTCTCCCGCCGCCGTCATTACGGTACCACCACGGATCAGCACGCTACCGGCGTCGAGAGGCTCGTACGACGATTCCCATGCACCGTTAGGCATGCCATTCAGCATCCGAAGATCGGCTTCACCCTGTCCGTTCGTGCTCGTTCCCGCCGAATCCGGGCCAGTTTCCGGGGGGCCTCCCGCAGCACACCCTGCAGCGAGGATGGCCAGACAGGAGAGAGTCGCCTGATTCCGCCAACCGGAACGCCGTTCTGCCATTTCGTTCTCCTGGGGTGCTCGCCGAATATCCGGCTTCGGGCCGCCTGCTGTGTCACTCCGAGCATCGGGAAGGAATCTAATCTAGGCACACACCCGGTAATCGTCGATCTCGTGGCGACCCATGGCATCCAGCGCCCCGCGGATTTCGTCACGGGCTCCTGGAGAGCCGACCGCGGCCAGGACGTACGGATCTGAGTCACGCATCAGATCCTCGATCCCCCCCGGATCCAGCACGGGCGCGCCGTGGATCTCCTGGCCGATCTTACGGGGGTCCAGATCCACGAACGCCGCGACCTGGATCCCCTGCCGCTGAAGTTCTCGCGCGAGGGGTTTCCCCACCTTTCCGGCTCCCCACACGACGATCGGCCGGCCGGATGGAAGAAGTGCCGTTCGAAGGAAGTGGACTTTGCAGCGCCGGAAAGCGTACGGCGCATAGCGCTCCGAGCGCAGGGAGTGCCGACCCGGATGGACACGCCAGTCGAGCAGTTGGCGGGGCAGATTCGAGGCCCGCATGCCGGCGGCGTGGAGTCTCAGGACGAGGTCGTAATCCTCCGGCCAGTCCAGGTCCCGATAACCGCCCAGAGCGTGGAACACCGAAGCGCGGATTGCGAGCGTGGGGTGGGCGATCGGACATTCGACGAACAGGTCGGCCGCCACCGTCTCCTCATCCACCAGGCCGTTCAGCCACGCTTCGTAGCGACGATATCCGGAGCCCAGGCTGGCGTCGGGAAACAGCCGGACCGCCGTTCCGCACGCCGCAACCGATGTATGACTGGCGAGAAACGCTGTCTGGGCCAGCAGTCGATCCGGGTGGGCCACATCATCCGCATCCATTCGGGCGAGCAGCGGGGCCGCCGCCTCCGATGCCGCCCGGTTGAGGGCGGACACGAGCCCCCGCTCCTCACCGTCCAGCACCCGCAGTCGGTTCTCCAGACGAGCCCTGCTCCGCAGCATCGCGAGCGTACCGTCAGTCGAACCGTCGTCGACGGCGATTACCTCGATGTTGGACAGAGTCTGGACGAACAGACTGTCGAGACATTCTTCCAGCCAGGGCACAGCGTTCCGGCAGGGCAGCAGGACCGAGACCACCGGATGTGTCGAGTGGATGCCGCTCATTCGGAGCCGGTGCCGACGCTCGCCAGGTCCGACTCGAGCCCGATCCCGGAGTTCAGGTGCTGGTGCAGGAACCGGCCGGTGTGCGAATCGGGCTCAGCCATGATCGATGATGGCGGGCCTTCCGCCACGATTCGACCGCCATCCTCGGCGGCCTCGGGCCCCAGGTCCACGATCCAGTCGGCCCGCGCGATCACGTCCAGATTGTGCTCGACGACCACGACCGTGTGCCCCGTCTCCGTGAGCTGCTCCAGGACACCGGCCAGGCGGTCCACCTCGCCCGCGCCGAGTCCGGTCGTCGGCTCGTCGAGAATGTAGATCCGCTTCCTGCCGCCCGGGCCCCGTGCCAGCTCACGGGCGATCTTCAGGCGCTGGGCCTCTCCGCCGGACAGCGTGGTCGCCGACTGACCGAGCCTCAGGTAGCCGAGCCCTACCCGCTGCAACTGCCACAGCGTCTCTCCCAGCCGGTCCTGCCGGATGAAGAACCGGATCGCTTCATCCACCGTGAGATCGAGGACCTCCCGGATGTTCAGGCCACGGTATCGAACCTCCATCACTTCGGGCTTGAACCGAGCGCCCTCGCACACCTCACACGGGACGGACACGTCCGCCAGGAACACCATCTCCACGACTTCCTCACCCGCGCCCTTGCAGGCTTCGCAGCGACCCCCCTCGACGTTGAAGCTGAAGTGTCGAGGTGCGTAGCCCCTCCGCTTCGCCTCGGGCTGCGCAGCGAACACCTTTCGGATCTCCCCCCAGCCCTTGAGGTACGTGATCGGGTTCGACCGTGGGGTCCGGCCGATAGGACTCTGATCGACGAGGATGGCGTCGGTAAGTCCGTGCGCTCCGGTCAGCGAATCCCACTCTCCGGCCGCCTCCCCCAGGTGAAGCCGTGCGGTCGTTTCACCCCGCAGCGACCTCTCGAGTGCTCGGTACAGCAGGTCGTGGACCAGGGTCGATTTTCCGGATCCCGAGACGCCGGTCACGACCGTGAGCGAGCCGAGGGGGATGCGGAGATCGAGCCCCCGCACGTTGTGAAGTCGGGCGCCGTGAAGCTCGAGCCAACCTTGATCCGCCGGCTGGCGGCGCGTCTGTGCCCCGGCCGGGCTGCTCAGCGCCGTCCCCGTCGTCGTCCCCGAATCGAGCAGCTCGACCCAGTCCCCGCTGAACACCAGGTCCCCTCCAAGCTCACCTGCCCCGGGGCCCAGTTCGACGATCCGGTCGGCCACCCGCAGAATTGCGGCGTCGTGCTCCACTACCAGCACCGTATTGCCAGAGTCGCGGAGCCGTCGCAGAACGGCAATGAACCGGTCGGTGTCGCGTGCATGCAGCCCGATCGTCGGTTCATCGAGCACATAAAGAGTGTCGACGAGCCGGCTTCCGAGACTGCTCGCAAGGCGGATCCGCTGCATCTCGCCGCCGGAAAGCGTGCGGGCCTGGCGGCCAAGGGTGAGATAGCCGAGTCCTACCTGGTGCAGGAAGCCGATACGGTTCCGTACCTCGTCCAGGATCGTTTCCGCGACCTGGACTTCGAACGGCGTGAGGCTCAGCGTCTCCAGCCACCCGGCGAACCGGTCGAACGTGAACCCCGCCAGCTCTGCGATGGTGTGTCCATCCACCTGAATGTTGAGGGCTTCGGTCTTGAGCCGGGCGCCGCCGCACGACGGACAGGTGCGCGGGCGCTGATACTGACGGAGAAACACCCGGATGTACTGTTTGTAGCGCTTCCGCTCACGGCCGCGCAGGAACGGGAGCATCCCCACGAACTCGTCGCTCCCGTGCAGCAATTCCCGTTGCAGTTCGGCCTCCAGATCGCACCACGGCACATCCACGTCGGCGCCCCGTCTCGTGGCCAATTGAAGGACAGCCGCTCGTTCCTTTCGATACCGGGGCTTGGTCCACGGGTCGAGAGCACCGGCGGCGAGAGAGCGCTCGGAGTCGGGAACGATCAGATCGATATCGTACTCGAGGACCGCTCCGAAGCCGTTGCACGTTTCGCAGGCTCCGACGGGGTGGTTGAAGCTGAACAGCACCGGTGTCGGTTCGGGAAACTCCCGCGCGCAGCGGCTGCAGCGAAACCGTTCGTTGAACGGCAGGTCGCGGAGAATCGTGAGCCCTCCGGAATCGTCCCGCTCCACGATGAGCACCTCGGCATGTCCGTGGCTCTCGGCGAACGCGCTCGCCATAGCTTCGGACACGCGCTCCCGGATGTCGTCTGTTATCACGATACGATCCACGACCACGAGCACGCGCTCGGCCTCCGTCAGCGGGATGGGATCCTGTTCCGAATCGAGGTGGTGTTCCTCTCCGTCAACGATGACCCGCACGTATCCGCGGGCCCGCAGCTGATCGGCAGCCGTAGATGCCTGGAGCCCGTCCCGCCCCTCCCATGGAAAAGTGATGTAGATCCGACTTCCCTGTTCGAGGCCCATAACCGAGTCGGTGGCGGAGCTCACGGTATCCGGTACGACGCGCACGCCGCACTCCGGGCAGATCGTGTGCCCGACACGACTCCACAGCAGACGCAGGTAGTCCCATATCTCTGTGACCGTCCCGATCGTCGAGCGACTCGTCTGCACTGAATTCCGCTGATCGATCGCGACGGACGGTCGAATTCCGTCAATCCGATCGACATCCGGCTTGGGCATCCGCTCCAGGAATTGCTTCGCGTAGGTCGACAACGATTCCACGTAGCGACGCTGACCTTCTGCGTACAGGGTATCGAACGCGAGGCTCGACTTCCCGGAGCCGCTCGGGCCGGTGACCACCGTGAGATCGCCGTGGAAGATGTCCACGTCGATGCCCCGGAGATTGTTCTGACGTGCGCCGCGCACGCGAATCGCCGATTCCATGGCCCGATGATGGACGGACCCGGGCGGGGCCGTCAAACTCGCCCCCGGCTGGAACGGTCCGGGGACCTCGGGTATTATGGCTCGCTATGGCACAACACACGCCCGAGGGGCCGATCCGCGAAGAGGAAGCGCTGGGGAAGGCATATGATGCCCGCCTGATGCGCCGGCTCCTGTCATATCTTCAGGGCTACCGGATCCAGGTCGCCACCGCTGTTCTGATGCTGGTGGCCGCCTCGGGACTCGAACTCGTCGGACCGTGGCTGACCAAGATCGCGCTCGACCGGGCCGTACCCACTGCCAACACGGAGCTCCTGGGAACCCTGGCCGCGATCTACATCGGATCGCTCACCGCCGCCGCCGTCCTCGAGTATGCGCGGACGATGCTCACCACGTGGATCGGCCAGCACGTGATGCTGGACCTCAGGGGGCAGGTGTTCTCACGCCTGCAGCGACTGGATCTCGCGTTCTTCGATCGGAACCCGGTGGGTCGCCTGATGACCCGGGTCACGAGCGACATCGAAGTGCTCAACGAGATGTTCACGTCGGGCGTCGTGACGATCTTCGGGGACATCTTCACCATCGGCGCCATCGTCACCGCCATGCTGCTGCTCGACTGGCGTCTCGCACTGGTCTCATTCGCCGTCCTTCCGTTCGTGTTCGTCGCGGCGATCCTGTTCCGTCGCAAAGTTCGCGATGCGTACCGGGACATCCGGACGAGACTTGCCCGAATCAACGCGTTCCTCCAGGAGAGGATCACCGGCATCGGCGTCGTCCAGCTGTTCCGCCAGGAGGACTCGACCGCCGAGAGATTCGCGCGAATCAACGAGAGCCACCTGAAGGCGCACCTGCGTTCCATCACCTACTACGCGCTG
>JBDGUZ010000039.1:0-6575 GCA_039585915.1 Gemmatimonadota bacterium
CCAAGCTCGAGGCGAAGGACGCAGACGGTCCACTGGCGTTCGTCCTGTCGATTCCCCGTCGAATCAGGGACGGACGCTTCGAGGCGGTTCAGGCGAAGTCTTCCACGATCAGACCCTGGCAGCCAGGACGCGAGATCACACGCACGGAAGCCGCATTCCGTAGAGGCCATCGGTTCGTCGACCCGGCGACGGAGCTGGAAGATGCCTGAGACCTGGACCCGCGAGCAGCGTCAGGCAATCAGCGAGCGTCGGCATCTGCTGCTCGCAGCCAACGCCGGCACGGGCAAGACATCAACGGTCGTCGGCAAGATCCTGTGGCGGTTGGGACACTCGCTTCAGGACGCGATCGACGGCCCGGTCGCCCCGTGCGAGGACCCGTGCGAACTGGGCAGGATCGCCGCGATCACGTTCACGGAGAAGGCTGCGCAGGACCTGCGCCGGAAGTTGCGCGAAGCGCTCGCGGAGCGGGGGGAGGGACCGGGAGAACTGGATCGTGCTTTCGTCGGCACGATCCATGGATTCTGCGGGGACATTCTCCGACAGCACGCGCTCCGGCTCGACATCGATCCGTCGTTCCGGGTAATGGACGCGCGAGAGACGTCCCTCCGGCTCGGAGAACTCGTGCGGGATACCATCCTCGATGGTCTCGAGGACGGCGAACGCGACGTCATCGAGCTGCTCAAGGACGCTCCGCTGGACAGGTACGACCAGTACGGCTCGTCGGTCACGGATCTGGTGCGCCGGGCGATGCGCGACCTTCGGTGGCACCGTGAACGCTACGACGACTGGTTCGAACACCCTCCGAGCATCGATTCGCTCGACCGCGTGCTCGACCTGGAACTCATCAGATCTCTGGCTCCGGAATCCCGGTCCGATATGCCCGACAAAGAACAGGTGGATGATCGTTTCCTCGAGCACTCCGCCGCGGTATTCCGCCTTGCCTATCGGGCCCTGGGACGGTGGCTCACTCTGCTGGAGCGCGAAAACCGGCGCGACTTCGACAGCCTCGTGCTCGACGTGAGGCGGCTTCTCACCCACGAGAGATTCGTCCCCGCCCTGGACGCGCTCTGCGAGCGATATCGGCTCCTCATCGTAGACGAGTTTCAAGATACCGATACGGCACAGCGCGACATCGTGTTCGCGATCGGCGGATTGATCGGAAACGTACAGCCGGGGCCCGCGGAGATCCCCTCCACGCAGCTGTTCCTCGTCGGGGATCCCAAGCAGAGCATCTACGGATTCCGCGGAGCGGACGTCCGCGTCTGGAACCAGGTGGAGGAGCGATTCAAGCAGGTCGGAGAAGTTCGCCGGCTCGGGTGGAATTTCCGGTGTGATCCTTCACTCGTCGAACTGGTCAACCGTTCCTGTGCCCCGGCGTTCGAGGCGTCGGGTATGGCACTGACTCCGGTCGACGAATCTGCGGTCGTGTCGTACGATCCGCTCGATCCTGCGGTCGAAAGCTGGCCCGGCGCGGGAGTCGATTGGCTGGCAGTGGAGGACGGAAAGAACGCCGCCGACCGGCTGCGAAATGGGGCATCGATCGCCGCCGGGAGGATCGACTCGATCCTGCGGCCCGAAGCCGGACACACTGTTCGGGAGTCCGACGGCCGAGAGCGTCCTGTTCGCCCTGACGACATCGCGGTACTGGCTCTGAAGCGAATCACTCTTGCGGCCGTGGAGCGGGCACTTCGGGAGCGGGGCATTCCGACTTACAACGCCTCATCCACCGGGCTCGCGGAGCGCCAGGAGGTCCTGGACGCAGTTACAGCTCTGCGGCTGGCCGACAATCCGCGAGACGATCTGAGAGCGTTCGCTTTTCTTCGGTCGCCGTTCGTAGGTCTGCGCGACGAAGTGATTGCCAGGATCCGGCTCGACCCGCGCCTGCCGTCAGGGGGACTTCTGCGGCGGGCGGCGTCCTGGCTCGAGGTCGCGGGTTCCGAACAGGGCGCTTCCTGCGAAGCGCCTGAGAGCGCGTGGATCGAGCCGACCGAGCGGATCGCTCTCCAGCGCGGTCTTGCTGCGGTTCGGGAGGCACGACAGCTGGTCGGTCGGGCGGAGCCGGCCGACATCCTGGAGACGATTCTGAGTCACACTTCATACCGACTGCACCTGCAGTTTCGGGACGGCCGGGAGGAAGCGCTCGCGAACCTGGAGAGGCTCAAGACCGTGCTCGGTGAGTATCGCGCTCTGTCTCTCGCCGATTTTCTTCATACATGGGATCGCGCCTCCAGCGATCGCGAGTCGGATCTCGCTGCAGCCATCCTGCCTGCCGCCTCGGACGGGTCCGTACTGCTCACCACGATCCACTCGGCGAAGGGTCTCGAGTGGCCGATAGTGGTGCTCGCGGGCGCGGAGGACGGAGGGGCGAAGCCGAGATTCGGACGCTGGGAAGGCTGGACCGATCGGGAGCTCGGGCCCGTGTTGCTGCCGCGCAGTGACGAACGGGGAGCCCGCTCGACGACGGCAGAACAAAAACGAAGGCTCGAGCAGGAGGCGGAGGCGTCGAGGTTGCTTTACGTGGCGCTGACGCGGGCCCGCGACCGGCTCATGGTCGTCGCACGTCCAGACGACCCCGATGGATATGCAGGCTGGATCGCCAGAGCGCTGGCGATCGACGGGCCGTTCCCGACCGCAGAGGAGGATCCTTCGGAGCCGGGCACGCGAGGCCCTCGACCCGTGGCAGGTGGGCAAAGCGCGGCTTCGGATGACCCCGGTACGGGAACGGGCAGGCAACTCGACGCATTCGGTCTGCATGATCCGGCCGAGGACGATCGCGGACAACTGAACCTGCTGAATCCTGATAATCACGGTCCGGACCGTGAACAGGCGGCGACGGAATCCGACCGTCGGGCGGAGATCCCCGTGGCAGTGTGGAGGACCGTTGAGCCGATTCAGCAGGAATTTGCTCCCGCTCCGGTATCTCTGGACTGGCTGCAGGAACTCGACCAGGTACCGGAACCGTCCACGATCGCGCCGGTGGCCAGTCGTGGCGTCGGGCGTCTCAGATCGGCGACGGAGATGGCGCTCGAAAGACGGGACCCTACCGGATGGAATCTGCAGTTCCTGCACGGAGTTCTGCCCAGATCCAGGTTCGCCGGCCCGGAATCGATCGATCCCGGCGCACCTGCTCGAGTGAAACCCGAGATTCCGGGACATGTTCGGGGCAGCATCGTGCATGGCGTACTGGAGCGAACGGGAGCCACACCGGGACCAGGAGAGGACGGCGATCAGAACCCCCTGGAAGACGATCCGGATCTCCTCCTGGAAGAGCTTGACCGGTTGCTGGAACAGGCTATCGGAGGTCTCGGAGAAGACGAATCGTTCGTATGGGTCGGACAACGGGGGATCGACGCGCGTGACCGGCTCCGGGAGGAAATACTCAGGGTGTTATCCAGCGAAGCGTGGCGAGACTGGGTCGCCGGAGAGCACTACCGGGAACTTCCTTTCGTCCACCTGGCGGGACCCGGTGACTGGCGTCAGGGGAGGATCGACCTGTTCATTCCTCCCCGAGCGTCGGGTGCCTCGGCTGACTCGACGACCGATGCGCGGATCGTGGACTTCAAGACGGACCGTATGAGGGGAGACCTGGATCTCGCGGCGTCCGCGGCACGGTACGAGATCCAGACCCGCGTGTATCGAGAGGCGGTCGAGGCCATTCTTGGAGCAGGGGAATCGCCGCTTCCCGGAGGGGGGCGGGTCCGCGTGGTCCTGCATTTCACGCATCCGAATCAACAGATCGAAGTCTGACCCGGACTGCTGCCGCCCGGGTGCCGCGGCCGGAGTCGTGCGTTGCTTCCTTTCTATCGGTAGCTTTCGCTCAGTGTCCGAAAATGCCGGATTCCCCGGTCGGATCTCAATCATGCCGAGCAGGAGAGCAAATGACTCCGCGCAATTGCGCTCGCACGTTTCGCCTCATTCCCGGGCTCTTCGTAGGACTGGCCGTGCTGCTCTGCCCGATGCAGGCAATGGGTCAGGGCACGACGTGGGCGGTGGACGCCGGGCTGGTCGAGCATGCCCGTGAGATTCTCGGCCGGCATCCAGTGTTCGACGGGCACAACGACCTGCCGTGGGAAATCCGGATGCAGGATGGCACTCCCATGGATGTCGATGCCTACGACCTGCGCACGCACGCTCCTGGCCAGACCGACCTGGCCCGCCTCGAGCAGGGAGGCGTAGGGGCGCAATTCTGGTCCGTCTACGTGCCAGGCGAGTACGCCGACAGCGGATTTGCCCGCATCCAACTCGAAGAAATCGACATCGCGCTTCGCATGATCGAAAAATACCCGGAGCTGGAGCTGGCACTCTCGGTCGGGGATGTCGAACGCGCGATGAAGCAGGGCAGAATCGCGTCACTGCTCGGCGCCGAGGGAGGACACGCGATCGAGAACTCGCTCGGGGCGCTCAGGGCCTACTACGCGCTGGGCGTACGGTACATGACCCTGACCCACAACGTCACTCTCGACTGGGCGGACGCAGCGCAGGACGAGGCTCGCAACGGCGGTCTCACTTCGTTCGGCGAACAGGTCGTGCGTGAAATGAATCGACTCGGGATGCTCGTAGACCTGTCTCACGTCTCGCCAGCCACGATGAGCGATGTGCTCAACGTGTCTGAAGCTCCGGTGATCTTCTCTCATTCCTCGGCGCGCGCGCTGACGGATGTCCCGCGCAATGTCCCCGACTCGATTCTCTCCCGGATGCGGGCCAACGGGGGCGTCGTGATGGTCACCTTCGTGCCGTCGTTCGTCAGCCAGGAGCTGGCGGACTGGGTCGAGGGCCTTACGCCACTGAGGGATTCGCTCGTGGCGTCGGGGGCGACGCAGGAGCAGATGCGAGAAGTCTGGGCGGAGTACCAAAGGGAGCACGTTCCACCCGTCGTGACCCTGGCCGATGTGGCGGATCACGTCGAACACGTCAAGAACTTTGCCGGTTTGGACCACGTGGGAATCGGCGGCTACTACGACGGAATGGGCAATCCACCCGCCGGCCTGTCCGACGTTTCCACGTATCCGAACCTGTTTGCCGAGCTGCTGCGACGCGGCTGGTCGGACGAGGACCTCGGAAAACTGGCAAGCGGCAACATCCTCCGGGCGTTCCGGGAGGCGGAGGCAGTTTCGAGGCGTATTCAGGCAGACACGACACCATCCGCCGCCACTCCGGTTCCGACGAGCTGAGAGCGGAGATGACACCGCACCCGACAGCGGAAAGTCCGTATGACCGGATCTACTCAGTCGTGGCCCGAATTCCGCGAGGGCAGGTAGCGACCTACGGTCAGATTGCCGGGCTCGCGGGAATACCGAAGGGAGCGCGCCAGGTCGGCTACGCCCTTGCCGCGCTGCGATCGGGCCACCAGTTGCCGTGGCACCGCGTGATGAATGCAAGCGGCGCGGTCAGCCTGCGCGACGCCGGCTCTGCCGAGGAGCAGCGCTTCCGGCTCGAGAAGGAAGGAATCCGATTTGACGCCGCTGGCAGAGTCGACCTCCGGGCGTTCCGATGGGACGGAGTAGACACGCACGCTGTGTCCGCATAACGGTTTTAATAGTAGTGAATTACAATGACATATCTAAAGTTGAGTATAGAATGTCGGGGAGGCGAACAGGGGGACGGGGATTCTATGCTCACCGGCCGGTTCCGACGGGCGCTCATGTACGCCCTCGAGGCTCATGCCGGCCAGACCAGAAAAGGCAAGAACGCCCCGTATGCCGGTCATCTGCTAGGGGTCACTGCACTTGTGCTGGAGAACGGCGGAGACGAGGACCAGGCACTCGCCGCCTTGCTGCACGACGCGGCGGAGGACGCCGGCGGTCGGGCCCGGCTGGCTGACATCCGGGAGTTGTTCGGACCGCGGGTCGCCGGGATCGTCGAGGCGTGCACGGACGCTTGGCAGACGCCCAAGCCGCCGTGGCACGAGCGGAAGCGCGCATATTTAGACGGGCTGCGAGAAATCGACGCAGATGCGCTTTTCGTCTCGTTGGCTGACAAACTTTACAACACACGAACCATCCTGCTCGACCAGCAGGCAGTGGGAGAGCAGGTATGGGACCGCTTTTCGGCCTCGCCCGAAGACGTGATTAATTACTACCGGGAACTCGCGGACGTGTACCGCGAGCGAATTCCGGGGCCGATGGCGGACGAACTTCACCGGACGGTGCAGCGCATCCGCAAGCGCCGGAAGCGAGCCAGGGAGAGGAGATGAGTCGATTCCGCGGATCGCGTCGTTGTCGGCGGTTCGCCCCGGGTCGGCGGAGTCCACGGATCCCTTGATTTGCCGGAGTCCGAGCCTCAACCGCAATCAACTTAGTGTTTTAGAGTGTTACGAAGCTCTACGGCACGGGACTGGCAACTGCAACTTTCTGGCAGGGTCAACCTGACTGGCAGGAGGACCGGATGGCGGGAGTTGGAGTTGATTTACCCGTCACGAGCGAATGCGCAGACAACCGCCACGGAGTCCCCGCCGAGCGGATCGGACGGGTTCGCACCCGGCGTGTCCCGGAGACGACCGTGTGTTTCGGAGCATTCTGTCGCTGCAGCGGTACGATCTTTTCATCTCGGTGCGACCGGAATATGCAGGCGAACTT